>JBEKJJ010000106.1:0-22648 GCA_050011295.1 Bryobacteraceae bacterium
TTGGAGGTGTGATGTCGTTGTAGCGCTCCGCTGAAGACGCCGTGTGGCGCACGCACTCTTGCGTGCTGCATCGACACTCGTGTCGATGTCCGCTCGACGCCGAGACGAGTCTCGGCGCAGCACGCAAGAGTGCGTGCGCCACGGCGTCTTCATGGACTTTGGTGGGCCAGCAGGCCCATGGTCACTTCCTTCCGGTCGCGGTTCGGTCAAACTGGCCGGTGCACCCAGCGGTCGACGGCTTTTTGCAGTTTTTCGAGACCCACGGGTTTACTAATGTAGTCGTCCATGCCGGCTGCCAGGCATCGCTCGCGATCGCCCTCCATGGCATTCGCGGTTAGCGCGCAGATGGGCGTATGAGTGCCCACTTCGCGGCTGCGAACGATGGCTGTGGCTTCAAAACCATCCATGTCCGGCATCTGGCAATCCATCAAAACCAAATCGTACTTTCGTTTTTCCAAAGCTTGTACGGCCTCGCGTCCATTTACAACTGCATCGGCGGGCACTCCGAGTTTTTCGAGCAACCGCAGTGTAATGCGCTGGTTGATTTCGTTGTCTTCGGCCAGCAACACTCTTAAATGAGTGGCCAGGGCCACCGGCTTCTGCGGGCGCGGAGGCGGCACAGGAACGGGGGCCTGGGAAGCTGGCCGAATGACAGCGTCCCGGACCGCCGGTTTTGGCGCGGGCATGGCTCCAGGCGCAGCCTTGCCGAAGCTGGCCGTGAACCAGAACCGGCTTCCCTCCCCCGGCTGGCTCGCCACGCCGATTTCCCCACCCAGCAACTCCACCAATTGTTTCGAAATCGCGAGACCCAGTCCCGTTCCACCGTGCCGCCGCGTACTGGATCCGTCTCCTTGCGTGAAACTCTCAAACAGCCGGCTTTGCTGATCGGCCGGCATTCCGATGCCGGTATCGTGCACGGTGAACCGGACCTGAATCACATTGGTCGCCTCGTTCAACAGTTCCGCGTGGACTCCGATTTCGCCGCGATCGGTGAACTTGAGCGCGTTGCCCAGCAGATTCCTCAGCACCTGCCGAAGACGCCCTGGATCGCCCACCACGACGCGCGGGAAGTCGGGAGGAATGCTGGAGACAAATTGCAGGCCCTTCGCGCGAGCTTCCACGGCGAACATGGACGCGATCTCGGCGATTGTGGCTCCCAGTTGGAATCGAACACGGTCCAGCCGCAATTTGCCGGCTTCGATCTTGGAAAGGTCAAGGATGTCATTGATCAGCGCCAGCAGCGCATCCGCGGAGCGCTTGATGGAATCGGCGAACTCCTGTTGCTCATCCGTTAGCTTGGTGCCCAGCAGGAAGTCCGTCATCCCCAGCACGCCGTTCATGGGGGTGCGAATTTCGTGGCTCATATTCGCCAGAAAGCGGCTGCGGAGCTGCGTGGCCTCGCGCGCCGTAGCCAGGGCTGCTTCCAACTCTTCGTTCTTGCGCTCCAGCTCCTGCGCGTATTCCGTCAATTTCAGCTCGCCGCTTTTGCGCGCGGTGATATTTCGAACGACGGCGATCCAATGATCCCAACTCAGCGGCAACAGGCGGCTCTCGTAAACCTGTTCGCCCTGCCGGCCTTCCGCCTTGAACTCGATCACTTCGAGCGAGCCGGTCTTTCTGACCTTGTCCTGCGCTTCGCCGAACAGCTCCACCACCGCGGACGGCAGTACGTCCTTCAAATTTCGATCGGTGAACTTGTCGGCGGAAAGGAATGGATCGGAACTCTGGCCGCCTTTGCAATCCAAAACGTTTCCCGCGCGGTCCAGGCGCAGAAACAAATCCGGGAAAGCCTGAAACAGCGCGCGCAATTCCGCGGCGCTTTCGTAGGCCTGATCTTCGCTCTTCTTGCGTTCGGTAACGTCGACGGAAGCCAAGCGCAGACCAACCATGATGCGATGGTGGTTCTCTAGCTTGTGTTCATGGATTTCAACGGTCACCTCGGCGCCGTCGGGACGCAGGTACTGATGTTGGTAAGGCAATAGCGCGGTTTGTCCGGTGAGCCTGCGCTCGATTTGATCGCGATATCGCTGCCGTTCGGAGGGTGGCGTCAAATCCCAGCAGTATTGTCCGATCATCTCCCGCTGGGCGAGCTTGCGAAGTTCGCATTCCCGCCGGTTCACGCGGCGTACTACGCCCTTGAGGTCTACCTCTAGATAGCCAATTGGTGCTGTCTCGAATAGATCGCCGTTGGCCGATTCATCCCACGCTGCTCCCTGTGTTTCCGCTTCGACTTGATCCCCGCGGCGTTTCCGCCGAATGTAACTCGTCAGAAGAGCTAATATGATGAAGCTCAGCAGCCAGATCATTGGTGGTACGTCCAACAAGGGCAATAGCTCCCGTGTAGCAACGAGAATAGTACTGACAGTACTTGATCGGCATGGCGTAGTAAATCCTTTAGATGTAGTCTTGTAGGGCAAGTCTCCGACTTGCCGGGGACTAGCCAGAGGCTTGTCCTAACCGCCGATCAGATTGATGGCGCCGATGCCTCCGCGCACATCCAGCCGGATGGTGGTCTTGGCGTGGCCGTATTCTTCATTCACATAACGGTCGTCCCGCTTCTCCAAGCCACGGGCATTTACCCCGCCGATCCCGCCCTTGGCGTCCGCGATCACTCCAACACCTGACGGAAGGTATATGGTGGCCTCGCCTACGCCCCCATGAACGCTTACGTTGTAGTCGTTCTTGGGTGTCCCACGCAGATCGACCCTCAGTTGGCCAACGCCCATATGCACTTCCAAACTGCGCAGCGTAAGGCTGCCAACATCCAAGCGGCCTTCACCTGCGCCGAAATCGACCTGAAGATCGATCGGTTTCTCATCGTTGAGTCGTACATCCCAGCGATAGTCGGAGTTGTTTCCGTGGGGCCCATGGGAGGGCTGCTCCACCACCAGGTGGCCGCGGAAGCCGCTTGAATCGTAGCGCACGTTGGGTTTCAGGCTGGGGCGATTGTAATGGAAATCAGCCTCCATCAACTTCGGAGACCCGCCGCGGACGTTGAGTTCGCCCGCACCCATCTTCAGTTCGACATGCACCATCTCGGACTTGTCGAGTTCGACGGAGCGGGGCTCTGTGCGGCTAGGACCCTCGGACTCCCACTCAACACAACCTGTTAGACCGACAAGGCTTAAAGTAACAGCCGCGGCGAAAGTCCCACGCGTAATTAGCAGCATTCCACTCACCTTGGCAAGATATACGACAAGTGCTATGTCCCATGTTCCACCATTTTGGGGGTACTCTGTAACACCTAAGGTACTTGCCCTAGTCCACCCACTCCCAAACGCCCACCACAACTACATTCTTCCCTTAGTACATTCCCTTGTCGAAACCCATCGGTTAAACTGGATCATCCTGAAGTGCAGGAACTATTGGTACAGGACCAATGATTGGCATAGAACCAATGTCTGGCATAGAACCAATGGTTAGTAAATATGGTTTGTAGATACTGCCGCAAGAAAATCGGTCCGGTCCGCAAGCTGAAGGATCAACACTTCTGCTGTGACGACCATCGCAAGAAAGCTACGTCGAGGTCTGCGCGGGCAGTACGCGAGGCCGAAGATCTGTACGGATTCGACGAAACCCAACCCCCCACCTGGCGCGCTATTACGCAGGTGAAGCGGGAGGAAAAATCGGGACGTCCAGGCGTATCCACGACAGTTTTTGCGGGGCTGGCCGTAGTATTCGTATTGCTGGCCTTGTCGCAGTTACCCATGGGCGCGCCGGCGGTCAAGGCAATCTCGCCTTTGCCGGATGCGAATCCCCATACTGGCCGGGGCGGCTTCGGACAAATGATCGGCAACCTGCTGGAGAGCAAGGGCACCGGCACCTTGCGAGAGGATTTCCATGCGGGAGTTGCCAACTGGGAAGGTTTCAAATCAGTGAGCTCGGAGTGGTCCATGGAAAGCGGTGTGGTGCATCCAACTTCCCTGCGCGTCTGGAAACCGTCCACATCCATGTCGAACTATGAGATGGAATTCATGGGACAGATCGAGCGCAAGAGCATCGACTGGGCGTTTCGCGCCTCTGACGTCCGGAACTATTACGCAACCAAGCTCATCATCACGAAACCCGGCCCTCTCCCCAATGCCGGCTTGGTGCGGTTCATAGTTCTGGACGGCCGCGAGCGTGAACGCGTAGAACTGCCTTTGCCCCTCACGCTGGAACGGGGTGTGGATTATCGGGTGCAAGTCAGCGTGCGGGGCGGGCGTTTCCTGACCTCTGTAAACGGCCAGTTGGTGAGCTCCTGGATGGACAATCGTCTCACGCGGGGCGGCGTCGGGTTCTTTTCCGAGGATGGCGAATCGGCGCTGCTGAAGTGGGTGAGCGTATCGGAGCGCGATAGTTTCCTGGGGCGGATTGTCTCGCATTTCTCGCTGATTGCATTTCCTACCGCGGCGCTTCCGTAACGCCGGTGTGCCACATAAATGCGGAGCTTTTCGAGAGTGTAGCCGAGCCGTGCTCGGCAGAAAGCGATACCACGAGTGCCGCTGGGTGCGAATTCGTGGTATCGCTTCCTGCCGGGCGCGGGCGCGGCTCGGTTTACTGCTACTGTGCTAACGTGAAAACTCAGAAGCTTCTCAATGCGCAGCGGTAGTTCGCTCCTGGCCTCCCTCGCGTTCCTCTCGGCCTTGCTGGCCTCCAATCCAACGGCTCAGAAGGCGTTCCGCCAAGGACTGCGCGAGGAAGCGGCCGGACGATGGCAGGAGGCCGAGAAGGCCTTTACGGAGGCGATCAAGAATGACGCCGCCGACGCATCATTTTACCAGCATCGGGCCAAAGTGCGCTCGCTCGCGGGCGATCAGCAACACGCGCTCGAAGATTCAATGCAGGCGATCCGCCTGGCGCCGGATGACGCGCAGGGCTATCAGGTGCGCGGCGACGTTTATCGCGCACTGCCGGATCCGAAAAAGGCGCTGGCTGACTATGACCGCGCAATCCAACTCAAGCTCGACACACCGGCTATCTATAATAGCCGGGCAGCCGCTCACGCCAGCCTGGGCGAGACCGAGCAGGCTATCGCCGATTACAACATTGGGATCAAGCTGCGCCTGGACGATCCAATCCCCATCGAAGCGCGGGGCAATGTCTACGCGCGGGCCGGACGTTATCGCGACGCCATCGAGGATTACGACCAGAGCATCAACCTGAAGAGTGACTTCACGGACGCCTACTTGGACCGCGGTTTCGCCTGGGGGCAATTGGGGGAATTTGCGCGAGCCATAAAAGATTTCAATTTAGTTCTCGGAATGCGTTCCAATGATGCCAGGGCCTACAGCCTGCGCGGAGCCGCTTACCTGCATCTGAGCGAAAACGAAAAAGCTATCGCGGATTTTACGGAGGCGATAAAGATAGCTCCGCAGGATCCGTATGCGTACCTGGCACGCGCGGCCGCGTACGTGAGGCTGCAGCGGCTGGCGGAAGCGCTCAACGATCGGGAAGAAGCGGTGCGGATCGCGCCCAACATGGCGGAAGTGTACCTGGCGCGCGGTGGATCGTATCATCTGATGGGGATGCACGAAAAGGGCTTGGCGGACAGAACCAAGGCTCTTGAGTTGAATCCCAATCTGCCGGAGATTTGGTATGCGCGCGGCAGCGCTTACTACTTGCTGGGAGATTTTGCCAAGGCGCGCGATGATTTGGCGCAGGCGCTGCGGCTGCGGCCGGATTATACCGAAGCATCGGATGTTCTGAAGAAAACCGAAGCAAAATTAGCGGAAGCGCTCAAAGCGGCGGAAGAGCCCACACCGGTGGAAGCGAAGCCGCCGGAACCGGAAGTCAAGCCGGCGACTGCCCCGACGATTGTCCCGCCCGTCGAGCCCGCGCGCGAACCTGCTCCGCCGCAACCGCCGCCGAAGCCGGTGGCGCGCGTTCAAAAACCCGTGGCTCCGGGGTCGGCCGCCCAACATGATCTCAAGGGACGCACGCTGACAGCATCCGGAAATTATGACGAAGCGATCGCGGAGCTGACCGAAGCCATTCGCCTACAAAGCGATTTCGCGCGCGCCTACAACGCTCGCGGTTATGTGTACCTTTTGAAACGCGATTACCAGCACGCGCTGGCGGACCTTGATGAAGCGATCCGGTTGGACCCGAACTACGCCAATGCCATTCAAAATCGCGGCATGGCGCTGAGGGGTCTGGGGAAAAAGGCTGGGCAGTAACGTCTAACCGCGACTTCGCGCGGATATGCCGCCGGACTTGCGCGGCAATCGATCCACCTGATCTTTCGAGATTCCAAAATTGTCTGTCAAGAGAGACCCGGGATTGCCGCCCAACCACGCCGAGAGCGAGATCTCCTCATAGACTCCGCTGTTGAAGAGGATGAGAATGCGGGTGGGTTCATCGCCGGTCTGCTCCAGATAGTGCCCGTAGCCCTGCTTAATGAACGCTACTTGCCCGGGCCGGAACTCCTCGGTGCGAACACGGCCATGCGATCCAAAGATAGTCACGCGCGCTCCGCCGCTCACGTAATACTGCCACTCGTCGGCGTGAGGATGCCAATGCATTTCGCGCAGCGCGCCGGGTTTCAGATCCATTCGAACGGCCGTCAATGTAGTTTGGATGGGAAACTCCCGCGAAGAAACGATGCGCTCCTCGCCGCCTTCCAATACATGCGGCGTCTGCTTGTCCAACCGGTACTTATGCGACGCCTGGCTCGGCTCGAGATCCGTGTTGCGAACCTGCTCCAGAGCCTGAGCCGGAACCGTACCCGGGCCGATGTAGACCTCTTTTTTGGGGAACTGCGCGAAGACGGATTCCGGCAATTCCAGATTGCGGCTGAGGATATGCGCGGGCGTGTGGGCAATCCAGTCCGTGACGCTGAAGGTACCGAACTCCGAAAAATGTCCATTGTCGAAGCCCAACAGAAAATGGCACTCACCGGGCCCCAAGCCCTGCAGGGCGTGGCCGTGTCCGCGAGGGAAATACCAGGTGTCGCCGGGTTCGAATTCGGAAACCTCAGCCTGGCCATTGGGAGAAATCACGGTAGCGCGGCAACGTCCCTCGATGACATAAGCCCACTCAGCCGCGAGAGCGTGCCAATGCAGCTCACGGATGGCGCCGGGCTGCAATCGCATAGAGACGCCGGCGATGCTTTGCGACACGGGAAACTCCGCGACGGTGGCTTCCTTGGCTGAGCCGGCTTCTCCCACCCAGCCTTTTTGATTCTCGATATCGAATTTGAAATTCTCCAGTTGTTGCTCGCCGTGAGTTTCCTCAGGCGGCGCGGCTTTGAGCTCGCGGGCGATCAAAGCAGTGGCGGCGATTCCGGCTGACGCGCTGGACACGGCGTCCAACAGACTGCGGCGGCTGAATCCGGCTGGTGTCTTGGGCATGTTATGAATTTTGACACGAAACTTCCACTGGGACGCGCCACTAGATGGATGCCTTGAGCACTTTCGTTACTTCTCCGGCGATGTAGTCTTGGATCATCAAGATGTCGTGGAACGGCCGGTCGTAGTTTTCCGACCAGACCACGTATCCGTTGTCCGCACGAATCAACCGCGTGGCCACGCGCAGTCTGTCGCCGGACTTGCGCACGCTCCCGTCCAACACGTAAGCGACGCCCAGTGTCTTGGCGATATCGGCGATTGGTACCTGCTTGCCCTTGAAATAGAACGATGACGTGGGAGAGGGTACAAGCAGACCGGGAATCTTGCTGAGTCTACCGATCAGCTCCTCGGTCATGCCGTCGGCGAAGGTCTCGTGGGTCATTCCCTCGGTGAGATCGAGGAACGGGAGCACGGCGACGGATTTTCTGATGGGCGGGGCTGAGTTCGCGGGCTTGCCGTGGTAGAGCAACGCGGCTAGGCCGCAAGAGCTTCTGTGCAGTTAGTACGCCACGCCGGACGATACCCGTCTCTCAGGCACCTCCCTCGGGCACCTTGCGATCCGTAGTTCCTACCGTGGTCCAATAGACCCAAGGCTGCCAGGCCGGTTTACGCGGACCTTGATTTCGTGAAATTAGCCGTCGAGCAGAGCCGCATCCGGATAATAGCCGATCGTGTAAGCGACAACTGAATTGTCTTGCGCGGCACAAATTGCACCGAAAAACCGCCCCAGAAGGGGCGGTTTGAGGAACATCTTGTCGTCGGATTCAGAGGAAGCGCTAGGCTTGCTTGCGGCGCTTGAAATACAATCCAACTCCAGCGACCATGGTGCCAAGCAGAGCGATGTTGCTCGGTTCCGGTACGGAGCCGACCGGAGCCCCGTTCGGAAAAGCAAACAACAGGTATGCGGGGGCGCCACAGCACTCGGAGTAGTCAAGGGTGAAATTGTAGTTTCCGGCGACCGTGGGTACAACGGTGAAGGGCGTTACTGCGAACCCCGTCGGACCGGGGGCGTCGACGCATAGGCTGCCCGATTGAGTGGAACAGGTTGTGGAACCGGGGCCTCCGCTCAGGGCTAGGGTTAATCCATCGTCATGACCAATTTCGAAGCTGTTTGCGCCCCCGCTCAGGGCGATCGTACCGGTCAATTGCACTTCGGTATTGCTGAAGGCCGCAGTGGGGTTGAAACCATTCACTTGGTTGGTGAATGTGGGAAAGTTCAGAAATGCATTAACAACGTAGGCGCTCGTTGAACTGCATCCTGACTGGAGTGTATCGGAGCAATAAAGGATTCCAGTGCTCGTGAATTTCGCGCTGGCAAGGCCTAAACCCATGTTTGCCGGGTCCCCTGCATTGCCCGCGTCTGGAGTATTCTCCCATACTGTGCCCGAAATCTGGATTGAGTCGGCATGGACCCTGGGCGAAAAAGCTACTGCTCCCATCAGTACCAGCAACGAATAGGCTCCCGTTCGGACGGCGAGCGAGCGTTGATAAAAACGCATAGCGGTAATTTCCTTTCAATCTGAGAAGGACTCTCTCGAATACGCTGAATTTACTTTACCACGGAGCCGCCAATAAATGGATTTAAAATTCGAGGTCATGGAATATTCCTCGTAAGTCGAGCCGTGTCATCTATCAGCCCGTGTCTAAAGTCCAAAAACATGTGGTATAGAAAATGTCTTGGTCTTACAATCGAGCTATGGCGATGGGGACGCGGAAGAAGCGACAAAGACAAGAGGAACTCTGGTATGGCGGCGAGCTTCCGACGGCACCGGGTCATCCGTTCTACAAGCGGCTCAATGAGGTCCTGGACAACGCCGGTTTTGATCCCTTCTGCGAGACCAGCTGCGCTGGCTTCTATCACAATAAATTAGGACGTCCGTCGCTGCCTCCGGGCCAGTATTTCCGCGTCATGATGATCGGCTTCTTCGAAGGACTCGATAGCGAACGCGGCATCGCATGGCGTCTGGCCGATTCGCTCACGCTCCGGCAGTTCCTGTCCATCGGACTGGATGAGAACACGCCGGATCACGTTACTATCTCGCGCACCAGACGCTTGATCGACGGCGAAACCCATCAGCGAATCTTCACCTGGGTGCTGGAGCGGCTGGCGCAGGCCGGGCTCATCAAAGGGAAGACAATCGGCGTGGATTCGACCACTTTGGAAGCCAACGCGGCAATGAAATCGATTGTGCGCCGCGACACGGGCGAGAGCTACATGACGTACTTGAAGTGCCTTGCCGAAGCGGAAGGAATCGACGCCACAGACACGGCAGCATTGCTCCGCATGGATCGCAAGCGGAAGAAGAAGACTTCCAATGAAGATTGGAAAAGCCCAATCGACAACGAGGCCGAGATCACGAAACTGAAAGACGGACGCACGGCGCTGGCGTATAAAGCCGAGAACGCGGTGGACATGGAAACCGGTGCCATCGTCGCGGTCACCACGCACGGCGGCGCCGCTGCCGATACTGCGACAGTCCAGGAAACCGTGGTTGAGGCAGCGATCGCGGTGGCCGGTTTGATTGCCGAAAAGACACCCGATGGCGAGTATGAGGTGCATCCTGACGGAGTCGAAGAAGTGGTGGCGGACAAGGGCTATCACAGTAACGATGTCGCGCTTGGTCTGGCTGAGATAGAAGTGCGAACGTATATAGCAGAGCCCGATCGCGGCCAGCGCAACTGGGACGGCAAAGCGACGGAGAAGGCAGCGGTCTACGCCAATCGGCGGCGCATGCAGGGCGATCGCGGCAAGCGGTTGCAGCGGCAACGGGGAGAGCGGATCGAGAGGAATTTCGCGCATCAGTTTGATACCGGCGGACTGGACCGGCTCTATGTGCGAGGCCTTGAGAACGTGCACAAGAAATTCCTGATTCAAGCTGCCGCGTGCAATCTCGCTCTCTTAATGCGATCGCTGTATGGCTCGGGCAAGCCCAGAGCTGCTCACGACGGGGCTACCGAAGCCATTTTGACGATTCTGGCTGTCATAAAGACCGTTGAAGGCCTCTTTAACACCACGCCCGCGAACTCCCATTGCGTGGTTCGAGTTTCTCGCCGACCAACGCCCACTGTCAGATGTTTCCGCCAGTCTGGAAAACGGCCCATTTAGATACAGGCTGCTATCTCACAGCCTGGTAGGCAAGGTACACTGAGCGCCCGTCCGGTCCGCATTCATGGAAGAAAGAATGTAACTCAATATGGTGAAGGTCCCTTTCCCCCCGTCCTCGGCGCAGGCGAAGTAGGCCTTGGGATTATACTCTCCGTTTAAGTTGGCGTTGGGAGCGTATCCGCCGATCAGGACATAATTACCTGGCGCCCCTCCCGTCCAGGTCACGGTCACCGGTTGCGTCCGTTCGACCAGAGCAAGTGAAGACTTATTTGAGATGGCTAGGTGACTATTAACCGTTATCGTCGCATCGAATGCACCCACATCTTTCCCCCCAGATCCACTGATCGCGTAAGCCCCCAGCGGGATGATGAAGCAACGCCAATGGCACGAGACTGGCCGAAATCGTGGAAGCTACGCCCTGGCAGAAGCAAGCGGTGCGGGCGCTCTCTTAAGGAGCGTTAAAAGGAATCTTTGCTCGAGAAAGTGCCTACATTACCGATTTCAATCAATGCCAAAGTCCCATAAAGTAATGGCCCCGGCAGTACCTCGCGAACCACCGCTGCCGCCGCCGGCGCCGGCGGAAAAGAAGAAGCAGTATTCACCAGAACTCAGTTCCTTGTCAGGCACTAAGCGAAATGCCTCCGGCCTCTTTGACTCCGCTTGGAAAAACCTCATAGCTTTCGGATCGGTCCCGTAGATCGGGGCCGAGAAGGGATGCGATTGCTTCGCGTATAAGAAGCGGCGGCCAGGCACTTTCGATATCGTTTGCGGGTCCATCGCAATGAGGGTAAGCTGCCCCGGGCTGTCCACCTCACCATTCACTTTGTCAGCTTTTCCGACATAGAAGTAGAAGACCGGCTGGTGATCGCCGGTTCGGATAACGGCCTTTCCTCTCGGGACAAAGGCATAAAAAGCCCAACCAAACACACCGGTATGCTTCTGTCTTGATGTTTCGGGAACGGTTTTGTTGAGGCTAACCATCATTCGCTGGCCATTCTTCTCGGTATACAAATACATACCCGGCGTGTGCGGTACATCCGGATCGTTGGGATCTGGTTCAAGCTTGATTTCCGTTTTGGCCTCTACCGGCGGTGGAGGAGCGGCAACGGAAACCAGCCTAGCTGAATCTTCTGGCGCCTTTGAGATTGGGATGGACGGATCTAACTGGCGTAACACACGTTCGCTTGCGCCGGCTTTTGTGAGCGAAACCACGTCCCGAGTGCTTAGATTAAACTTGAGATTCGCCTTGCTTATCTGCCCTATGATGACGTCCTCAGGGACCTTCGCATCAAGCATCTCGATTACATCATTCACTCCGAAAGGAGCTGCGGTTGGCGCCGGAGACGGGGGCGCGTTTACAGCCTTCTCTTGACTTGGCGAAGACGGCGCAAGTAGTAGGCCAAACCCAATCAGAACCAACTTGTACATGATGCGTTCTCCTTCTCCTAAAACAGAAAAGCAATGGAATTCGTCAGATCCGCGGCGATTTGGAACTGCGAGAACCCCAGGACGTAGTTCTGGGTGGGCGGTTGCGCCCAAGCACTTAATGCAGAAATACATCCACATCTAAAGAACAACAGCCTATTCACCAGGATTTCCATTTTGGTCTCCCAGGCTCGCGCCACTATACCACAACATGCTCCTTTGGTGGTTTTGCCACGAACATTTGTGCCACGAACATTTGCCACGTAACAGGCGGGACCTACGCAGAGCGTATGACCGAGGCTCAAACTGCGCATGCAGGAGGAATGGACCGCCTTCGAGAATATCTTGAGCCCGATCGCCACTACTTTATCCAACCATGCGGAATTGGAACGCCTAAAGCGCCGGTACCTGGATTTCGTCGAAGAAGTGGCTCTCGCGGCTGACGATTCGGGTGCGCTACGGGAGACGCCTCAAACGCCCATTTTGTCGGGTTCTATAAAAAAGGGAACCAGCCCCGCCAATTGCCCTGATCGCTGTCAACATGTATCGCTGAAGAAATGACTTGCTGTTTCTCCGGACCAGAGCGATTAATGGTCACGACCGTAATCCGGTCAAGGAGAGCCGGTGCACACATTCGCACTGGAAAGGCTCTGTCTGTCAAAAGCAAGGCTCCCTTTGCCGCACGTAACATCAAGTCTCTCTTACGCCGTGGCCGTGGGTACCGTAATCTGCGATATCTGTACCGCGGGCGCTGCGGGCCACGTCACGGTCGGGTCTGCCACCGGGGACACCCCCATCCTGCGCCTGTCCGCTACGGAGACCAGGGCGAGGCAAATCACCGCGCCCGCCGCCAACGGGAACCAGGTTCTCAGGCGACCACCGGGCGTCGCTCGAACGCTCGCCGGCAGGGCCGTGGACTGATCTACCCAAGGACTCACGGCCGCCACCATCCGATACCCTAGCCGCGGCACAGTTGCGACGTAGGTGGGCTGCTTGGGGTCGTCGCCGAGCAGGCGGCGCAGCGACGCCACGGCCTGGTAGACGGAGTCAGGACTGACGATGACTCCAGGCCAAACCTGTTTGAGCAAGTCATCGATGCTGACGACGTCCCCCGGACGCTCGGCCAGGCACAGCAGCAGCCGCATCGTCCGCGCCTCTAGCCGGGCGGTCTCTCCGTTCCTGGAGATCTCACCGGACGCCGGATTGACGCACCAAGCGCCGATGCGAAGCATTGCCGGAATTATACCAACCCGCCGTAACCACTGGCCGCGTCATTTCAGAACTATTCAGAGTGTTTCAAGGCAGCTTCAGGACTTCGCGGGCCTGTCCCGGCTATCGTAGCCCTGGGTGAATGAGAATTGGATGAATGAGAAAAGGAACGTTCTATTGGCAATTGGAGTGGGCGGGGCTATCGCCGGGACTTTGGACCTCCTACAAGCTTCCATCCTATTTGGATGGAACATCCCGCTCGCCATCGCGGCCGGCTTGCTGGGCCCGACGGCTTTCCAGGGAGGCGCTGGAACTTATGTCCTTGGCGTCCTTTTGCACTTCTTTATCGCATTCTCAGCCGCCACCATTTATTACGCGGTCAGCCTCAGGCTGGAATTCATGAAGGAACACCCGTTGGTGTGCGGCTTGTTTTTCGGCGGCGCGGTGGAAGAGGTCATGAGCCTGATCGTCTTGCCGCTATCCGCCCTCCATGCCCGGGGCCCCTACCAACTTCACGACCGGATTCTGGGACTGGCGGTGCACATGGTCGTGATCGGGCTGCCGATTTCTTACAGCCTTCGGCGGTACACGAAATGACTGCGTAGCCATTCTTAAGCCACCTGACAATTAGCTTCGGTAACGCGACCTCGTGTGTAACCAGTTCTAACGGTGAGGTTAGACTTTTTTCGTAAGACACTTTCTTCTTTGACAGCCCTTCGGAAGCGTGTTAGTATTCCAGTTCGAAGCGTGAATGCCGTCACGGCAAGACCATTAATCAGTCGAAATGTGCGAATCAAATACCCTCGATTGAACTCCTGTTCCAGCTCATTTCGCGTCGCGTCACATCCTGTAACGGTGACACCTCACCGTTGAGGGGAAGCTGAAGATCGAACTCCATCCGAAGGAGCGTTGCATTGCCGCGGTCCAATTTGAAATCCGTGCTCGCAGAACGACGCCTTAGCAAAATAGTGCATCTCATCCATTCGCGGCCGGCCTGTTCGGTGGGTGAGCTGGCGCTCGAAGTTCATCTCAGCCCCGCGCATCTGCAGCGTTTGTTCAAGCAGAAGACCGGGCTGCACGTCCACGATCTGATCGGCGAACACCGGCTACAAAAGGCGGCTCACTTGCTCGCGTCGAGTGAGCTGCCGATCAAAGAGATTGCGCACACGGTTGGATACGAACATCACTCCAGTTTCGTACGTGCATTTCACCGGCGCTTCGCGCAGTCGCCCAAACATTATCGCCAGCACAATTACAGTGTTGCATCGGACAATTTACAACTTGACGAAAAGGCGGCCGCGGATTGAACTCCCTCACGACCGCGGTTCGGGAAGAGGCATCGGGAACTTATAAGTGAATTGCGCTAGTGCTATAGTACTCCGCGTCGGAAAAGGCTAAGCAATGTTCGAAATTGTGGGGTTGTTTCGACCGGCATCCGATGATATTCTCTCTCCGTTACGAGTACGGCTAGTAAGTTTCGCGTCCAAGCAGTTCGGTAATTGAGGGCGTCTTGCCTCTCTGAGTCGTAACGGGCTCACCTTCACTTAGTATGTAGCTCGACGTGTGTCCACGTGAGCAGTAAGTCAAATCTAAAGCCAGGAGTGTCTAAACATGAAATCAGGATTGTTATTTGTCTTCACAGCCGTGCTTTGACCGCACAGGTGGATGCGGGCGTGCGCCCGGGCCCGGCCGGCGCGCCGAACGCGGGGATGACGGCGGGCGAGCAGGATTTCTTCACCAATCATGCTGTTCCGACGTTCAACGAAGTGGAAGCCGTGGGGGATAGACTGGGCCCACGCTTCAATTTGAATTCCTGCGCTGGGTGCCATGCACAGTCGGTAAGGTCGAGCCCGGCC
Organism: Bryobacteraceae bacterium; assembly: GCA_050011295.1. Taxonomy (GTDB): domain Bacteria; phylum Acidobacteriota; class Terriglobia; order Bryobacterales; family Bryobacteraceae; genus Palsa-89. The sequence goes on from JBEKJJ010000106.1 coordinate 14,925, forward strand.
ATCAATCCGCAGGTTGCCGAGGCTTCCAGCATGGCTCCCGGGAACACCGTACCAGCCTTCCTTAAACCGCACGGGCCGGTGTGAGAACTTCGGTTCATACACAATCCGGATATCCAGCAGAACCTCGCTAGTGATCCTCAGGGGGCGCAAGGCGTTCTTCGGCATCCAGGGTCACGTGAACACCAGTGCCAATGATGGCACGGTGGCGTGCTTTGGGTGGAAGGCGCAAAATAAATCGCTTCTGATCTTCGCGGGTGAAGCCTACCAACATCGAGACGGGCGTGACCAATGAGAATTTCCCGAATGAGCGCGAGGATAATCCCAATTGCGCCACCAACCCAACGCCGGAAAGTCCTTCCGGGTTCAATGTAGGAAGCACAGATCCGCTGACATCCTGTCTTTCATGGGATTCATGAGATTCCTGGATCGACCAACGCCAGCCCGCCTCACCATCGATGGCAGCTCTCAGCCAGAGGCAGGTGAATCTGTTCTCCGATCTCGCGGTGGATCACATGGGGGCACAGTTGGCGGATGGGGTGATGCAGGGTTCCGCGGGTCCTGACGAATTCAGTTCAGCGCCGCTGGGGTCTCGGCCAGCGCATCTTTTTCCTGCATGACGGACGCACCAGCGACCTGTTGCAGGCCATTCTGGCGGACGGCAGCCAGAATTCGGAAGCCGAGCGAGTAGTGGATATTTCCAATCGCTCGTATTTATCCGAGCCGCGAGAGAGGAGCATGAGGTGATGCCCTTAGGCCACAAGCTCTTCGATGGGGTAGGACTTTTTAGCTGAGGTTTCCCTAAAGCTTTGGTTGCTCCTCCCGATAAGAGCTCTCAGCAAGGAGTAATAAATGGCAAACACCATTAGCAGCACGACCCCTGTGAGTCAGTCGTATTTGCAACAGCAGCAACAGCAGCAGGCCAAGGCAGCGGCCAAAACGAAAACGCCGGAGCCTCAGGACACTGTGCAATTGAGCCAGCAGGCCAAAGCCGCATCAGGAGATGCGGATCACGACGGCCGTTGAAAATCAAAAATAGCAGCCGCTGGCCGGCTCGTGTTGCGTTACTCACCACCTGAAACTACGCATAGACGAGCCGGCTTTTTTTGGGACGAGCTGCTTACTGCGAATCTTCGACCTCGGACGCCTTGATTTCTTTTTGCGATCCAGTGGACGCCCAGCGCAAGAATCCGATGATGTCAGCCAATTCTTGCGCGCTATAATCCGCCAGGGCCGGCGGGTGTCTCCAAACGGTGTCCCGTTCCATAGATGTGATCTGTTTCGCAGTCAGCTTGTTAAGCACCGGAGGCATCTTGCTGAGGTCCCAGACCTCGACGTCATCGCCTTGCTTCTGCTTGAGAATTCCAGGGAATTTTCCATCGGCGGTTTTCACCAGCATAACCTCATTGGTCATAGTCATCTTGATAGTGGCCACCAAGCTATGCGGCGTTGCCACAGAAGCGAATTTCGAAAGATCCGGCCCCACTGCGGTCCCGACGCCATCCAGGGAGTGACATGTCGCGCAGGCAGTTCCTTTGGGCGATTTCACGAAGAGTTCGCGCCCTCTCAGGGCTTGCGCCGGCGCTGGACGCTTGTCTTGCGCGATCGCAAAAGACGAGGCTAGCGTAATAACCACTGCAACAGAAAAAGCTTTTCGCATAAATTCCTTCCCCCCACGTAACCCATTGCAATCTCAGGCCCAGGGAGTACGGCATGGACACCAGAGGGGAATAGTCAACAGTTCCCAGTACTTACATCCTAGGAGTACACGGCATTGGTGTGGCTTTCGCTCTTGAAGTGGTGGGTGTTCTCACCCACCCGTTTGATTGACATGCTCCGTTATCATGTTAGGGACGCATGCCTAACCACGCCGAAGCCATGGCACAAACGCTCGCCACGCGTGGCGTTCGCTTGGCCTTCGGGCTGCCGGGCGGGGAAATTGTCGCATTTATCGACGCTTGCCGGCGGGCGGAGATAAGATTCCTGCTGACCGGTCATGAAGGGAGCGCAGCGTGGATGGCGCAAGTGGTGGGACAAATGACCGGTGTTCCGGGCCTTTGCGTCGCAACACTAGGTCCGGGCGCTACAAATCTGATAACTGGTGTTGCGAACGCGTGGCTGGATCGCGCGCCGATGTTGGCTGTCACCGCGCAGATTCCAGGCGGCGTCATCGATACCCTGACGCATCAGCGGCTGCCGCTGGATCAATTATTTTCTTCCGTTTCGAAGGGCTCATTCAGCGTAGGCGGCGAGGCGGTGGAGATTGTCAATGGTGCGATGGATTTGGCTAACACGCCGCGTCCCGGGCCGGTGCATATTGCGCTCGCGAGCGATATCGCGGTCGCGGAATATGCCGGGCAATCCGGGCCACCGGCCAGACTCGCGACGCAGCCGGACAGCGCGAGCGTGGTAGATGAGATCGCAGGCCGCGTGAACGCGTGCGAGCGTCCGCTCATCTTGATTGGTCTAGCGGCAACACCCTCGGCAACACCCTTCGTTCGCGCGTTGATCGAAAAACTCCAGGCGCCATTCCTGGTTACGCCCAAGGCCAAAGGCGTGGCTAGCGACGACCATCCTCTGTTTGCGGGGGTAGCGTCCGGAATGGCGATTGATAAGGAAATCATCGAGACCATCCGAAGCGCGGACCTGATTCTCGGCGTAGGTTTCGATCCAGTGGAGTGCGACAAGACCTGGTTCGCAAATGCCGAAGTTGTGGCTCTCGACACGGCTTTGATGACTGCCGGAGATTATCGGCCGCTCGAAGCCATCGGCGATCTGGATTCCATGCTGGCGCAGCTAGCGGAGGCAATCGATAATCCGAAGCCGTGGCCCGCGGAGCTGCTCGAAGCCCGCCGCGCGGCGATCCAGCGTGCGCCGCTGGAATCCCACCTAGGGCTTTCGCCGCTGCGACTCATCGAAGAGCTGCGCGCCGTATTTCCGCCCGACGGAATCGCTACTTGCGATGTGGGATCGCACAAACTGGTGATGGGCCAATTCTGGCGATGCTATGAGCCCGGCACTTTCCTGATGTCCAACGGGCTTTCCGGCATGGGCTTCGGAATCCCGGCGGCGATTGCCGCGCAATTGGTGAAGCCGGAAAAACCGGTGCTCGCGGTGGTGGGCGACGGAGGCATGCTCATGATGGTTCACGATCTCGCGCTGATCCGTGAGCTCGCGCTCCCGGTGATCATCGTAGTATTTTGCGACCGCAGCTTGAGTCTCATCCGAGTGAGCGCTGAGCGCCGTGGCTTTACTCCATACGGAGTGGATTTCAACCCTCCCGATTTCGCCCGGATCGCGCAAGCCTTCGGAATTGCGAGCCAGCGAGCCACCAGCATTCGGGCAGTGCGGGCGTGCGTGGAAACGGCGCTGGCCAAACGAATCCCATTTTTGCTTGAAGTGCCGATCGACTATCGCGAATACTACGAGCTGGTTTAACTCATCGTGAGACTGATTTTTTTTGTTGCAGCGCCCCCGGCGCCAGGCGTATGCCGATTTCCCACAACTGACCGCAAATAGTTTTCGCAATGGGTTCTATTCATAGCGCAACGCCTCAATGGGATTGATCCGCGCAGCTTGCCTGGATGGGAACCACACAGCCGCGATAGCAACAGCAGTGAGGAAAACAGGGATCGCGATGAACACCACACGGTCGTAAACCTGAACGCCAAACAAAAATCCCGCGATGACCCGCGTGAGCACGAGCGAGCCGAGGATCCCAAAGCCAATGCCGATTAGCGCTAAACGGATCCCTTGAAACATAAACATATTGCGAACATCACTCGATTGCGCCCCCAACGCCAGCCGGATTCCGATTTCCCGCCTGCGCTGTTGCACGGTGTATGCAAAGAATCCGTATATGCCGATTGCCGCGAGCAATAACGCCGAGCCTCCAAACGTCGTGAGTAAGACCATGTGGAACTCGTCGCCGGCAGTGGATCGGCGCAAGACCTCGTCCATGGAACGGACGGCCGGCAAAGGTAGACCGACAGCCACTTTGCTGAACTCATTTTGAATCGCCGCGATGAGAGACTGCGACGGCTGGCGTGTGCGGACGATCCACGCCATTGGGCTGAGCACGAGATAAGCGTTGAGATCGTCCGGAACCTGCGCCATAGAAAAGTACACGATGGCGGGGGCGCTGGTGGTCACTCCATCGGAATGCACATCGCCCGCGATTCCGATCACTTGCCAGGTGACATTGGGGACATCGGGGAAGCTGAGGCTCGCCCCCAGAGGATCGCCGAACGTCCCGTCCTTTGGCCAGTACCGGCGAGCCATGGCTTCACTGATAACGGCCGCGGGGGTTGTTCCGTTCTGGTCGCGATCATTGAAAGCGCGGCCGCGCAAGATTGGGATTTTAAGGACGTCGAAGTAATGCGGCGAGATGGTGGCGACGTTGACCATACCATGCGAACGTCCGGTCAGTGGCCGGCCGACGACGATCACATCACCCGCCGTGACATTCTCCAGTGGTAAACAACAGGTGAATGCTGCGGAGGTTACTCCGGGCAGGGCGCCGATGCGCTGAATGCTGTCTCTTACCAGCTCAACCACTTTTGCGGACTTCTGAAAGCGCTGATCGGTAAGTGAGACTTGCATGGTTAATACATTGCGCGCGTCGAAGCCTGGATTCACGGAGCGTAGCGCGACGAATGTTCGGACAAGCAGGCCTGCGCCCACCAGCAAGACAAACGCGAGCGTCACTTCGCTGATTACCAGCAGCGAACGGATCTTGTTCTGGCGAAATTCGGTGCCCGAGCGGCCGCTACCTTCTTTCAGAGCTTCGGTTAGATCCGCGCGAGAGGCCTGTAAGGCGGGGATGAGGCCAAACACGATGCCTGTGGTTAGCGAAACGAGAAGCGTGAAGCTTAAGACCGTAACGTCGGCTGTGACGGCAGCCGCGTTAGAACCAACGCGCGGAATAGTCACCGTGTTAAGCGCGAGAAGAGCGTGGATTCCGGCAATTCCGAGAACGGTGCCCAGCACACCGCCCCCGATCGATAGCACTGCGCTTTCGGTCAGCAGTTGACGAATGATGCGGCCGCGCCGGGCACCCATTGCCGCCCTGATGGCGATCTCACGCTTCCTCCCTGTGGCCCGGGCTAGTAAGAGATTCGCAATGTTCGCACAAGCAATGAATAGTACGCAGGTGACAGCACCGAAAAAAATCAATAGGGACGAACGCTCTTCACCGACGAGGGCGTCTCTCATCAGTTTTACCGTGAAGACACCGTTCGGGGGCAAACTTTCGCCGCGAGGAAATCTGCGGCGAAATTCCTGGGTTGCGAGTTGCATTTGGGCTGCGGCTGTCTGAAGTGAAACACCGGGTTTGAGGCGAGCAGCCACGTTAAAATAGCCATTCTGATCATTGCTCGCGGGATCGATTTGAAAAGGCATCCAGATATCGATTGGATCCAATGCACTCGCCCTGTCATAGCTGGCCGGAGGTTCCGTTTCGACACCTGGAGCCATGATGCCGATCACTTCATAGGATCGTCGGTTGAGCCGAATCGTTCTGCCGATGATCCGAGGATCGCCCCCGAAAGACCGCTTCCAAAACCTATCGCTGAGGACGGCGAAATTTCCCGCGCCGGGCCGATCGTCATCGGCTGAAAAAACGCGGCCGCGTGCAACGGTCTGGCCAAAAAGCCGGAAATGATCTGCGCTGACGAATGCGGAGTGGATCTGCTGGGGATGATCGGCGCCTGTCATGATTACCACGCCGTACCGGTACGCGGAAATAGTCGTGAACGCACCGGTTTGTTCGCGCAAAAGGTTGAACTGGACGGGCGAGGCCGCGGATATCCACGAGCCTTCGGGTGAAGAGGTGGCAAGGATGACGATGCGGTCCGGCTCAGGATAAGGCAGCGGCCTCAGCAAGACCGCGTTGACGATGGAAAACACGGCGGTGTTGGCGCCAATCCCAAGCGTCAGGGCGACTAGGGCTGCGAAAGTGAACCCAGGATTATGGGCTAAGATCCTCAGCGAATGTTTGATATCTGTGAAGATCGCTTCCATCGCCAAGAACTTTTCTTAAGTGTAGACGAGGTCCTTTGCGCGCGTCACGTCCCTTCTGCCATGATGAGGTTGACAGTCACCAAAGCGTGACGCATTGGACCTCTATGACTATTCAACTTACGCCTGAGCTGGAGCAACTGATCCAGAAGGACATCGAACGCGGCGGCTATCAAAGCATCGAGCAGTTCGTCGAGCGGGCCATTCAACTGCTTCATGACGAGGAGCACCTGCTTCACGAAAATAAAGAGGCCATCCATGACGCGATCGGAGAAGGCCTGACGCAACTCGACCGCGGCGAAGGCGTTCCGGGCGACGTGTCGCGTATTCGCCTTCAGGAGAACAAAGCCAACTGGATTGATACCCGCAAGCGCTCTTCATGAGCGGTTATATTGTCTCGCCCAAAGTGGACGAAGACATTTTCGAAGTTTGGCGATACCTCTACGCGCAAGCCGGTATTGAGGTCGCCAACCGAGTGGAAACCGAGATTTATGGCGCGTTCGAAACTCTCGCCCAGAATCTGGGCATAAGCGTTCCGATCTATCTTCCCACCCTGTGCTGTTCTTCTCCGTTTATTCATATATGATCGTCTATCGCCCGCGCCCGCGCCTGGAGATTGCACGTGTTCTTCACGGCAAAAGGAATCTGAAGCGGATTCTTGAAAAGCTCTAATCGGGAGGTCGCCCAGCTCCTGGTGCCACATGAGGCGCGCGCCACGCTATGCCTTCGCTCTCTTGTAAAACGTACAGAGATCCGTCACTGGACAAATCCGGCACAGCGGTGCATTCAGCTTGCACCGTTCCTGGCCGTGCCGACGCAGAAGCTGATTGGCTTCGATCAGCGGACCGCACTCCTGGCCGATCTCGCCCGCTACGGCTTCTTCGACTGAATGGTAAGTGGCCGAATAATTCTTGCACTCCTGCCCATAGCCGATCCGGCGCAGCACTCGTAGGCCGTTCGAATCGAGCCCCAGCACGGCGTAGCTCTTCGAGAACAGTAGAATCTTCTCGGCGCCCGGCTCGCCGATATTCGGATACAGCCGCAAAGCCTTCTTGGCCTGTTTCAACGGCAGTTTGAGGGCCTTGCGAAGGTCGCCCTGGAATTCGTCCAGCGTAATGCGGGCGATGGTGCGGAGCCGTTCCACGCGGACCTCGGGACGCATACCGCCCATGTTCGCGATTTCGAGCAGAGTGGCATTGGGCGCCGCGAGAATTGATTTCGGCGTCAGGCCTACGCGCTCGCGCAACGCTTCGAATGCAGCTTCCCGCCGTTCGTCGCTCAGCAGGTACGCAACGTTTTCCCAGAGGATCAACTCAAACGGATCGGATTTGGGCGGTTTCGGGCGGCCGTACGCGGAGCGTAGCCGCGTGATCAACTTGCCGAAAAGGCTGGCCGGTTCAGGCACGGTTCCAATTGATCTTTATTGCAGACCCATTTTGCGAACTACTTCGGGAAGATCGGAACCGCCAGCCCAAGGCGCAGAATCCAGGTACCGGCACCACACCAGGGCTGGATCGTGCTCCTTGTAAGCGGTCGCGAACAATTCACCCTTCCATCCGAACACGTTACCCTTCAGCAAACTGAGAGTGGTCGGCGGGATATACGTGGACATCGACAGCCGGACCATGTCCTCATAGCCTCGCTTGGCCTCTGGCCATTGCTGATTGTCCGCAGCGAGGGCGGTCCTGATCAACCTTCCATCCAAGGTG
>JBEKJJ010000107.1:0-23376 GCA_050011295.1 Bryobacteraceae bacterium
GCGCCTCCGCCGGGCAGCGAGTCGACTCCGGCATCCATCAGCCGCGTGAGGGTCTCGCGGATGGAAAGCTTCGCGCGCTGCGCCAGATACGCGACTTCCACCATGGTGAAGGCCTTGAGGTGGACTTCGGGAAAGCGCTGCTTCAACCCGCGCAGCATTTCACAATACCAATCCAGCGTCAGTTCGGGATGCAGGCCGCCCACGATGTGAAATTCAGTGACGGCTTCCGACCACCCTTCGCCCGCGCGATGCCAGACTTCTTCAAGCGACCAGGTGTAGGCCTTGGGATCTTTGGCGCGCTTGCCGAAGGCGCACAATTTGCAATTGGCCACGCAGACATCGGTGGGATTAATGTGCCGGTTGACGTTAAACCAGGTTACGTTGCCATGCATCCGCTCGCGAACTAGGTTTGCCATATAGCCCGCGGCGAGAATATCGGAAGTACGATACAGCGCCACGCCGTCTTCAAAATCCAGGCGCGCGCCTGCCTGCACTTTCTCCAAAATCGGCAGCAAACGGCGGTCTTCAATGTGAATCTGCATCGTACTCAAGCTCGGAGGCCGAGGAAGTAAATATCGGCCGCCCAAAACAGAAAGAATAGCACGCTGACGTATCCATTCACCGTAAAGAAGGCCGCGTTTACCCTGGATAAGTCGTTGGCCTTGACCAGGCTGTGCTCATAGAAAAGCAGCAGCACTACCGCTCCGATTCCAGCCAGGCTGAGCCAGCCCAGTTGAAAACTGACGGCCAGCGCGACCAGGCAACCGATCATCGCTATGTGAAACAAGCGGGCGATCCAGAGTGCTCCGGCGATACCGAATTGACGAGGGAGGCTATAGAGTCCCGCGGAACGGTCGAATTCATAATCCTGGCATGAGTAGATTACATCGAAGCCCGCGGTCCAGAAGGTGACCGCCGCAGTGAGCCAGAGGATGCGTGGGTCCAGCGATCCCGTGACCCCGATCCACGCTGCGGCCGGAGCCACGCCCAGCGACAATCCGAGGATCAGGTGCGAAAAAGAGGTGAAGCGCTTGGTGTACGAATAAAAGAACACCAGGGCAAGCGCTACGGGAGCAAGTTTCAGGCAGAGGGGGTTGAGCGCGCGCGCCGCCAGAACGAACACCAACGAGGATATAGCGACGAAGCCCCAGGCAAAGCCGGTGCTCAGGGTTCCGGCGGGGATGTGGCGCATGCGCGTGCGGAGATTGCGAGCGTCGATGCCCGCGTCGAGGATGCGATTGAACGCCATGGCGGCCGAGCGCGCTGCTACCATCGCGACCACGATCCAGAGTAGTTTTCCTCCGAAATCACGCACGGGCACATGGTTTTGCCGAAACGCCAGCAAGGCTCCGGTGAGCGCAAAGGGCAGCGCAAACACGGAGTGCTCAAACTTGATCATCTCGAGCGTGAGCCGCAACCGCTTCCAGAAAGGCATTTTCGCTACCATTCTAATTCATGCGCTCGCTTGTGCTTATCTCCCTGGTGCTTTTCCTGGCCGGCTGCGGATCAAGAACCTCGCCTATGGAGGAGCTCCTGACTCGCGAAGTAACACTGCCAGGCGGCCACATTATCAAGGCCGAGTCCGCGGTGGATACCCGCGATATTATGCGCGGCTTGATGTTTCGCGACACGCTGGCTCCCGATCACGGGATGCTCTTCGTGCATCGGGTTTCGGGCAACTACGGCTACTGGATGTACCAGACCTATATTCCCCTCGACATGATCTGGATGGACGAAAACCACAGAATCGTCGAACTGGTTGAGAACGCGCCGCCGTGCAAAACCGCAGCCAGCAAATGCCCCCACTTCGGAGGCAACCAAGCAGCGCGCTTCGTACTCGAGCTGAACGGTGGATCGATACGGAAATTCGGAATTCAGAAGGGGCAGACGATCGAGTGGTAAAACACCGTTTCTGGTTTCTGGTTTCTGGTTCGCGCGGGTCCACAAACTAGAAACCAGAAACTAGAAACCAGAAACGGCAGTTCTTTCCTGCTACCCTCAGGTTGAATGGATCAAGACCAATTGCGCGGGCTGCTGGAAGCGGTGCGTTCCGGTGCTGTGGGTATCGACGCTGCCGTGGATCGCATGCGGCATCTGCCGTTTGAGGACCTGGGCTACGCCAAGCTGGATCATCATCGCGCTCTTCGGCACGGCATCACCGAAGTGATCTTCGGCAAAGGAAAAACGCCTCAACAGGTGGCCGCCATCGCCGGGCGCCTGCTAGATAAATCAGCCAATCTGCTGATTACTCGCGCGGACGAATCCATCGCGGCCGGACTGAAGGCGCAGTACCCGGAAGCCGAATACTTTCCGCTTTCCGGCGCTATCCGCATCTGGCGCGAACGTACTATGCGCGGCAAGGGGAAGCTCGCGGTGGTGTGCGCGGGCACCAGCGATATTCCAGTGGCAGAGGAAGCGCAGGTCACCGCCGAAGTGATGGGCAATGAAGTGGATTCGATTTACGATGTCGGCGTCGCCGGCATTCATCGGTTATTAGCCAACAGTGAGCGACTGGGGGAAGCGCGTGTAGTGGTGGTGGCGGCGGGGATGGAAGGAGCTTTGCCAAGCGTGGTGGGCGGACTGGTATCCGTGCCTGTAATTGCCGTCCCTACCAGCGTCGGTTACGGCGCGAGTTTCCAAGGCGTGGCGGCGCTGCTCGGTATGTTGAACAGTTGCGCGAGTAACGTGACGGTAGTGAATATCGACAATGGATTTGGCGCGGGTTACGTGGCTAGTCTGATTAATCGGTTGTAGGGGTACACTTAAGCAGCGCGCGGCGCTGCCCCACAGGCGCTGCCAGATCAACCTTACGCGACGGCGGCCGCGCCTACGCGTGCTCCGGATTCTTCCGAGTACAGATAAAATCCGAACATAGGCGTGAATTCCTGCCGGCTCCACTTGCTCATCTTCCACTGCACACGCAGGTATCGTACCTCTTGGCGCGAGACCAAGTTGAGCAGAATGGAATAAATGCCGCAGTAGAACTTGGGTGGGAAAGTGGCCAACGGTCTGGAGCCCCAGTTTTCACCGTCAATCGAGCCCCACACCGACACTTCCAGACTCTCTTGTTCAAGGATTCTGGTAATGCCCAGGGTGAGGACTAGAAGCTTCCCTCGTTTGGAGCCGAGATCGATCTCCGGTCCCATGCCATCGGCCCGTGCGATGCTTTCAGGCAACAGAAAATTTGGCAGCATATTAAACCTCCAGCCGGGACACGTGCCGGAACTGCTGTCTTGCTACCTGGCAGTAATTACCTACAGGGTAACGCTGGGCTAGATTTTGGTCAAGCGATTTCTAGCCTCTTCTAGCGTCTCATATTTTTTGCAAAAACAAAAGCGAATTAATTTCGAACCCGCGCTACTATCCGCAAAAAAGCTCGACCCAGGTACCGCCGCTACTCCGGCTTGCTCAATCATATGCCGAATGAAGGCGTAATCATCGGAGAAACCGAAATCGCCGATATCGGTCATGATGTAATACGCTCCGTCCGGACGGAAACAACGGAACCCGGCTCCCTCCAAAACACCTAGGAGCATGTCCCGCCGACCCTGGTAGTCCCGAGCAAGTTTCTGATAATAAGAATCCGGCATGTTGAGGGCGAGCACCCCCGCTTGTTGCAGCGGAGCGGCCGCGCCGACGGTCAAAAAATCGTGGACCTTTCGGATGGAGTCCGATAGATCCGGCGCCGCCAACACCCAGCCCACACGCCAGCCGGTGACCGAGTAGGTCTTGCTCATGCTATTCACTAAAACGCTTCGCTCCCGCATTCCCGGCAATGTCGCTATCGGAATGTGAGATGCCGAATCGTACAAGATGTGTTCATAAATCTCGTCGGTGATGGCCAGCGCGTCAAACTCCTGGCAGAGTTCCGCGATTACCATCAATTCAGCGCGCCCGAAAACGCGGCCGGTGGGGTTATTGGGCGAATTCAGGATGATGGCTTTGGTCTTGGACGAGAAGGCCCGGCGCAGCTCATCCGGATCGAAGGTCCAGTCCGGAGGGCGCAGGGAGACGAATTTCCGCTGGGCGCCGCATAAAAATGTATCCGGACCGTAATTCTCATAGTATGGCTCGAAAATGATGACCTCGTCGGCCGGATTGGTGGTCGCGAGCATGGAGGCGATCATCCCCTCGGTGGACCCGCAGCAGACCGTGATTTCCCGCTCCGGGTCGTAATCGAGGCCATACCACTTCCGGTATTTGGCGGCGATGGCGTCGCGGAACGGTTTGGCGCCCCAGGTGATGGCGTATTGGTTGAAGTCTTGGGCGATGGCGTCCTGCGCTGCCCGCTTGATGTCTTCCGGCGCGCTGAAATCCGGGAAGCCCTGAGCCAGATTAATGGCCCCTTTCTCCATGGCCAAGCGGGTCATTTCCCGGATGACGGACTCGGTGAATCCGGAAGTTCGATTGCTGACGAATCGCGGACGCCGGTTCAGGATTTCAACCGGACGCACCGAGGTCTTTTCGGCGGAAGGCGTCATAAGAAGAGCCTACCACCGGCAGCGCCCGGTTTGATCTAGGAGCAGCAGCGTTACAGGGAAGCTGCCCGGTTCGGGAACGAGCTCGACTGAAAACATTCCAGCCTTGGACTCCCCGACGACTTCCCATTTTTATGGTCCCCTGAGACGGGGGAAGAAGCTGTTGTGCGAGGAGGCGGAGAATTCAGAATTCGACCCAGGAGGCTGGTGGCAGGCGGCAGAAAGCTGGCGGCAGAAAGCGGACGGCCCTTCGCGCAGGTGAGATAATCCGTGAAATGGAGATGCGGGCGGCCGGACGGTTCGTGACGATTCTGGCTCTGGTGCTTATCCCCTTTACCGGCCATGCGGCGCCAACGGAGCCGCCGGCTGTGATCCAGAAATACCTGAAGCAGCCCGGCTTCACCTGGAAATGCGCGCGCGAAACGAATTTCCAGTTTTGCTGGGAAGCGAGTCTGGATGGCGATTCGAACATGGCGGCCGCACGCGACAGCGCTGAAGCCGCGCGTAACGAGGTGCTTCGCAGCGCCGGCGTAGCAAAGTATGAAACGCTGATTTATGTGCTTTTTCTGGCGTCGGCGGACCGGATGGAGAAACTGATCGGCTACCACGGTGAGGGCCGATCGCGGCCGGCACAACACGCCGTTTTCTTCGTCCCTACGCCGATACGCCCGAATCTGACGCACGAGCTTTGCCACGAGATTCTGACCAACGTTTGGGGCGTGGCAGAGGCGTGGATTGAAGAGGGCTTCGCCACCTTGGCAGCTGAACGCGGTTTGGTGCATGTGACCTGCCTCGCGATGACAATAAGGCACGCGATGATCCCGCTCAAAGAATTGGTCCGGCCCGAGTGGAACCCATCGGTGTACTCGCCGGATATCACCTACGTGGAACTGGCCGGTTTCTTGGAGTTCCTGGAGGCAGCTTACGGTCTGGAACGCATAAAACAAGTGTGGCGGCGTGGCAGCATGTCGATTCCCGGCGTCCTCGGAAAATCCGTTGCTATTCTCGAACGCGAATGGCACATCCAGCTGCAGCGTGAAATTGCCAAGGGCTGAGCATTGTGCCGCTCGCGATCCGCGAGATGTGTTTAACGAGCCATGCGGGAAGCGTTCGACGCGCGGGCCGCGAAAACCGTCCCCAGCAGGAGCAGCAGCATTTCAGCCAGACCGCCCGGTTCGGGAACTGCGCTGGCGGCCGCTTCGACGCTGGTTTCCGATGAGAAGTTTGTCAGAGCGCTGGACCCGTCAAGGTTCACGAGGACAGTCAACGCGATCCCGTCCACCAGGTCGCTGGTGAAAGCCGGGGTGGCGCCAAGAGGATCGGAGAACATACTGAAACCGAATGAGCTGCCGGATGTTGAGGTGCCATCCGGCGAACTCAGAGCCGGTCCGTACAAACTCACGTCAAACTTCAAAACGTTGCCGAAAGTGAATCCTTCAAAATAGTCGTTGAGCGCGGTGCCGTTGTCGAAGGTTAGCGTTCCTGGCAGAGTGCCGCTGACATCGCCTGTGACGGAGGGCGATCCGGCCAATGTGCCGTCCGAAGAGAAGTTCAGAATCTGGAGCGATGCGGATTGCGAGACCAGCGGGCCCGGATTGAAATTGAAATCCAGCGATCCGGAGGTGCCGTTCAGGCTGCTGGTATCCACCGAGACGGCCTCCAGCACTGGGTCCGCCAACGCGGTTAGGGTCAAGCAAAACAAAGCAACGACAAATCTCGAAATCATATCAGTTCAAACTCCCGGAATAAACAACTGGCGTAAAGTGGATCAACGCGTTCGAGGGATCGCTGAACCGGACAGCGACATTCGCCGACTGGCCAGCGGCGAGGCTTCCCGATGCTAGGACCGCGATATACGGGTTTCCAACGAAAGTTCCAGTGGCGTTCACCAGCGTCACGCCGGCCGTCAGATTGGTCAAGACAATCTCGATCGGCCCGGCGATACTTTGCCCACTTGTGTTCAGCACTGTCACGGTTCCGCTGAAGGTACGCGTTAAGTGACTATACACTAAGCCACTGCTGGTCACACTTACCTCGCCCGACACATTCGCTGGACCGAAGGCGGGCAAATCGGCGACGGTAATAGACTCGGCGACGTTGATCACGGCTGGCAACAATAGCGCAGGCGCATCGGTGACAGTAATGGACTCGCTGACCATGATCACCGCGATGGCTTGCTCCATCAGCGTAGGGGTGTCGGTAACCTTGATGGACTCATTCACCAGGATCACCGCGATGGCCTGCTCCATCAGCGTGGGGGTGTCGGTAACCTTGATGGACTCGTTCACCAGGATCACCGCGATGGCTTGCTCCATCAGCGTGGGGGTATCCGTAACCTTGATGAACTCATTCACCAGAATCATCGCCGGCAGGATCACGCCTTGCGCGAACCCTGAAGATGCGCTCGCGGTGAAGTTGATGTCGCCGGCATACGACGCGATGATCGTGTGGCTGCCCGCGCTCAGCGTCGAGATATTGAGTGTGGCAACTCCGGAACTCACCGTCCCGGTCCCGAGTGTTGCCGCTCCTTCCTTGAAGGTAACGGTGCCCGTGGGGTTGCCCGCTCCCGGGCTCACCGGCGCAACCGTCGCAGTGAGGGTAACCATTTGCCCCAAGTTCGCGGGATTGGGAGCGCCGACCAGCGTGGTGTTTGTCGACGCTTGATTCACAACCTGCGTCAAGATGGTGGACGTACTCGCCGCGAAATTGGCATCGCCGCCATAAGAGACCGTGATGTTGTGGGTTCCGACGCTGAGAGCTCCGGTGTTGAAGCTGGCGCTGCCGTTCGCGAGCGACAAGATTTCGAAAGGTGTCTGTCCATCGTCGAAGACGACGGTGCCTGTTGGAGTATTGGAGCTAACTCCTTCTGGGGTCACCGTCGCGGTGAAGGTGACTTCCTCGCCAAACACAGATGGATTCGGTGACGATTTCACCGCCGCAACGGACGCGCCGCCCGGCGAGACTTTCACTACGAATGCATTCGACGCGCCGCCGCCGAAAGTCGTTTGCGCCGCGCCCGGAGTGGTGGGGAACGGCGCCTGGAAGCCGGCAAAGCCTGTCACGTAGGCGTTGCCCGAGGCGTCGACGGCGATCCCGGAACCAGCTCCATCGCCTCCGAGGTAAGTAGAATAAACCAGCGCGGAACCGGCTGGATTGAACTTGGTTACGAATGGGTTCGGAAACCGATCGCTCGGCACCAAAGAGCCCACCAGAGGAAAATTTCCCTGGGTGATGCCCGTCACATAGGCGGCGCCTGTCGAATCCACGGCGATCCCATAACCAGTGACAAAGCTAGCGCCCAGGTACGTTGAGTAAACCAGCGCGGAGCCGGCAGGGTTCAGCTTTGTCACGAAAGCATTCTGGTTGGTTGTGACGTTGCCGAGTAGGTTCTTTTGATATGGGTCTGCAGTGGGGAAGTTGGTGGATGTCGTTAGCCCGGTTACGTAGGCGCTCCCCGCCGAATCCACGGCGATGCCGTATCCTTGTTCGGTACCGCTGCCGCCCAGGTAGGTACTGTAAACCAGCTTGGAAGTAAAAGGATCGAGCTTTGCCACGAACGCGTCAACTCCTCCGCCATAGGCAGGCTGCAACGGGTTTACCAGTGGGAAGTTCGACGATAGGGTGGTTCCCGTGATGTAGATATTCCCGGACGGATCAAGCGCGATGCCAAGCCCCATATCTATGGCACTGCCTCCCAAATAGGTGGAGAAAACCAGGGAACTGCCGTCGGCTGCGAGCGTGGTTACGAAGGCATCCGGAGCCCCGCCTAGCGTGGGTTGGGGAGCCCCGGGCGTGGCTGGGAAATTGGTGGAGAAGGCTTGGCCCGTTATCGAGGCCCGGCCGGAGGAGTCGACCGCGATGCCAGCCCCGGAATCGGATGAACTGCCGCTGAGATAGGTGGAATACAACAGTGCGGAGCCGGTGGAGTTCAGTTTAGTCACGAACGCCGCCGAGTCGGCGCCGGCGCTTTGCTTGGAGAACTGGAAAGCGCCGGGTGTTGTGGGGAAATTGTTGGATGTGGTTTGGCCCGTTACGTAGGCATTCCCCGAGGAATCGATGGCGATGCCGCCGCCCATATCCTGATTCTTCCCACCCAGGTAGGTGGAGTACACAAAGGCCGTCCCCTCGGGGTTCAATTTCGTAACGAAGGCGTTCACAATTCCGCCGTTCGAAGGCTGGAAGGGAGTGACCGTGGGAAAGTTGGTCGACTGGGTATAGCCAGTTACGTAGGCGCTGCCCGTGGAGTCCACGGCGATATTGCCATTGGGTAGGGCACCGAAGTTCTCGCCCCCGCTGCCGCCCAAATACGTGGAGTAGAACAAGACCGGATCGATGACCAGGGGCTTCGAATGGTCGTAAGAGCCGACGGCAAATGTCACCTGGCCGTCGCCTCCGAGCGCGTATCGTACGTCAATCGATTGGGGTCCGTTTTGGGTCCGCTGGTACGCGACTGGTTTTTCGAAACGCACGATTCCGCCGGAGGTCTCGAACAGCAAGTCGCCGCTCGGATCGATCCAGATCTTGCTTGCTCCGGAAATACCGAGCCGCGCCACTCGAGGGTCCACGCCCGGCGCCACTACCAGGTCATATTCGAGTTGCTTTTGGTTGCCGTAGTAAAGCAGATCGACGCCGGGATATATGTCTCGATATTTGACCTTCGCGTAAGTGGGAACATTAGTGCGCCACTTTGTCGGATCGTTCCCGATGAAGTAGTTGACCGTGCCGGGCAGTTTCTCGAAGGCGGTGGCCTCGGCGTTGGCATTCGCCCCCAGAAGATGCATGTGCAGAGCGCTCTTGTCGAGAGCTAGCACCGCTTCCGAAGAGGTTAGGAAAAGGGTATATCCTTGGCCGCGCGACAAGAACTTCACCTGGCCGCCGCTTTGTCCCGCATTGGCTTCGAAGCGCAGCGGCAATTTGCCGTACGCTTGAGCAGCGCGTGATCGAGCGGTGATGCTAGGCCGCTCCGCGCTGGCGTGGCTCGGGAGCCACCTCAGCATGGCAGCCAGGGCCAATACTACAACAACGTGGTGCCTAGTCCGAACCTTTTGATTCCACATTCTGGAGCCCCAGGGGCGGCTTTGAGCGGCGCTCTACGAGAAGCTGATCACCACTGTGACTTGGACAAGCTGGCCCACGACTACAGGGACGTTAGGCTGGTTGTTCGCAGCGAAGACGAAGGCGGTGAAGACTGTGAAGGCAGTGCTGGGGAGAGCGTTACTGAGGTTACAGTTAGCCGGGAGCACGCCGACCGCACATACATCCAGTTCCGTTGAGACCAAGGCAATAGCCCCGCTTGCGGTGGCCGTGAGGCTGCCAGTCAGCACGATTTTGCCACTATTGGGTCCAGTTGTGGGCACGCTAAATGCCAGGTTCCTGCTGTCAAACGTTCCGGGCGCCTCGGTGGGTTCAGCCATGAGGCAAAAGCCCGAGCTTGGATTGTTACACGGGCTAGGGGCGCTGGCAGAACCTGCCAGCACGACCAGCCACAGGCCGGTGACGCTTGATCGAGAGAGAGAACCGACCAGGTCGGCAGCCCCAGACGACTGCAGCGAGTTTTCAAAATCACGATGACTCGCCAGTGTGCCGTCGGGATTGCGCACGTCGATGGTCCAGTGGCCATGAACCTTGACGCCTTCATGCGGTCCTCCCGTTGGCTTGGCTTCGTTCACTTCCATATCGGCCTGGCAGGCGGACGCGGCGATGGCTTGATCGGGAACCATCCGCGCCTGAATTACCACGCGTTGGCCGGCCTCTTTGACGACAGCGTTTGATGGCAAATCCAGGGTAGTTGACTGGCCCGGTTGCAGCGAGACGTGGGAACTGGGGCCGATGGGTTTGCCGCCGCTATCCAGGAACCCGATTTGAGCGGCGCAGGAATCCGGTGGACGCGCGGTAACGGTGAGCCGCACGGTCTGGCCAACGGTTACACTAACCGGCTCAGGCTGACCCCACAGTGTGGCGGCAAGCAATGCACTGACGATAGGAAGGGCTTTCAACATTGGGTTCTCCATTTCGAATCAACTGTACGGTTTCAAAGTGAGCGCTGGTGCTAAACTGTCCCACCCGCGCTGAAGTATTTTTCGGACGAACTTGCGCTCCAAAGGGGGGTTATCAACCCGCTGCCTGGTTCAGTGAGCATCAGGATGCGGACCTAGTTGGTGGTCAAATAGCCGTGCATCCTCACTTCGACAGGACACGCAGGCGAACTTCCGGCGACATGCGGGGTTGTGCCCGCCGGGAAAACAGTCCCGGAGCGATATTCGAAGTGGGTTGTGTTTGGGCCAGACACGGACCAGTCCATGCTCTCAGTCTCAACGCCGATAACAATGTCGACCGGCCCAGAGCAACCCGGCAGGATATCGATGTCGGTGATCACCAGAGCCTGATTGGCAGGAACGGAGTAGGGCGGAGGGGTGCCGAGTACGGTTACGGGGCCACCCGATACGGAAACAAAAGATGAGAACGCGGGGCCGGAGGTGTTGCCTTGGAGATTGACCAACTGCGCAGCCTGACTGGGGGCGCTCTGCGTGATGGCCGGGTTCGCCGATGTATTCAGCACCTGCACCAACACAGCGGCGGCGACAGCATGCGCGGCTCGGGGCACGGCCAATGTCAGCACGCCGGCTGTGAGAGCTACGGATGCAAAAGAAAGAACGGATTTGGATAATCTGGTCATAGTGATTCTGGGATCTCCTGTTTTGTTGATATAAGAGCTTTCGAAAGCCGTGCGAGCACGATGAGCGCGAATGCAATGCCGGCCACCGGGATGCCGCGCGGCTCTGGCGTTGCCGTCACGGAGCCGTTGGGCGCGGTGATATCGAGCGCCCAGTTTCCGGTGTCGTTGTTGCAGTCGTTCGCGTCGGCGCAGGTCTGAAAAACGCCTCCGCTTAAATCGGTGAACCCATCACCAAGAAGACCGGATGTCTCGAAAACAGCGTTGGGCACATTCGCGCCATCGGTCAATAGGACCGTGTAGGTTCCCGCAGAAAGACCAGTGAACGGAAGATTGACGTCGCCGCATTGTCCCCCGACACTGCCGACGGTCACGGTTCCAGCGGGAGGACATCCCGGAGTGAAGTTGGAAAGGACGTCCGAATCGCCGTTAAGAAAAAGCCCCGTGGGTCCGGTTCCGGAGAAAAGGCCGACGAATGGGTCGAATCCGCCGAAAGGGATCACGGCGCCGGCCGCGTTGGTTCCTCCGCCGAAGCCGTAGGTCTGGAGTGTGACGTTGCCGCCAGTGGGCAAGGTCAGGGTAACGAGGAAGGTGTCTTCCGGAGTGAAGAAAGTGCCCGTTTCAGACACAGTGCCTGCCCACACAGCGCCTGCCCACAATGTCGTGACGGCAAGCAATGCACTAGTGATGGCAAGGGCTTTCATACGGATACAAAGTGAGCGGGGACGGCCAACTGTCCCACCCTGAGTGAAAGATTATTCTCGAAGCTATTGCGCAGCCAGGTGCAGCGGAAAACGGGCCACCGTGATGAATGATCCGTCCGACTGCGTGCCGGATACCACGAGTGTGAATGCTCCTGGATGCAATGCGGCAGAAGGAACGGCCACACTGATGGAATCCGGAGAGTTGGCTTCGATGCCCTCCTTACTCCAGGTTTCTTCGCCCCGGCCGCCAATTAGCGCGGCCCGATAGCGGGAATACCGCGTTGCGTCGATTTCCGCCAGAAATACCATCCAGCGCGGCTCGGCCGGAATTGTGACGGCACGAGGCTCGGATGCGTCACGGCTCAAACTCAATCCGAATACCACGGGTGCGCGGTCCAGGCTGGAGCGGAGGCTGGCCAATTCACTCCTAGCGCTCTGCCGCTCGAACAGAAACATGGAACTGGCGGCCAGCGCGATTCCGAGGCACGCACAGGCGGCAATGGCTGTCCAGCGCCAACCGGAACTCGCGCGCGTTTCCGTTACCGATTCGCGAACCGCCAGCCGCAGGCTCTTTGCCGCCTCGATCTGTTCCTGGCAGGCGGCGCAGTCCACGAAATGTTCCTCGAACTCGGCGCGTTCGTCCGCGGGCAGGGTGCCGCGCACATACCGATCGATGAGGTTGTGCTCCTCAATCCGCGAATGATCCATGCCGGCGCTCAAGCTTCACCCTTCTTATATAAGGTGCACGCCGGGACGGTACTGTGCCAGTTCATATCCATTACTTCTTACGCACGTCCCCCATTGACTCGTATATTTTCTTGTAGCGCTGGCGCGCCCGGCTGATGACATGATTGAAGTGCAGCGCGCTGATTCCGAAATCCGCGCAAATATTCTCCTTCTCATCGTCTTCGAGGTAGAAGCGGTAAAGTATCTTACGGTCCCGATCGGACGGCAGCTCCGACAGCACCCGTCTTGCCAGCGCTGCCCGCTCGTGGCGCAGCAACTGGTCGAGCTGGCTTGGCTCGGGGCTCGGAAGTTGCCGGTCCGGCTCGCCTTCGTGCCGTTCTTTTAATCTCGCCGTCCGGCGAAAATGCTCCACCACCAGACTTCGCGCGATTCCACAGATGAAGCCGGCTAACCTCTCTGGTTCTCGCACCTCGCCCGCGCGAACCTTCAGTAACACCAGACGGAACGTTTCTTGATACACGTCCGCTGCGGCCGTGGGATCCGCGAGCGATTGTCCGATGATGATGGACACACCGCGGCTGAAGCGCCGTACCAACTCATCCTCGGCCGCGCGTTCGCCGGCGCGGATGCGAGAAACCAGACCGGCGTCGCTCGAACCGGCTACTTCCATTCGCCCTGCAATGTAAACGCCGCCCAATAGTAGGCCCTGCTCCAGCGGGAATCCTTCCAGAGAGCGATTTGGGCCCGCCGCAACGCCGCGGAGGGCCGGAGGTTCTCCATCAACATGCCGCGATAAAAAACGCGCATTAGCTCCGCCGTGGAACGGTCCGGCACCGTCCACAGGCTGGCCACGACGGCCGGACTTCCCGCGTACATGAACGCCCGAGTCAACCCCACCAAGCCCTCACCACGGATATCTTTGCCCAGCGCCGTTTGACATGCGCTGAGCACCACCAGATCCGCGTTCAATTTCAGATTGTAGATATCGGCCGCCTGCAGGAAGCCGTCGCGCGGCTTGCCATTCCGATCTACCAGCGAGAGCACGATGCTTGGAAGCTCCGGGTGATAAGGGTTAACCAAACCATGCGACGCGATGTGGACGTATTTATAATCGCGCAACGCGCCGCTCAGTACGGTGGCGCGGCTGGCATCAAAGTCAAAAGCCGAAAACGTCGCGCCGGGCGGAGCCAGCGCGAGTATGTTGTCGGCCTCTCTACGCGTGAAGATAAGACGATCGAAAGTGGTGCGCGCGAACACCTGTCCGCGGGTTTGGTTCTCGGAATCGGGATTCGATGTTGCCGGATTGCCTGTCACGCGCGTATCGTCGGCGGCGAACACCGGGTCCGCCAGAACGGCCACCAGCTTCGAGCCACTGTTTCGCTCGCCCGCGTGCCGCAGGAAGGCGATGGTGGACGCCGAAGGAAGGTTCACAATTTCGTGACTCGCGATCAGCGGCTCGGCACCATTTACCGGCGATGGCAGGGCGCTGAATGGAATGAATTGCAGGGAGCCCGAAGTAACAATGAGCAGCCGCTTGGTTCCCAATTCCTGCGCCACGGGATCGAGAACGGCGCGGCTCAGGGCCTCAAGGTCCGCGGAGGTGGATTTGGCAAGCTCGCGATCCGTAGCGCTGCGGATGCTTTCCCGCGCGCGTTCCGCGAGCGCGTCCAGCGTGGAACGGCCGGGCAAAACGTAGCTGTGAAAGCTGCTGCGGGAAACGGCCCAGAGAAAGCTGCGCTGGTCACCGGGCGCGTATTCCAAAAGCAGCGTACCGGAATCCAGATATTCGCGCTGCAGCCGGGGAAGCTTCAGTGGATCCTGCTTGGCGAAGTTTGCATAACGCGGGCTCGACGTCAGAATCTTGGCCTCCAGTTGTTGATACTCCGTGGTTGCCTGCCGGATCTCCGCTCCAACGGCATCCGCCGCGGCGCTGTCGCCGCCCGCGACTGACAGCTGAATCTGCCGCTCCATCTTGGCTTGGAGCCGTGCCGAGAGAATCCGCTCGCGATCGATCAGCGCGGGGTCGACGCCCTGGCGCAATCCAGCCCGCGCTTCGCTCAAAAGATCCAGCAGCGTGCGCGCCCGCGCCCGCTCGGCTGTTTCAAAAGCCTGTTTGTCATAGCCGCGCTCCGGATGAAGCTGATGCAAATGCATCAGCGCGTCTTCGAGAGCTTCATATTGATCCAGAACAGTTGTTAGCCAGGTGGCACGCAGTTCCCCGCCGATTACTGCCGCGCGAATCTGCTCGTCGACGCGCAGAGCGTCTTCAAGATGCTGTTTAGCCTGCTCCCAATCGCGATCGTCGCTCTCCAGAAGCGCCCGAAGGTACATCGCCCGGCTCTGCTCAAAACGATCGCCGATTGCGGTCAATTGCGCGGAGGCTTCTGTCAGGGAATCCCGAGCTTTCTGTTTATTGCCTAGTAAGCGGTAGGCCGCACCGATATTCACCTCAGTGGCCGCGCGCTGCCGCCGATCGTTGATTGCCGTCAACAGTTGCACGGACTGCTCGAAATATGTAAGCGCGTCCTTGGCGTCTCGATCCTTCAACGACAGCGTTCCCAGGCTGTTCAGGACACTCGCTTCACCACTCTGGTTGCTCGCGCCGCGCAATATAGGGAGGGCCTGGCGGTATGCTTCTAAAGCTTCCACACGCTCGCCGAGGGTGGCGTACACGGAGCCGAGCGCGGCCAGCGCGAGCCCTTCTCCCCGCTTATCGAAAAGCTCCCGCTGGATTTTCAGCGCCTGCCGGCAATACCCGAGCGCTTGTTCGGCGTCTCCCAGCTGCAGGAACGCGTGCGCCATGGCGGTGAGGATGCTTTCCTCCTGAATTCTGTCTTTTAGTTTGCGCGTGAGCGCCAGCGCTTGCTCGAAGGTGTTGAGCGAATCCTGGGGTTGCCCCAGAGCCATATACAAGCCGCCCAGATTGGTGAGCGCGCGGCCCTCGCTTCGGGCATCGCCCACTTCGCGAATAATCGGCAGAGCTTCGGTCAGCGATTCGAGCGCCTGATCCAGATCACCGAGCCGCGCGAGCGAGGTCCCCATGTAGTAGAGCGTGGTGCCTTCCCCGCGCCGGTCATGCTGCTCACGCCGCATCGGCAGCAGCTCGCGGAACATATCCAGAGCCTTATAGGAATCACCGATTGCATAGTAAATGGTTCCGGCGTTTGCCAGAACCAGCATCTCCCCGTGGCGGTCATGTTCCTCGCGTTTGATGGCGAGCGCGCTGGTGACGTAAGGCAGGGCCTTGCGCGGGTCACCCATAAGCATGTAGACGGCCCCGATATCGCTCGAAGCCGTCGCTTCCAGATTCCGGTCGCCGGCCGACCGCGTCAAGCTGATCGCCGATTCGAGATACTCCAGCGCTTTTTTCGGATCGCGGAAAGACACGGCTACACCTAGATTAGTCATGATATCCGCCTCGCCCAGCGTATCGTGGGCTGCGCGCGCCAGCGGCAAAGCCCGATCGAGGACGGCCACGGCTTTCTGGTTTTCGCCCAGGGCGATGTACACGTCGCTCATCGTATCCAGGGTGTGGCCTTGCTCGGCTTTGTCTCCGATCGACTCCCACAACGGAAGCGTAGCCTCAAACTTGGCGGCGGCCTGTTGGAGGGATTCTTTTGAGCCCAAGTCCTGAAGAGCTCTGGCGCTTTCGAACAGGCGTTCCGCTTGGACGCGCACCCGATCGGCTTCCGTAGCGGGCCTGAGTTCAACGAGCCGTATCTCAAATCCGCGCGAGGGAGCCTCCCCGGTCCCGAGCGAACATTCCAGAACGAACCGGCCAGTTTGTGCGGCTACGTGCGAAATGGAGATTGTTCTGCTTTCATCCGCGCGATTCGATACATTCGCGGCCTCGGAGCCATCGGACGTGGTTAGCCGGATCTTCAGAACCAGGCCGTTGGGCTGGATGGCTAGGCGCAGGAATTGTCCAGCTTCGGCGGCGATTTGCCAGGAGCGTGCCTCGCCCGCATGCAGTCCGGTTTGAATGGGAACCTGGAGCGATAGTGCCGGCGGATCCGCCAGAGGTTGACCAAAGCCGGCGGTGCAGAGGACCAGAGCGGCCAACCACAAAAGGCCGGAACTCGACCTCGGCTCGAACAAGCTCACTGGCCTCCGTTTTGTAATTCTACACTTCGGGCAAGCGTCTTCGGTGAAACCCGATATTTAGCAATCGGCTGGTTGGCAGATCTGCTGCATTAATGGCTTGGTGTTCAGGTAAGAAGTACCTGGATCGGCGCCTGCCAATACGGAAGCGATTGATTTGGGAGGAACTTACACAGGCTCTGGCGCGGGGAATCCCAGGTGCTCTAAGAAGTTGCTGGGAGAAGGAGGTTGCCATGACAATCGAACTTCGAGAAGGAGTGCAACTCACGGAGTTAGCCAGAGGCTCGGTGATCGACATCGATACGAAGAGCCGCCACTACTCTGTCGAATATCTGGGAGGGGATCAAGTTCGGATTTCGGGTCATCCACGGTGGTGCCCGACTCCTATCGTGGTTCGGCTGGAAGGATCGGTCGGAAACTCAGGCGCCTTTGAGCCGGGATTAGTCGCGCCTGGGATGCGTTTGGTGTTTCAACGATTTGACGATCGCCCACCGGTGACTACGTCTGAGGTTAAAGACCTGCATGTATCGGCCGGTGGCTGAGGCAAGTGGTGGGCCCGACAGAACTCGAATCTGTGACCTCTACCGTGTCAAGGTAGCGCTCTAACCAACTGAGCTACGGGCCCGGGGGATCTCCAGGAGGTATTTTAACTATATCACTGTGGCCGAAATCCCTCCTAAGGGATTGCCTGTTTTTGCCGATACGTATTGGTAGGCTCCATGCTCCGCTCTCTGTCCATCTTCATGCTGCTAGCTCCCGCCGCCGTGAGCGCGCAGACTGATCCAGCGTTGCTGCGATTCATACCACCTAACTCGAAGGCCATTATCAGCGTCGACTGGAAGGCGCTTCGGGCTACGCACATAGGCATCCTGCTGCGGGAAAAGTACGTGGACGCAGATCCCGCTTCCGCCATTCCCGGCGCGGAATTTCTGGACGATATGGACCGCGTCATCATCTCATCGCCTAGCAGAGCGCATGCCGATGAAACATCCGATCCGCCCATGCTAGTGGTGGTTCGCGGCCATTTCGACCTCACCAAGGTCCGCAAAGTGCTGGCCGATCATGGAACTAGGCCGCAACTTTTCAATTCCATCCAGGTGTTTCGGCCACAGGGCAAGAACAGCCGCGACATGGCTTTTGTTTTGATGGACGCGCAGACCATCCTGGCCGGGGACGCCGCATCCATATTCGCAAGCCTGGAACGGAGCGCGAATCCAGCGCAGGCGGCCGATTCCGGTCCGCTGCTGACACGCGCCGCCGAAATGGATTCGCGCTACGACCTGTGGGCGCTCATGTCGGGGCTGCAAACCATGGGTGGTGACCGTTTGATTGGGCTGCTGGCGGGCGGTGGGTTCCAGTCAGATTCCCGTAGCTTCGAAGCCGGAGTCTCGTTACGGAACGGCCTGGCTGCGGACATTTCGTGGATATTTCCTTCCGAGCCCGAGGCTCGAAACATGGCTTCGGAATTCTCGAAACTAATGAAAGCTGCCATCAAGGACAAAGTCGGCGGTCCGGCCATGCTCGACATCGAGAAGAGATTAAAGGTTGCAGCCGAAGGCGCTGCCGCCAAAATCAGCCTGCGCATGACGCCGCAGGAGTTCGAAAAGAATGCACAGTTGTTCGCGTCCACCCGCCAGCAACCCGCCGTCGCCGCAGCCAGCGTCAAGCCGGTTGCTGAAGCCATGCCGGAGCCACCCAAACTGGCGCCCGCGATGATCCGCATAGAAGGCTTGGACGACGGTCCTCGTGAGATCCGCTTGAAGCCCGAGCGTCCCTAGCAGGGTTCCTGCAATCCTCGAACCTGCTAAGATTTGCGGTATGGCCAAAGAAAAACGCGAGCTGGTGGAAGTGCGCTGCCCATGCTGCGAAGCGACACTCCAAATTGATCCCGAGCTCAAGGCCGTCATCAGTTACAGCGAACACAAAAAACCACCTTCCATTGAGGACATCGGCGCAGCCGTCCAGAAACTCAAAGGCGAGGAGGCGCGGCGCGATGAAATGTTCCAGAAATCGTTCGCCCAGCACAAGAGCCACCAGCAGGTGCTGGACAGAAAATTCGACGAGTTGCTCAAACAGGCCAAGGATAATCCCAACGCTCCGCCGCCCAAAAAGCCATTCGATTTCGACTAATGCTGTGACTTTGCCTGCTGGTGTACCGGGCAATACCAGCCCCGGTCATCCAGGCGAGTTGGTACGCACACCTAAGGTAAATCCCTCTATGGTCGAGACCGGAAAGGTCGAATACTGTAGTAGTGCCAACGGACTACGAAAGGGGTCGAGTGGGCCGTACGCTATGAGAAAACGATTACTTGTGAGTGCTGCTTTCGCGGCGGTGGGATTGGCTGCCGCGCTCCCGGTGGGTGACCAACTCGGGCTGCCCGCGCCAGTGTCACTGATCGGATTTGGGTTAGGCGGGCTCTTGATCGGCTACGCCCTCAGCATGTTCCTGGACATCTTCCTGGCCGGATCGAGCGACAACACCCACACCGAAAGTTAGAGCGGTCCGTCGTCGCATTCCTGCGATAGAATCGTATGGATGAGCGATACGGTTCAACCAGGTTTAGTTCAACCAAGTAAAGACGGCGAAGTTGGCATCCTCACTGTTAACAATCCGCCGGTGAACGCGCTGAGCCCCGGGGTCCCGGAAGGAATTGTGGCGGGCCTGGAACAATTCGAAAAAGATGACACCGTGAAGGCCATCGTCCTGATCGGTGGAGGCCGCACCTTCATCGCGGGCGCGGATATTAAAGAGTTCGGCAAAATAACTTCGAGCGGCGACCGGCGGAAGGGTCCGGGTTTCCTGGGCGTGCTGGATCGCGTGGAGAGTTATCCCAAACCCATCGTAGCGGCCATTCACGGCACCGCGCTCGGCGGTGGCCTCGAGACAGCCATGGCGTGCCATTATCGCTTGGCGGTTCCCTCCGCGCAGGTTGGCCAGCCGGAAGTCAAACTCGGAATCATTCCCGGAGCAGCGGGAACGCAACGGCTTCCACGCCTGGCCGGCGTCGCGAAAGCTGTGGAGATGTGCGCCGCAGGCGATCCTATCGGCGCGAAGGATGCATTCGAATCTGGCATCGTGGATCAGATCGTAGAAGGCGATCTGCTGCAGGGCGCGCTAGCCTTCGCCCGCACCAAAATTGGAACGCCGCCGCGCCGCACGCGCGATTTGGCCGGCAAGCTGGGCAACGAACAATCCAACGCGCCCATTTTCGCGTTCGCGCGCGATGCTGCCCGCAAAAAGGCGCGCAATCTGATGGCGCCCCAGGCCGCCATCGACGCCGTGGAGGCAGCCACCAAGCTGCCCTTCGACGAAGGCGTCAAGCGGGAAGCCGAGCTGTTTCAGGAATGCCTCTTCTCCGATCAATCCAAGGCTCTGATCCACGTCTTCTTCGGCGACCGTGAAGTGGCGAAGATCCCGGGCATCTCGAAAGACATCGCGCAGATCCCGGTGAATCAAGCCGCCGTGGTTGGCGCGGGGACCATGGGCGGCGGCATCGCCATGGTTTTGGCGAATGCAGGAATTCCGGTGCTGCTCAAGGAGACCGATCAGGCCGCGCTCGATCGCGGGCTCGCCACTATTCGCAAGAACTATACGAATTCTGTGAAGAAGGGTCGATTCTCGCAGGAAGAGATGGACAAGCGGATGGCTCGCATCCGGCCCACGCTAAGCTATGACGGTTTCAGCGACGCGGACATGATAGTAGAAGCCGTTTTCGAAGGGATGGCGCTCAAGAAACAGATTTTCGGCGAGCTGGACAAAGTAGCAAAGCTGGGCGCGATTCTGGCTTCCAACACCTCTACGCTCAACATCGATGAGATTGCTTCCGCGACGTCGCGTCCGGAATGGGTGATCGGCACGCACTTTTTCAGTCCGGCGAATGTGATGCGGCTGCTCGAAATCGTGCGCGGCAAGGCCACCTCGAAGGAAGTGATCGCTACGTTGATGGCGTTGTCGAAGAAGCTGGGCAAAGTGGGTGTGCTGGTGGGCAACTGCCGCGGATTCGTCGGCAATCGCATGTTCGCGCCCTATCGTAGAGAAGCTCAATTCCTGGTGGAAGAAGGCGCGACCGTGGAAGCGGTGGATCAGGCGCTTTACGATTTCGGCATGGCCATGGGGCCAGTCGCCACAGGCGACCTGGCTGGCTTGGATGTTGGCTGGCGCATCCGAAAAGAGTACGGCGAAACCCGCGACACCAGTGTCCGGCAGCCCATCCTCGAAGATCGCCTATGCGAAATGGGACGCTACGGGCAGAAGACCGGCGCCGGCTGGTACAAGTACGATGAGAATCGGCGTCCGCTGCATGATCCGGAAGTGGATAAGTTGATCGAACAGGTTCGCGCCGAAATCGGCCGGACGCCGCGCCAGATTAGGGCGGAAGAGATTGTGGAGCGGACCATCTACGCGCTGGTGAACGAGGGCGCGCGGATTCTGGAAGACGGGTACGCGCTGCGGGCCGTTGATATCGATATTATTTACATCAACGGCTACGGGTTCCCCGCCTATCGCGGCGGACCGATGTGGTACGCCGACACGGTGGGACTGAAGAAAGTTTACGAACGCATTCGCGAGTTCGAAAAAGAGCACGGCGCGCTCTGGACGCCGGCTCCGTTACTGAAACAACTGGCCGAAGAGGGGAAAACATTCGCCGACTTCGACAAAAAAGTTGCGGCCACTGCCGCGTAGCGCGTTGGAGGAGAAATCATGCGAGAAGCAGTAGTGGTGGCCAGTTCACGCACCGCGCTGGCAAAATCTTATCGCGGTTCATTCAATATGACGCGTCCGGAAGATCTGGCCGCGCATTGCATTCGAGATGTCCTGCGCAAAACGCCCGCGCTCGAACCCTCCGAAATTGGCGACGTGATCCTGGGCTGCGCCCAACCGCACGGCATGCAGGGATCGAACGTGGCCCGTGTATCCTCCATATTGGCCGGGCTGCCGGTTTCGGTGGCAGCCACCACCGTGAACCGATTCTGCTCCTCAGGGTTGCAGGCCATCGCCATGGCCGCGCACCAGATTGTGAACGAAGATGCGGATGCGGCCATCGGCGGAGGGGTGGAAAGCATCAGCATGACGGAGCGCAGCGGCAATCCGCATCCCTGGGTGGCGGAACATTCGCCGGGAGTCTACATGGTGATGGGCGTCACGGCCGAAGTGGTCGCGAAGCGCTACAAGATCAGCCGGCAGGTACAGGATGAGTATTCACTTCTGAGCCAGCAGCGGACTGCCCGCGCGCAGCGGGAAGGATTTTTCGAAAGCGAGATCGCGCCTATGAAGGTAACCCGCGCGCTGCTCGACAAAAAGACTGGACAGGTTAGCGGGACCGAGGAAGTTTGCGCGAATAAAGACGAATGCAATCGTCCGGATACAACGCTCGAAGGGCTGCTGGGGTTGAAGCCCTACTTCGATCCAGACAGCGGCCAAGGCACCGTGACCGCGGGGAATGCTTCGCAGCTTTCCGATGGCGCCTCGGCTACGCTGCTGATGTCGCGCGAGCGAGCGGACGCGATGGGCATCCCCTATAAGCTGATCTTTCGCGGCTTCGCGGTGGCCGGCTGCGAGCCGGATGAAATGGGCATCGGCCCGGTGTTCGCCGTTCCGAAATTGCTCGGCCGCAAAGGTCTCAAGGTAGACGATATCGATCTCTGGGAACTGAACGAAGCCTTCGCGGTGCAGGTAGTGTACTGCCGGGACCGGCTAGGGATCGATCCTGAAAAGCTGAACGTCAACGGCGGGTCGATTTCAATCGGTCACCCATTCGGCATGACGGGCTCGCGCATGGTAGGGACCATCGCGAACGAAATGGCGCGCCGCGATGCGAAGCTGGGCGTGGTGACCATGTGCATCGGCGGCGGACAAGGCGCGGCGGGCCTTCTTGCATTCACGGCTGCGGTGAGCCTGGCGGCTCAAACAGATCGATGTGCGATCCGTGGAAAGGTAACGGATCCCACTGGCGCAGTGATAGGGAAGGCGCTCATTAGCGTTTATCCGAAAGGGTCGGCGCTGCTGGCCTTTCGCGGAAACGCAAATTACGACGACGGGACTTTCTGCATCACTGGTCTTAGCGCGGGGACTTATACAATCAATGCATGGTACAACGGCTTTCGAAGGAACTTGGTTCGAGATGTCGCGGTACGGGCTCACGAAGCAACTAACATCGGAACTGTACAGTTGGAGGTCGGGGGCTGCGACGCGCCAGGCGTATCCTGCTTTTTCATTACGCCGCTGAACTCTCCCTCACAGCCGGACCAACCGGTCGACGCCGTGCGGGCCCATCTCAAGCTACCTCGGGAATGCGGAATCGACCTCATTGAAGAAAAAGTAATCTGTTCCCGGCCGGAGGGCTCTGCCGGAGACACGGACGTGGTCTTTTTGGAAGAGCATGGCGCGCTCATCCTGCGTCCGGCAAACGGAGCGCGTATCCAGCCCGACTGTAGAGGTGCCTACGGAGATCAATCGCTGCGCGTCGAAGGGCTCGGGAACGGCGACGACCTGTGCGTTAAGACCGGAGACGGCTACATCTCACATCTCTTTTTCGAAGGCGATGACGTTCAGTCTGATACTGCGAAATTGACCCTTTGGATAGTCACCAAAAAGTGACACCTACACCTTGACCAACATCTTCCCCGTATTCTCCCCCTGCAGCATTCCGATAAAAGCCTTCACCGTGTTTTCAAATCCCTCTACGATGTCTTCCCGGTATTTGATCTTGCCTTCTTTCAGCCACTGCGCCAT
>JBEKJJ010000108.1:0-22617 GCA_050011295.1 Bryobacteraceae bacterium
CGTCACTCCGTTGGTTTGGAGGGCGTTATCGAGAATCGATTGCAAATAGCTGCTTGAAAGGCTGTTGATTGAGTTCGTACTCATGCCGTCCTTATCGGCGCCGTTTCCCCACTCTTGAATCATGGGCGAAGTAGAATAAACGTTGGGCTCAATATATACCCGTGAGGACCTCCTGGTGGTACGCCGGCAATGGAGGCGCGAGGGCCGGAAAGTGGTTTTCACCAACGGCTGCTATGACATCCTGCATCCTGGCCACATTCGGTTGCTCGAAAGCGCCCGGTCGCTGGGCGACATTCTGATCCTGGCTTTGAACACCGACGCCAGCGTCCAGCGGCTGAAGGGTCCCACGCGGCCGCTCATTGCTGAAAATGAACGCGCGGAACTTGCGGCCGCGCTCGAAGCAGTGGATGCCGTCACCTTCTTCGACGAGGACACGCCACGCGAACTCATTGCGGAAGCCGCGGGCGGTCAGGTTCTGGCGCTGCCGCTCGAGCCGGGCTACTCCACCACTGGAATCTTGGAAGAAGTACTGGCTCGCCGTTGAGGGTTTACTAACCGATTCGCGTGCTGGTCGTCTACTCCGATGGTAGAATATCTACCATCGAGGTGCCCGGAATGAGCTGGTGGCGACGCGAGCGGCGTGAAAGCGATCTCGCCCGCGAGCTGCGCGGACACCTCGCCCTCGAAGCCGAAGAGCAACGGCGCGCGGGTCTAGCACCGGAAGATGCTCGCTTCGCCGCCCTGCGCGCCTTCGGGAATCGAACCACTATTGAGGAGGACACTCGCATGACGTGGCCATGGATATCTGTTGAAAAATTAGGACAAGATCTGCGCTACGCCGGCCGCATGGCGCACAAGAATCCGCTTTTTACCACGCTAGCGATCCTTACCCTGGCGCTTGGAATCGGCGCGAATACCGCAATCTTCAGCGTGGTGGACACAGTGCTGTTGCGGCCCTTGCCGTACCGCGATGCAGCGCGTCTGGTGCGAATCGAAACGCGCAACGAGCCACTTTATGTTCACAACGGCCCGGCCTCCTATCCGGACTTTCTGGATTGGCAAGCTTCGCGCGCGTTCGAAGATGTTGGCATCTATTCTATCGGCAACTCATTGGTGCGAATTGGGGACACTTCCGAGCGGCTGCTATCTGGCGCAGCTACTGCATCCCTTTTTTCCACCCTGGGGGTTCGGCCGCTGCTGGGACGGTTGCCGTTGCCCGAAGAAGACAAATCTGGCGCAAGTCCCGTCACGCTGCTAACCGAAAGTCTCTGGCGCGAGCGGTTCGGCAGGGATCCATCGATAGTCGGAAGGAGCATTGACGTGGATGGCAAGCCGAGTGTCGTGGTGGGCGTGCTTCCCGCCAGCTTCGTGTTCGAGCGCAGCCCCGAGCTGTGGACTACTTTTGAGCGGAACGAAGATTTAACTACGCGTCAGAACCGTTTTCTGTCCGTCCTGGCGCGGCTTGCTCCGGGCGAGTCAATCCAACAGGCCGACAGCCGGTTGATTGCGCTGTGCAGCCACCTCGCCGCACAGTTTCCGAATTCGAACAAAGGCTGGAGCGCGAATGCCTATCCTTGGCAGGAGTCGATGGCCGGACCGGTGCGGTCTGAGTTGCTGGTGCTGCTGGGCGCGGTGTGCCTGGTGCTGTTCATTTGTTGCGGCAACGTGGCGATGCTGCTGCTGGTGCGTGGAATTGGGCGAACGCGGGAGTTCGGCCTGCGGACGGCATTGGGTGCTTCCCGTCCCCGCATCGCCGTTCAATTGCTGACCGAGAATCTGCTGTTGTCGCTCGTAGGTGGAGGCCTGGGCGCGGCGCTGGCTACCTGGTGCGTTGCGTTGTTGGTGAAGTATGGACCAAGCGATATTCCACGCTTGGCCGAAGTTCACATGGATGCGCGCGTGCTGCTCTTCGCGCTGGCGCTGACCTTCCTCACGCTGCTTCTATTTGGGCTGGGGCCGGCGCTGCAGCTTTCGAAGCCGGATGTGAACACGGCTCTTCAGGAAGGTGGAAAATCATCCACCGTGGGCCGCCGCCGCGCTTTGCTCAGGACCGGGTTTCTGATTGCGGAGATGGCGTTGTCGCTGCTTCTTCTGGCGGGCGCGGGACTGCTGGTGAAAAGCTTTCTACGTCTGGCCAGCGTGGAACCGGGCTTTCGTCCGGATCACCTGCTGACGTTTCAGCTGCAGCTTCCTGATTCAAAATTCCTGAAAAACGGGCAATTTCTGGAAAGCCAAGTAGCGCGTTACTACAAGGATGTGATCGATCGGCTGGGACGCTTGCCGCAGGTGGAATCGGCGGCAGGCGCTATGGATATACCGATGGTGGGTGGCGGGTATCGATTGTGGCAGGGATTCGCGCTGCCAGGGAATCCGTCCACCGGATTTTCGAAAACCCTCTGCGCGGTGGAGGTGGTCACCAAGGATTACTTCCACACGATGGGTATCCCGATGAAGAACGGGCGAGGGTTCACGGAGCGCGATACCAAGAACGCGCCGCTGGTCGCCATGGTCAACCAGACATTTGCGAGCAAATATTTCGCCGGACTGAACCCGATTGGCCAGAGCATTCAGTTGGAAGGGGTTCCAGTTCTAGTCCAGGTTGTGGGCGTGGTTGGCGACGTCAAACCAGATGGGCTCGATTCTGGGGCGAATCCGGAAGTATACGCTGCCTATGCCCAAGTGGTGCGGCCATTTCTACTGATCGCGCTTCGAACCAAAACGGATCCCGCGGCCCTGATTGCCGATGTGCGCAGCCAGCTCAAGGAAATCGATCGCGATGTGCCTCCGTATCGTATCCGGACGGGCGAACAGGCCGTGGCGTTGTCGCTTGCGGAGCGCCGTTTCAGTATGGCGCTAGTGGCGCTGTTTGCACTGTTGGCCATGTTGTTGGCTGCGATCGGATTGTACGGCGTGGTGTCGTATACGGTGACCCAGGGCACTCGCGAAATCGGGATTCGGCTCGCGCTGGGAGCAACGGCGCGCGATGTGTTTGTTGTGGCCCTGCGCCAGGGATTGGTCCCGTCGTTATTGGGTCTCGCGATCGGACTCGCGCTCTCCTTGGGGCTGACGCCGTTGATGTCCGGGTTGCTCTATCAAGTGCGGCCGTTGGATGCGGGCGTGTTTGCGCTTGTATCGCTGGTATTGCTGGCAGTCTGCGGTTTGGCTTGCACTCTGCCCGCGCGCCGGGCTACTAGAGTGGATCCAGTGACGGCGCTGCGCTACGAATAATCCGGGGGCAGGCACTTTCGCCTGCCAACGCTTTTTCACAGCACCACGTTAAGATAAGGACTGAAGCGAGCACGCCGTCCTTAGTCCGTGACCCATCCCGCCATACGCGACCTGTTCCAATCGCTCAGCCGCGACGCTGCATTTCAGGATGCCGTCAGCCGGCTACTCCGTAATCCGCACGCGCGCCAATCGCTTTCCGGACTCACGACTACTGCTAAAGCGCTGTATCTGGTGCTGCTGTGGCAAGCCACGGAGCGGAACATCGTAGTCGTCGTGGACGGGAACAAGGAAGCCGAAACGCTGGGCGAGTTGGTGGACACGTTCTTCAACTTGCTCGTAACCGGCGACCTTCCCCGCCCGCAGAGCATTCCTTCCTTGGACGTGCTTCCGGCGCAGCGCCTTTCGCCGCACAGCGAAATCAGCGAACAGCGCGCAGTGGGATTGTGGCGTCTGGCCGCGCACAAAACCAGTATCACCATCACGCCTGTGGCTTCGGCGCTGCTACGCACGGAGTCCGCTGAGTTCTATCGCCAACTTGCGCTCACTCTTCGATCGGGTGACGAAATTCCGTTAGAAGACCTGCTGGCGCATCTCGAGAGCATCGGCTACGAAAAGCGCGACCCAGTGGAGATGGTCGGTGAATATTCGCTCCGCGGCGGCATCCTCGATATTTTTCCCGCCGAAGCTTCGCAGCCTATCCGCATCGAGCTGTTCGGCGATTTGATTGAATCCATCCGCCGTTTCGATGTCGAAACGCAGCGTTCGGTGATGAAAATCGCCGAGACCATGCTGCTGCCGCTGGTAGAGTATCCGCGATCACGCGAACTTTTCCGGCAAATCGCGGACGAAACCGAAGTGCCCACTCCCGGCGATCCATTTCCAGGCTGGGAATTCTTGGTCCCGCTGGTTCGGCCACGCAAACATTCGCTGCTCTCGCTCGGCGAGAATCCGCTAATTGTCCTGGACGAGCCGGAACAAATCGCGACCGCTGCCACGCGCCTCTGGAAGCGCCTGGAAGATCCGGATCGCCCATTTCCAATCGGTCCCGAACAAAATTTCTACACCTGGCCCGAGCTGCAAGAAGCCGTGTCCGGAAAAGCCGAACTCGCCCTGAGCGAACTTGAGGTCCTCACCAGCCACCAGCAACCAGCCACTAGCGACCCCGCGACGGCCTCAAGGCCGTCGCTAGCCTTCCACGGCAACGTCCAAGCCGCAGTGGCCGAAGCGCGCAATCTTGTCGAGCAAGGTTACCGCGTGGTGTTCTTCGCAAAATCCTTGGGCGAACTCGAACGCCTAGCCGATATTTTCCAGGAATACTCAGTTCCCTTCCAACTGGGCCTCGATCCCGCGGACGCCACGCGTCCTTATCTGGCTGAGCGCTCCTATATTGCCGGCGCGACTGCCAGCACGTTGCTGGTCAAAGGGCTGGTGCGCCGCGGCGTGGTTTTCCCCGAAGCACGCATCGCGGTAGTCGGCTCGGAAGATCTTTTCGACACTTCGGATTTAGTGGCCCAGCCGATGCCCGGAAAGGGGCAGCTCGCGGCATTCGCAGCAGATCTGGCCGATCTCAAGCCGGGCGACTACGTTGTCCACGTCACGCATGGCATCGGCCGCTTCGTGGGAACTCGCGAGATCACGCAAGGCGAAACCAAGGGCGATTTCATGCTGCTGGAATATGCCGCCGACGCTAAACTCTACGTTCCGTTGACGCGTATGGATTTGATCCAGAAATATCGCGGCGCGGGTGAAGGCTCGGCTCCGCCGCTGGACCGGCTGGGCGGAGTCACCTGGACGCGCACCAAATCGCGCGTGAAAACTCGCATGCGCGATATGGCGGATGAGCTGCTCAAGCTCTACGCGCAACGCCAGATGGCCGAAGGCTTCAGCTTTTCGCCAGACAGTAACTGGCAGCGCGAGTTTGAAGACGCATTCGAGTTCAAGGAAACCAAAGACCAGGTCAGCGCCATCCGGCACATCAAGAAGGATATGGAAAGCGGCCATCCGATGGACCGGTTGCTGTGCGGCGACGTGGGTTACGGCAAAACTGAGGTCGCGATGCGCGCAGCGTTTAAAGCTCTGGGCGATGGCAAGCAAGTTGCCATTCTGGCTCCCACCACGGTGCTAGCCTTTCAGCACTTCGAAACATTCAAACGCCGCTTCGCTCCTTTTCCAGTGCAAGTGGAAATGCTCAGCCGGTTTCGCGACAAGAAAGAGATTGCGGAAGTGCTGGTGGGAGTGGCGGAGGGGAAAGTAGATATTGTGATCGGAACGCATCGCCTGCTTTCGCAAGATGTCCATTTCCGCGATCTGGGCTTGCTTGTTGTGGATGAAGAGCAGCGCTTCGGCGTGCGCCACAAGGAGCGCATCAAACAGCTCAAGCATAACGTGGACGTTCTAACTTTAACGGCCACGCCCATTCCGCGCACCCTGCACATGTCGCTGCTCGGATTGCGCGATATGTCTGTCATCGAGACGCCCCCGAAGGACCGGTTGGCGATCCACACCGTAGTGGCGCACTACGATCCGAAGTTGATCAAAACAGCCATCGAGCAAGAACTGAGCCGCGGCGGACAGGTATATTTCATTCACAACCGTGTGGATAGCATCTATTCCCGCGCTGCGTCTATCCAGGAATTGCTGCCCGATGTTCGGCTCGGCGTGGGTCACGGCCAGATGGGTGAAGCGGAGCTCGAGAAATCGCTGCTCGGGTTCATGCGTCATGAGTACGATGTTTTCGTGTGCACCACGATTGCCGAAAATGGGCTCGACATCCCAC
Source organism: Bryobacteraceae bacterium (assembly GCA_050011295.1). Classification (GTDB taxonomy): domain Bacteria; phylum Acidobacteriota; class Terriglobia; order Bryobacterales; family Bryobacteraceae; genus Palsa-89. The sequence goes on from JBEKJJ010000108.1 coordinate 6,005, forward strand.
TCGCCAACACCATGATCATCGAGAATGCGGAGCGTCACGGGCTTTCCGAGCTGTATCAACTGCGCGGGCGCGTGGGCCGCTCGAACCGCCGCGCGTATGCTTACCTGCTGGTCCCTGCCGACACCGAACTGAGCGAGATCGCGCGCAAACGCCTGGCCGCGCTCAGGGAATTTAGCGATCTGGGCGCTGGATTCAAAATAGCGGCGCTGGATCTGGAGCTGCGCGGCGGCGGTAACATTTTGGGCGGCCAACAGCATGGACACATTGAGGCTGTCGGGTTCGATATGTATGTCCGATTGCTGGAGGAAACGGTCCACGAACTGAAGGGCGAAGTGGTTCCGCTCGAAGTACACTCGACGTTGAATCTCGGCCTCGATATTCGCATCCCATCCGATTACATCGCTGACGAGCACCAGCGCTTGCGTGCGTATAAGCGAATCGCGGATGCCGTCGACACCGAAAATAGCACGGAACTGTTGGCCGAGCTTGAGGATCGTTACGGTCCGGCGCCGGACGCGGTCCGCTATCTGCTCAAATTCTCGGTGTTGAAGACCGCCGCCCAACAGCTCGGCATCGAAGCGATCGATCGCCGGCAGGGTGCGCTAAACGTCAAGTTCCATGCGGAAGCCCGGATTGAACCGAATCGTCTCATGAATCTGGTGAAGGAAACCGAAGGCGCGCAGTTCACCCCGGCGGGCGTGCTGCGGATTCCGCTGGATGGGGCAAGCGATGCCGCCAAGGTCCTGGATCTGTTGGACAAGAGGTTGGAACAACTGAAAGCGTAAAGACGTTTCTGGTTTCTTGTTTCTGGTTTCTTGTTTCTGGTTCTCGATCGGTCGCCAACTAGAAACCAGAAACTAGAAACCAGAAACCGTATTGCTACAATCAACCGAATGCGCTCGCCCGCTTCGCTACGTTGGGTAGCGATCACAGTTTTCGTTTTTTCGTCAGTCCTGAACTATCTCGATCGCCAGGTGTTGGCCACCATGGTGACCATTTGGCGTAGCCATCCGCCTGGGTTCTCGTTCAACGCCGACGATTACGGCTACGCGCTTTCGGCTTTCTCCATCGCCTATGCAGTCAGCGCTCTGCTGATCGGCTGGTTTGTCGATCGCGTCGGGCTCAATCGCGGCAGCGCCATCTCAGTCGCAGTCTGGGCCATCGCGAGTTTTGGAACGGGCATGTCGCATAGCCTAGGGGAACTTCTGTTGTGGCGGGCGCTGTTGGGAGTGGCTGAGGCGAGCGGAGTTTCCGCAGTCGGTAAAGCGGTCGGCATGTATTTGCCGCCGAAGGAACGTGCCACCGGAACCGCGATGTCGCAACTTGGCTTGAGCCTGGGCGCCGGGCTTGCGCCGCGCTTCGCTGTTTACTTTGCGTATCAATACGATTGGAGCTGGGCATTCTACGCGGCCGGCATCATCAGCCTGATCTGGATTCCGATTTGGCTCGCGACCGCGCGTCTCATTCCGCCAACTGTGGAAGCCGCGCCGCCTGGGGGGAAGCATTCCTTTGCGCTGCTCGCCGATCCCAAACTGTGGGCCTTGATTGGTGCCAATTTTCTCAGCATGACAATCTACAGTCTTTGGACCAACTGGAGCCCGACGTATCTGGTCCACGTGCATCATCTCAGCGCACAGCAAGCTTCGCACTACACTCCGATAATTCCTATCTGTGGCTACTTTGGCGCGTTAGCAGGTGGGAGCCTTTCGTGGCGGCTGATCAACAGAGGGATGAAGCCGGTGGCGGCATGCAAGCGCGCCTGCCTGATTGCGGCTGTCTTGCTGCTGGGTACCATGACGATTCCGTTCCTCCCCACGCCCGCGCTCGCCACGGCTGGAATGTCCCTGAGTTATTTCCTGATCTGCGCCTGGAGTACCAATCACTACACGCTACCCATCGATATTTACGGAGCCGGGCGTGCGGCATTTGCGATCGGCGGATTGATCTTTGCCTACGGCGCGATGCAGGCGATTGTTTCGCCTCCGCTGGGCGCCATTATTGGACGCTATGGGTTCCAACCGGTGTGCTTCACCTTCGCGCTGTTGCCGCTTCTGGCGTATTTACCGGTACATTTCTTGATTCACGATTAGCAACTTCCGCAGGTCGGGGACCTGCGCCACGCCAATTAGTAAAAGCGTCCTAACCACTCGGCCACTACGGCTGGTTTTTCCGATCCCTCTACATCCACCGTCACCAGCCACGTGACCTCATTGTCAGTGACTTTTTGCGGGGTCATACGCGCTCGAATCCGCGCGCCCGCCGGAACTGGCGAGACAAATCGTAGACGGTTGAAGCCATAATTGACGCGCATCTTAAAGTCACCGTGCATCTCAACTGCTTCGCGGGATAAGCGCGGAAGCAGCGACAAGGTCAGGAACCCGTGAGCGATGGTGGTCCCGAACTGCGATTCGCATTTGGCGCGGTCCACGTCCACGTGGATCCATTGATGGTCGTCAGTGACGTCGGCAAATCGATTGATCATTTCCTGCGTCACCGTCAACCAATCGCTCGCGCCCACTTCCTGGCCGGTCAGCGCGCGCAGTTCGTCCAGGCTCTTAACGACTCGCGGATTTGGCATGTTCCATCATAGGCAGATCCGGATCGGCATTTTTCCACGCCGTCAGGAATTCCGAATACGCACGAGCCGCGCCTACTTTGTCGCCCGCCAACTCGTAGGATTGCGCAATCCCGTACAGCGCGTGTCCGCTGGAGGGACGCGTGATCATTTCACCCTGGAACGCCTTGCGAGCCTCTGCCCACTTCCCTGCCCTGATATACGCGAATCCCAGGCTTTCGAGCTCCGGACGGCCGTATTGCGGCGGTTCGCCGTAGCCAACGTCCTTCTCCTTATCTACTGCTTTCTCGAGCAACGCGATCGCTTCTTCCGATTTACCTTGCGCGCTGCGCAAATTACCACGGAGATCGAGCGATAGCATTTCAAGCAGATTCAACAGATGCTCAGGGTCGTGATCCATGCCGCCTTCCGCATGCAGGCGCCAGGAAATTGCGTCCAGGGCGTCGGATTCGCGAGAGGCGCTGTCCACATCCTTGCGCGACAACGCCAGCATGCCTCGCGCGTAGGCCAGGATTCCATCGCGATAGGCCACGGCTGCCGGTCCGGCATCCTCGGCGTTGAAGCCGAGATCGATGGGATGGTCGAGCACTGCCTGCCAGTTTCCGTAGCAAATGTTCAGTCGCGCGGCCGTCCCTCCCACGGTCAGAGCGTGGAACGGGGATCCTTTTGCGAGAAACGGATTGGCCGGCAATTTTTCGAGCTTCGCCGCCATCTCGAGCGCTTCTTTCAGACGCCCCGATTCCGCGTCGCTCGCGATCAAATAGCTGAGGTTGTGCGCATAATTCCAGTCATCCAGCGTTCCGACCTTTTCGCGCTGCATGTAATCGGAATCCACCTTCATGGAAGCGAGAAACGATTGGCGCGCGCGATCGTAATCGCCCAGCCGGTAGTAAATGTGGCCGGGCATGTGTACCATGTGGCCGGACGCTGGAGCGAGCTTGGCTAACGCATCGGCGTCCGGAAGCGCATCTTGGGGATGAGTACTGGCTTCGAGAATATGAATCCGGTAATGGTGCGCGGCGGCGCTGTTCGGATGCCAGGCCATTACATCCTGCACCAGCATCCGCGCATAGATGGCTTCGTCTTCGGGCCTACCATCCTTCTTTGCGTAGCCGTAATCCAAATGGATGGCCAGGATCAGCTTCGCGTCCATGTCATCCGGATACTTGTCGATGAGCGCTTCCATTTCGGCCCGATAATCCGCGGCGCCGTCGTCGTCATCCTGCTGGGCTTGCTGCGCGCGAAGGTAATACTGTTCGTGATCGGAAGCCTTCTCCATCAGTGCTTTGGCCTTTTCAAGAGCAGCTTTCTTGATGTCCTCCATGGCCGGATAATTCGTGACCGCCTCCGCGATGCCCCAGTAGGCCATCGCCGCATTTGGATCTAATCGCGCGGCTTCCTTGAAAGCGCGGTAGGCTTCAAAATCCCAGAAGCAATGCAGCAGATTGAAGCCCTGATCGAAATAGGCTTGCGCTTTGGCGGATTTGGTGGTGACTTCCAAATGGCTGTCGCCGATCCCGGTAATGCGCGGCGGCGCTGACATCTCCGTCATTTTGTAGTCGCGAGCGATGTGCCCCTTGTGACAGGTGGCGGCCGCGAACCCGATGGTGGGGATGAGCACCAGTGCGAGTAGACGGGTCATCGCTTGTAGCCAATCTTGCGCAGGAAATCGTGCCGCCATTGGATATCGGAATCTGTCTCTATTCCCTTGGGCGACGAGCCGTCTATGACGCCGAGCACTCCCCGGCCCTGCTCCGTTTGCGCCACGATAACCTCTACTGGATTTGCGGTTGCGCAAAAAATGGTGCAGACTTCCGGAGTTTCGAGAATGCGATTCTTGATGTTGATGGGAAACCCGCCGCGTAAGGCGATGACGAACAGGTGCCCGGCGGCTATGGCAGAGGCGTTGCGCGTGGCAATGGTTTTCAGCTCATCGTCGTTTCCGTCCACGCGGATGAGGCAAGCTCCGGAGGCTTCATTGAACGCGACGCCGAATTTCATCTGCGGCACAGTGTTAACAATGGCTTCATAAATGTCTTCGACGGTTTTGATGAAATGGCTGTGCCCCACCAGGATGTTTCCATCCGGCGGCACTTCCAGCCGAATCGCATGCAGGTCCATGTTTTTTATTAAGCCACAGATTGATTCACACCAGCTTTTCGCGGCGCGCGCCGTCCCACCGTGTTAGACTCGTTTTCTGATGCGGCTCCGATCCGTTGCGGCGCTCTCATTTCTTTTCACCAGTCTGTTTTTCTTCGAATATCTGCCACCTATTCGCTGGGTGGACATACCGTACGATCTCCACGGCTATCATTACCCGCTTGCCGATTTCGCCTTTCGCTCCCTCCAGCTCGGACAAGTTCCTGAATGGGACCCGACCATGTATTGCGGGATGAGCTTCTCCGGTAACCCCCAACCCGCCTTGTTTTATCCACCCATGTGGTTGGTGTTCATCGCGAATATCGGCCATGCACGGATTCGGTATATCACGCTAGAAATCTTTGTCCTGGCGCACGTGTGGCTTGGATTCCTGTTTTGCTTTTTGTGGCTGCGTCACAAGAACTTCCACGAGCTGGCGTGCTTGTTGGGCGCGGGAGTGTTCGCCTACAGCGGATATTTGCTGCTGCAATTGCAGCACCTCGGGCTGGTCTGCGGCTACGTCTGGCTGCCCGTCGGCCTTTGGAGTATTGACAGCGCTGTGGCATCTGGAGGTTGGCGTCCACTGTGGAAACTAGCGTGTGCTTCAGCCCTTTGTTTCCTCGCCGGATATCCGCCTACGTTTGTGGTTTTCTGCGTTTGCATGTTGAGTTACGCCGCATTTGGGCCGGAGCGATTGAAGGCCATCCTCTGGACCGGAGCTGCTTTGGCGGTCTCGCTCGTTCTTGCCATGGTGCAGTTGCTGCCGGCTGTTGAAGTGCTTGGTCAAAAAATTGTCTCGCCCGCGTACGGAGTCGGCGTTCGGCGCCCGGATTTCTACATATCTTATTTTATCCCGAATTATTTCGATTTTGGGCTTCACACACCAATATATACAAACCCAGGTGGGGAATATTTATATCTTGGGGCACCTGCCTTTTTCGGAATACTTTGGCTGATGTTTGACCGGCGAACTCTTCGCGCCCAGTTACCGATCCTCGCCGTCGGTGTTCTGGCATTGGTCTTTGTGAGCAATCCATTCGGCTTGGTTTGGAACTTGATCCGTCATTCAAATCTGCTGGCACAGATCGTGAGGTCCTGGTATTTTCTGGCTGGCGTCACTCTGTCGGCGGCGGGCTTGGCGGCGGCCGGCCTCAATTCGTTTTTGCTGCGGGATTCCAGACCAACTCCTCGTTGGCTCAATCCGCTGGCCCTTGGTTTATTAGGGGCTTGGTCGGCACGTGAGATCTGGATCTGGATTCCAGGGGGTTCGAAATTCAGCTCCGGGTGGCGAGGTGCAATCGATCCACTGGTCATGCTAGCGCTCTTCGCCTTTTCGATTGTTGTCGTGCGCGGTGAAAAGGGTCTCCGCCGCGCATGCCTGGCTGCGGCATTGCTTGTCGCGGTTGGAGTGGACTACAAAGTGTTCGGCACCAGCAAGAGGGTGAACGCGATGGAACTGAACATAGACCGGGTGATGAGCATTGGGCTGCTTCCGGGAATGGCTGATAGCGCGTATCGCGAAATCCGTGGACATCCCGAATACAGAGTTGCGCTGGATGCCTCGGATCCCAACCCGGCCGAACTGCGGCACTACGGCCTGACCACGCCGCAGGGTGAAGATCCACTCGCCCCCGCCCAATACTTGACTGGGGTAATCCCGCCAAGGGACCGGCAAGGTGTAACCCAATGGTCCATTCTGATTGATCCAACCGAGGAAGAGCTGTTGCAGCTTTTGGGAGTTCGCTACTTCATAACGACGGACGGTCAACCACTGTTCGAGCGATTGAGAGCGGATCGTGACTATCGCGCAGTCCCGCCTCTCGACTACTATTTCAAGGTGTTTGAATTCTCCAAGGCCGAGCCGATGTACCGCTGGCCAGGGCAGATCCTAAGCACAGCCTGGGAGCCTAAACGTCGCGATTTTAAGCTGAATTCGAGCAGCGGCGGCCAGTTCATTCTGACCGAGGAGTTCCTTCCCGGCTGGTGTGCGGCGGTGGACGGACAAGCGGTGTCAATCGATCTATGGCACGGCGCGTTTCAGTCAGTAAAGGTTCCCCAAGGCAATCACACGCTGAGCTTCAGCTTCCACGCGCCCGGTTTACGCCTCGGCGCTGTCGTCAGCCTGGTTTCGATAGCGGCACTCGTGTTGATCGTGGGCCTGCCGTGGAGCCGGACGGTGGTGGCTGGCGCGGAGCGAAAAACGGAAGGCTAATTCCTACTGGACAACAACCGTAACCGTGTTCGGACTGGAGTAGCCGCCCACCTTTATCACGACCTCCACTTGCCCGCTCGATGCAGAGACGGGTATGCGAGCGTTGATTTGGAGCATGCCCTCAACCATATTTGGAGCCGGTCCGGCATAAACTACCTCAGCGGGTTGATTGTCGACGAAGACCGTGACGGGAAGCACCGGAGTCCCAAAGGGACCGTTGGTGACTATCGTGCCATCATTACCGGCGGGATTTAATTGTCCGGCGCCTGTCGCCCACATCGTGATAATGGAACCTCTCGGGGCGGCGTCGCTAAACCCATTCGAATTGCCGTCCTGGTTGATGATTGCTCCAACCTCACCCCCCGTGCCATTGAGGGAGAACAGGGCTGGGGCCGCGGGCACCACAGGTACCGTGACTGGCGTTGAAAACGCGCTGCTGTTCTGCACCTGTACTTGAGTGGTGGGACCCTTGATGCCGAACGGTACCACGGCACCCACCTCATTCGATGATGTATACAGCAGAGGGGCGGCAACACTGTCGAAAAAGACCTTGGTGTGCGATAGCACGGTAGATAAGTGACCGGTGTTATCCACCTGCGAACCCGCAAGCGCGTCGGGCCCGAGATTGGCGCCGAAGATTGCCACTAACTCGCCTGGGGATACGCCACCTGGGAGAAAACTGGCGCCGTTCGTCACCACAGTGATCTGCGGCCCTCCTAACTCGGCCGGAGCCGAGCTTGAAGGAAGTAAGCCGTAAATGACCAACTCATTGGAGAAGGTCGGAACATAGACCTTACCGTTAGCCACGGTAGGAGGAACGAACTTGGCGAAGCGGCCCAGCGCGTCCCGTGGGACCATGTCGCTGTTCCACAACTCCTGAGATAGGTCTGCGGCATCGTATGCATGCAGAGTTCCGGGTTGTTGGATTCTGGTGTAATCTGCGTTCGTCTGCCAGACAATCGCGCTCGTGGGGTTCTGGACGTCGCCCGAAATAGCTATGCCCGCGAATGCGGTTGGGGCGGTGGGCGGGGCTTCGGTGAGCAAAGCGCTGTTTAGCTTTCCATTCACGATCTGATACCCCTTCAACAAACCGGCTGATTCCTGCACGTAAAAGATCGGGCCGCTCGGATTGTTCCAAAGTGCTGTATCGTGAATGGGGTTTTGATTGGCTTGGATGTTTTGAATCGTGCCGGAGTTCTTGGGTCCCAAATGCCCTAGCGAGTCGCCATCCGCCAAAAAGATGTCGCCGCTCTTCCCTGCCGTGAGCAGCTGATTTGTGGAGGGAATTAGGATGGCGCCCGACGAACCGAGATCCGCGTCATTAGCATCCAGATCATTGTAGGTATCCGGCGTGTACCAATCGAGCAGAGTCAAATCGCTCCCGGAAAACTTGAGAATCGATTCGCTAAAGTTGACCGAGCCATCAAAATCGCCATTGCCCGTGACAACGAAGATGTTTCCGCTGGGGTCAACCGCGGGCGCGCGGCCGGACTGCCAGATGGACGCACCGTAACCATTCGGCGAGGTCGCTACCACCGACACTTGCTGTAAGTTCGAGGCATCGTAGCTCATGAGCCAGCCGTGCCAGTTATCCATGTCAGCGCGAGAGCCGAAGGCGAGATACAGGAGGCCATTGGCCAATGCCAGGCCAGGGCGCTGCAGGTGGATGGACGGATCGAAAGCCAGCTTGCCGGCGCCGTTGCTTCCCTCGCCGTTCCCCTGTACCACCGCCGCAATCAGCACTGGGCCATTCAGCATCTCGTGTCCGTCCGCAAGCGATAAGGCATGCAAGCGTAATGCGGGTGTGCCGGTTGCTTCCAACGTGTCCGACACCAGATACAGTATTTGTCTGGTCAGGTCGATAACCGGCGTGCTCAGGATGCCCACTTCCGGCAGAATGTCGCTAAAGTTAAGGACCGAGGACGCCACCGAAGGGCCCAAGTTTATCTGCCAAAGCGGGACCGTGGAGTTTGGCTTATCAGCGTCGATCGCGTAAACACTGTTGTGCATCGTGGCGACAAACACAACGTTGTGCAGGCCTTGGCCTGTTATCTGAACTGCCGACGCACAGAGCGGCTGGGCGTAGATTTCTCCGTCCACGGGAAAGTAGCCGAGCTTGCCAAAGCTGGAAGTGTTGACGTTGTTCTTGTTGAGGATGGTCTCTTGCAGATTAGAGTTGGTTCGCGCGTTGTCGTAGTTGCCAGTAAGAACATTGACTTGCGCGGATGCCGCGGCGGCCCCAGAGAACGCTGCCACGGCGAGCATCGCAACGCACGGCAAGCCCTTAATTACCGCGCTATGAGGAAGGTCCGCTTTGTTCAACTTTCTATTCTATCGCCGAAGCGGTTCACGAGTCGCAAGTTTTTGTAAACCGGCGGCCGGAAGCCGAGGCACTCCCTCCGCTTGGTTTGCGGCCCAATCCAGCTGGATCGCATTCAGGTCCCTGTCTCAGTCAGGCCACAGAATATCGCGGGCTAGTTTTTCCGCATGGCGCTGAAACGGTGACGCAGAAGTACAGAAATCGATTGACGAATCGTCTTCGCGATCCGCATTTTACTCCCGCCCTGCTTGAAGTCATAGCGCAGGACGATAGGCACCTCACCGAAGATCGCGCCCATGCCTCTGAGCGTCAAAAGAATTTCAGCCATGCACGCGAACCCGTCGCTTTCCACAAAGTTGTCTCCGTAGCTTGCGACGGCCCGGCGCAGCACACTGGCCCGGTAGGCCCGGAAGCCGCATGTGAAATCCCGCACGCCACGGGTAGGAAACACCGCTCGGAACAGCACGGAAGCTCCGTAACTCAACACCCTTCGTAGAAGTGAAACTCCGACTACGCATGCGCCAGGTTGGTAGCGCGAAGCGATCACGACATCACGACCCTCGTAGACCATTTCAAGCATTCGCGGAATCAAGCCGGGTATGTGCGTTTCGTCGGCGTCCATTGTGATCACAATGTCCTGATCGGACGCGATCTCAGACGCGATCCGTAGGCCATCGCGAATGGTCCTGCCCAAACCTTGGTTGAACTCATGACGGTGGAGGCTTACCGGAACCCGGTCCTGGTAGCTTTCGACCGCTGGCAGAGTTCCATCGATGCTTCCATCGTCCACTACGACTACGTGGTAACGAATGCGTTGCCGCTGCAGAGTGTCATCAATGTTATCGAGCAGCGCGGCAATGTGTTGCTGCTCATTGTAGGCGGGCAAAACCACGATCACACTGGATAGCATGGCCTCACGCGGGTACGCCGGGGCGGTATTTGCCGACAAGGTTGCATCGATCATATCATTCCCACTTTTTCGCTCAGTTGTCATAATAACGGCTTTACGCAGGCGGAATCTCGTGACAAGGCAGCGCTGCGGCAAGTTGATCTGTGATACTTTGGCAACTTGAACCTACCAACAATGCGGTCGGCGGCATATTGGAGCTTGCCCGCCCTACTTTGCATTGCCCTTTACTGGCCGGGACTCCTTACCTGGTTTCAAGACGATGATTTCGCTTTTCTGAGTGTTCTGGCCAATATACACAACCCGCACGATCTCCTGAGCGCGCTTACTCGGCCGACGCCGGGCGGGAGTTGGCGGCCCTTTTCGGATCGCGGGTACTTCATGCTGTTGCAGACACTATTCGGGGCCAGACCCTTGCCGTTTCATGTGGTCTGTTTTCTGACCCAGTTTGCGAATCTGGCCTTGATTTCGGCCATAACCCGACGCATCACCGGCTCTGCCCCAGCCGGATTTCTCGCGCCCATTCTCTGGATCGCGAATAGCAAGTTGATCGTCGTGATGACCTGGTGTTTAGCGTACGACTATGCGCTGTGTGGCCTACTTCTTCTGGCTGCGTTTTGGCTTTTTTTGCGCTGGCTGGACACCAACAGTCCCCGCTATTACTGGGGCATGTGGATTGTGTTCCTGCTGGGCTTCGGAGTCCTCGAGACTAACCTTGTCTTTCCGGCACTGGCGGCTGCTTATGCGCTACTGTGCGCCCGATCTCACTTCCTTAAAACCCTGCCATTGTTCATTCCTTCGATCGTGTTTGTGGTAGCTCACATGTTACTGATACACCCGCCGTCGAACGGCCCGTATCGAATGCATATAAATGGTGGGATGATCAAGACTTTTGCGAATTATTGGGCATGGGTTTTTGAACCCGTCAACATGACCACCTTCACTCATCTGCCGGCGAGCGTGGGAATTGTGGGCATGCTGGTCTTCAGCGTGGCTCTGCTGGGCTTCACCGTTTATGAAATATTCCGGCGGAATCTGGTTCCAGTATTCTTACTGTCCTGGTTTGTCATCGTGTTGCTTCCTGTTCTCCCTCTTCGCGACAACATTCAGGATCTTTATCTGGCTCTACCGGCCATCGGGATCGCCATGCTTAGCGCGTACGTGTTCGCTTGGGCATGGAGGAACTCTACGCCTTACAAGATTGCTGCAACGGCGTTGCTGGCGTTCTTCCTCCTAGAGTCTGTTCCTACCGCATATGGAGGCGCGGAATGGTATTACCGGCGAAGCCTCGGAGTGGAGGATTTGGTTCAGACTGTTGTTACCGAACATGCACTGAACCCCGGTAAGACCATCCTGTTGTCTGGAATCGATCCTCCGCAATTCGCGGCATCGGTCAGCCAACACGCCTTTTCTGCTTTCGGCGTACCAGATGTGTTCCTTACGCCGGGTTCGGAGGCTGAAATCGCTCCCGGCAATCCCGGCGCCGTCGCCGGATTCGTGCTGCCACCCGACAGAACGCAAGATGTCTTGGCTCACGGCTCGGCGGTGGTCCTGGAATCGAAAGACGGCAGGTTGATAGATATTACGCGAAAGTATTCTCCGCCTGATTCGCCGCAGGCTGGTGGCAAAACTCGGCGGGTGGACGTCGGTGACCCTCGAAATCAGGACCAGCTGGGTTCTGGGTGGTACGCAATCGATCAGGGGTTCCGTTGGATGCCGAAGCGCGCTTCGGTGCGGTTCCCCGGACCAGTGACGCAAGGGCAAAAACTGATCGTGTCTGGCTATTGTCCAGCTGTTCAGGTGGCCAGCGGCCCGCTGCGGATGGTGTTGTCCGTGAGTGGCGTTTCTTTGCCGGCAGTCAAGATTAGCAAGGGCGACGCACCTTTTTCGTTTGAATTTGCTCTGCATGAAAATGGCCGCCCTGAGATCGAAGTGCAGGTGGACGTGGAGCGCACGTTTAGCACCGCGGCCGACCGTAGAAATCTTGGTCTGGCGTTTGGGGTGTTTGAAATCCGATAGGACGCAGGCACGCTAGTTGTACGGCCGCGGGCAGGACGACGATCGTGAATAACCGCCTTCCGAGTAAACGGCGCCCCTCGCATTCGTGGTCAGATCGCTGTCGCTCTGGATGCATACGTCTCTGTTGGCCCCTCCATTTTGGATCATTACGCCCCAAAATCGCGGCAACGTTGGATAGGGCGCTCCGGGACTCCTGTGTTGATCGTTATGGTGCGCGTTCAGCCCGATGATTGAGACCGACGAGACTGGGGCAAGACGGCCATTGCCTGCGATCTGCACGCCGTTAAGTCCGTTGTTGTACACCGTATTGTTTTCCAGTGTGATATCGTGCGCACCGTTCCCGATCCACATCCCGGAGATGGAATTGTTGAAGATTTTATTCGAGCCGACGTAAATGTACGATGCCTTGTCGTCGATCTCAATCCCGTAGCTATGCGCCGTTTCTCGGTTCTCCGATTCGGCCCATCCACCATCGATGGTGTTGTTGGTCACTTTAATGTTTGAGCTCCCTGCCAGATACATCTGGCCGCCTCCACAGTTAGGAACACAAATCGCAGAATGATACAACGTATTATTCGCAATGACGCTTGCCACCGCGGGATCCGAACCGTTGGGGACCCCGGTAATACTCATAGCGCCTCGATAGTGAGCGATATAGTTCGACTCTACGGTGAACTCGCTAGCGGTCGCACCCCAGGCCTTGATCGCGGTATCGATGCCCGGGGCGGGGTGGCTCGCTCCGTTGACAATCCGTTCGCCAAACCGGTTGTCACGCAGCAAGAAATGCGGCCCCCCGATGAATACACAATAATAGCTGGAATCGCTGAAGTGGTTATTGGCCACCGTGACGTGACTTCCTTCACCCGAAATGTCCTGGAAACCGTTCTGGGGCGCAATTGACTTATTGCCGTCAATTTGCAGGTTCCTTATGGTGACGTTCGACGCGAATTTATGAATCAGGATCAGCCTCTTCAGCGAAGGATCCATGCGCTTCAACGTGGGCGGGTCTTGGCCCTGCTCGGCCGCTCCCTCAATGGTAGTGTTAGAGCGCCGAATGGTTAGGGAACCGCCAGAGATTTCATAGGGCGTCGGGGAGCTGCGCAATGCACAGATTAGTTCGGGACCAGCAGGCCGGTCCACACAGGCCTGAAGGTCGGCAACACTATCCACCACCACTCTCTCTGGCTGCGCAGACAACGTGGATACCACGGCAATCAGCAAAAGAAGAAGCAGTCTTGACGCGCTGATGGACAGCATTTAGGCCCTCACTCCTCAATTGTAGCCAACCAGCCTTCCGCACTTTGCCTGTGCCAAAATAGAATCATCTCCTAGGCGAGTTTCATCGAATCTAGGATCAGGTGTGTTCATTGCGTCGCAACCTTTCCATTACCGTTCTTATCGCGCTACTGCTCAGCGCTTGCCGCTCGCGTGAGGTGAAATCCGCGGGCCCGCCCCCGCCTGTGCCGGTCACGGTGGCGGTGGCGACTGAAGAATCCGTACCCGAGGAGATCCGCGCCATCGGCGGCGTTGAGCCCTCCGCCACGGTGCAAATCAAATCCCAAATCGCGGGCGAATTGACCGCCGTGCACTTCACCGAAGGCGGCAACGTCCAAAAAGGCGATCTGCTGATCGAGATCGATTCCCGTCCCTACCAGGAAGCGCTACGCCAAGCCGAAGCCGCCACCGCCAAGGATCGCGCGCAACTGCAGCAGGCCGAAGCGAATCTGGGCAAAGACAATGCCCAGTTGAAGAATGCCGAGATCCTGGCCGCGCGCTATGATTCCCTGCGCAAAGAGGGTGTCACCTCGCGCGAACAAAGCGAGCAAATGCAAACCAACATGGACAGCCTCCGGCAGTCCGCTCGCGCCGACCAAGCGGCCATCGAAAGCAGCCGCGCCAGCGTAGACACGGACATTGCGGCGGTTGAAAGAGCCAAGCTCGATCTCAGTTATTGCCAGATCCGCTCGCCCATTTCCGGACGCGCGGGCAACCTGTTGGTGCACGCCGGCAACCTGGTGAAGGTCAGCGATGTGGCACTGGTCGTTATTAATCAGATTGAGCCGATCTTCGTCAGTTTTGGCGTACCGGAACAGTACCTGGGCGATATCCGCAAGAACAATAGCGATCGCAAGCTTCCGGTCCAGGTTTCGCTCCAGGAAGATGCGCACAAGATCGCTAACGGGTTTCTCTCGGTAATCGACAACACCGTCGACAACACCACGGGAACTATTCGTCTGAAGGCGACTTTCGACAACCGGGAGCGCGTCCTATGGCCTGGGCAATTGGTGAATGTCGCGCTGACTCTGGACACGCTGAAGAACGTCACAATAGTCCCGGCGGAAGCGGTGCAAGCAGGCCAGCAAGGACAGTTCGTCTACGTGGTCAAGGCGGATAAGGGCGTTGAAATTCGAATGGTTACGGTGGGGCGGACACTGGAGAAACGCATCGTCCTGGATAAGGGGGTTGCCGCTGGTGAGACGGTGGTCACTGACGGCCAGCTACTTTTGTATCCGGGTGCCCACGTGCTGCCCGTCGCCGCGGAGAAAGTTGAACCGGGAGCCAAGGGGATATGAATATCTCCCGCATCTTCATCGATCGGCCGATCATGACGGCGCTGGTGACCTTCGCCATTCTGCTGTTCGGAATCGTAGGTTATCGCGCTCTGCCGGTAGCCGCATTGCCAAGCGTGGATTATCCAACCATTCAGGTGGTGGCATCTCTGCCGGGCGCGAATCCCGAAACCATGGCGTCGTCGGTAGCCACTCCCCTCGAGCGCGAATTTTCCACCATCGCGGGCGTGGACAACATGAGCTCCACCAACTCGCAGGCCACCACGGTTATCACTGTCCAATTCGATCTCAGCCGGAACATTGACGCCGCTGCACAAGACATTCAAGCGGCCATGACCAAGGCCGGTGGACAGCTTCCTCCCAACATGCCGCGGCCGCCTTCCTATCAAAAAGTCAATCCTGCCGAGCAGCCGATCCTTTTCATGGCGCTGGGTTCCGACACGCTGCCGCTCTACACCGTGGACGAGTATGGGGAAACGCTGCTCGCCGAACGAATTTCAATGGTCAGTGGCGTTTCGCGCGTGCAAATATTCGGAACACAGAAGTATGCCGTCCGCGTTCAAGTGGATCCCGACGCCCTGGTTTCGCACGACATTGGGATCGATGAAGTGCAGCGGGCGATTGGACAGAGCAATGTGAATTTGCCGACGGGCAAACTATGGGGCGACAAGCAGGCATTCACCGTTCAATCCAGCGGCCAACTGATGAATGCCGCGGCGTATCGTCCGATGATCGTGGCCTATCGCAATGGAAACCCGGTGCGGTTGGAGCAGCTCGGGCGCGTGATCGACGGCGTGGAAAACGACAAAGCGGCAGCCTGGGCGAACGGGGAACGCTCCGTAATGTTGGGTGTGCAGCGCCAGCCCGGCGCCAACACCGTGCAAGTGGTGGACAATGTGCGGAAGCTGCTCCCCGTGTTTCAAAAGGAAATCCCGCCTTCGGTGCATCTCCACATCATGTTCGATGCGTCGGAATCCATCCGGAAATCGATCCGCGACGTGGAGTTTACGCTGATTTTGACCATTTGCCTGGTGGTAATGGTGATCTTCCTGTTCTTGCGCAACCTGTCAGCCACGGTGATTCCCGGCGTGGTGGTCCCGTTGTCGGTGGTGGGAACGTTCGCCGCCATGTATCTGCTCGGCTACAGCTTGAACAACTTGTCGCTGATGGCCTTAACGCTCTCGGTGGGATTTGTCGTGGATGACGCCATCGTCATGCTCGAAAATATCGTGCGCTACATGGAAATGGGACACTCTCGCATGGAAGCCGCAAAGCTGGCGTCGCGCGAGATCGGATTCACCATTGTGTCCATGACCATTTCGCTCGTTGCTGTGTTCATTCCGGTATTGTTCATGGGCGGAATCGTCGGCCGGTTATTGCACGAATTTTCGGTGACCATCACGGTGGCGATTTTAATTTCGGGATTCATCTCGCTGAGCTTGACTCCCATGCTAGGAAGCCGCTTTTTGCGCATCGATCACAAGGCGCGGCACGGCCTGTTGTACCGGGCACTCGAAAGTGGATTCGACGGGATGGCGCGCGTTTACGAGTACACTCTCAAGGCCGTGTTGCATCGTCAATTCGCCACTGTGGTGTTCGCGCTGGCATTGTTGGGCGGGACATTTTGGCTGTTCTTTACGATGCCCACTGGATTCATCCCCAGCCAGGACAGCGGGTTCGTTTTCGGAGCCACGCTCGCCAGCCAGGACATTTCGTTCGACTCTATGGTGAAGCATCAAACGGCCGCGATGAAGATCCTTCAGAAGGATCCGAACGCGCTGAATGTGGGCTCGTTCCTCGAAGTTGGCCAGTTCTTGCCGACGCCAAATTCGGGCGTGGTCTTCATGGCGTTGAAACCTCGTTCTGAGCGC
>JBEKJJ010000109.1:0-51581 GCA_050011295.1 Bryobacteraceae bacterium
CCCGAGGTGCGATCGATTTATGAGCTGTACGACCGGGCCGCTAATGTCGAGACGGTTCAGATGGACGCACCGCACAACTACAATCGGGCCAGCCGGGAGGCGATGTACACGTTTTTCAATCACCGGATTCTGGGTGAGCGCAATGATGTGAAAGAGCGCGGCGTGCAAATTGAAAGGCTTCAAGATGTATTGGTGTGGCATGGGCGGGAGTTGCCCTCGAACGCGCTGACTTACGATCAATTGGTGGCGCAATGGATCGCCTCGGCCAAGCAGCAGACGGCGGCAACGCGCGATGTGGAAGTGTTGCGGAAACGGCTGAGATTGGCGCTGGCTACGGAATGGCCGGAGCATGTAGTGAGTGAAGCGCAGGGCGAGAAATTGCTGCTTGGCCGTGCAGGGAAAGGCGATCGCGTCTCGGCTATTCGGGTGGGTTCTGGCGTTCCGTCGGTGGTGGTGATAGATCCGGCGCCGAAGGAATATCAATCGGCGCTAGTCATTACCGTTTTTCAAACCGGCTCCGCGCTTCGGCCTCGCGACCGTTCGGCGCAGTTTTTTCTGACGTTCAATCGTTCGGACGATCAAAACCGGGTGCAGGATATTCTCACCGCGCTGGCGTATCTGAAGGAGCAGGGCTCGAAGAATCTGCGTGTGGTAGGGACAGGCAGGGCGGCGGTTTGGGCATTGATCGCGGCGGCAGTGGCGCCGGAACCGGTAACGTTTGACGGCAAGATCGAAGGCTTTGCCGGCGAGGATCGGGATTTTCTGGATCGGTTCTTTGTTCCAGGCATCCAGCGGGCGGGTGGATTGGAAACCGCGCGGCGCATCCTAGGCAATTAAGATGATCTTTCCCCGCGCATGCCCCTCTTCTAAGTAGCGCATCGCTTCCGCCGCAGCGCTCAACGGGTAACTCCGATCGATAACGGACACCACTTTTCACCAAAACAGATTGCAAAATGTCTTGAAACTTTGCGGGGCCTCCGGCTCCCACAAAGATTCCGTCCGGGCTCAGCACGCGCCGATAATCGAAAACGGGATGGTGGGCGTTAGCGCCAAGAATCAGATCGTAGACCCGCCCACTCCGCGTGAAGTCTTCCTGGGTGTAATCGATTAGGTGGTCCGCGCCAATTGAGCGTGCCGTTTCCAGCTTGCTCGAGCTGCACACGGCCGCGACTTCCGCCCCGAACGCCTTGGCAATCTGGACCGCGAAGGTGCCCACGCCGCCGGAGGCGCCATCGATGGCCACCTTCTGCCCAGGCTGAATCCGCCCTTTGTCGCGCAGGCCCTGTAAGGCCGTGAGCCCCGCGATGGGCACGGCCGCCGCCTCTTCAAACGATATGTTGGACGGCTTCAATGCCAACTTGTCTTGCTTGGCGCACACATACTCGGCGAATCCTCGCCCGCCGAAGCCGGTTACGCCGAACACTTCGTCGCCCGGCTGAAACTGTGTTACGTCTTTGCCAACCGCTTCCACCTGTCCCGCGATATCGCAGCCGAGAATCGTCTCTTTCGGCGAGCGCAATCCGCTCATCATGCGGACATGGCCGCGCATGTTGTGAAAATCCAGCGGATTGACGGACGCCGCGCGTAATTGGATCAGGATCTCATTGTCCTGAGGCGCAGGCTTGGGCACTTCCTCAAACCGCAGCACATCCGGCGGCCCATATTGTGTGTAGACGATCGCCTTCATGGGATGCCGGGGTCGCCGTCGATAACGCTGACCAATCCACGGCGTTGGAGCGAATCGAGGGCCGCTAAAACTGCCTTCCTGTCGATGCCGACCTTGTCTCCTACATCCAGCAAATTCGAAATAGCGACAGGCTTGTCCAAACTCTGCAGGATATCACGCTCCACAGGGTCTAGCGGATGTTCCACGGTGAGCGCTTGTCCCAGCAGCGTGGCGCGGGCGGTTGCGGGGATTTGCTCGGAGCCGAGCACGCGTGACTCGGTCAAAGCGATTTGCCCGGAGCGGGAGACCCGACGGCGGTCAGCTGCGCCAATGCGATTCCGCCGCGTAGCTCGCTCGAGCGAAAACACAGCTTCTACCTCGGCGCCGGCTTCGCGCTTCGGAGGCTGCGATTCATCCACTCGATCCCAGGGCGCGCCGGCTGCCGGGTCGCTCCATTCAAAGGCGATCAGCACCGAAATAATCCGAGCATAGCCCTGATCTCGCAAATTGGCCGCCCACGCGCCCACGGATTCCAGATAATCTCCGTAGCCTCCTTCGCTCGCGGCGTGGCCGATGGCGTAGTAATCCGCGGAGTAATTGCGCAATCGAAGAATGTGAATATCCATGGCGGCGCCATCCAGCCATTGGCGTACGCGTTTTACGATGGGTTCGCCTTCGCGCTCGCCCAGCTCGGTCACGATTTGCGCCATGCCGCGCGGAGCCAGATAGCGCGGCAAGTTTTGGACGATGCGCTGCTGGATGGCTTCGCCAGACGGGCCGCCATCGCGGAACATCAACTCATCCACCGGCGAAGACACAAACGGAGGGTTGGCGGTAATGAGATCGAAGCGCTCGGTTGCGCTGACCGGCTCAAACAGGTTTCCTTCAGCGACTTCCATGTTCGGCGCGCCTGAAATCGACGCATTGAAGCGGGCGCAGCGCACCGCACGGGGATTGATATCCACGGCCAGCACGCGTTCGGAATGAGGGGCTGCGAGAAGCGCCTGAACGCCTGAACCTGTGCAAAGATCAAGCGCGGCATGGACGGGCCTTCGAACCGTGGCGCGCGCCAGCCAGCGGCTGTCGCTTCCGACGAACATCACCAGGTCGCGCGGAACGGTTGTGTATCCGGGATGCGGCAGTTTGTGCCAGGCGTGATCGGAAAAAATCAGACGACCGCCGACGGGGAATAAGGAAGCGCGAGCGCGCGCCAGTCCCTCAGCATCGATTTCGAGAATTCCGGTTCGAAGCAGGACTTCTCGGCTGGGCGCGCTCAACAATCGGTGGAGTTCGCCGGCTGGAACGGCGCCCTGCAACAGGAAGAGCTCCATCGCGAGAGCTTGGGCGTCGCGCTCGGCCAGGCGCTCAGCCCGATAAATCGGCAGCGCTTTCCATTTGAGATCCGTGATATCCGCGAGGACCAGGCGCTCACGCACCGCTGTTTCCGTGTAGCCGTTACTCGTGATTTCGGAAATCGCCGTTTGGAAATCCGGAACATCGCCGGCGTCGACGAGAAAAGGAGCGGGTTCAATTGCCGGACTCATTCTTGACTCCATTTAGCCAATCATGGTAATCTCTATGGAGATTGGGTAGATTCAAAATCAAACGCTTTCGAGACCGCGATTTGCTCCTGTTGTTGCTGAATCGATCATTCCGTTTACCAGACTAACTCAGATAAAGGAGGCACTGTGACATTTACTGGAAAAGCAGCTCTGATTGGATTCGTTTCGCTGGGCCTGATGGCTCACGCCTGGGGTCAGGTGGTGGGCGCCTCGATTTCTGGCACCGTGCGCGACGCTACTGGAGCGGGATTGCCGGAAGTAGCCGTGACCATCCGGAATCTGGAAACTGGAGCGGTGCGCAAACTGGTGAGCGATGAAGGCGGGCGGTATGTGGCGCGATCCATCGCGGTGGGTCCTTATGAAGTTCGCGCAGAGAAGGAAGGCTTCAATTCTCAGGTGCGGACGGGAATCGATTTGGTGGTGGGTCAGAGCACAACCGTCGATATCACGTTGCCGGTGGGCGAGCTAAGGGAATCGGTGACCGTGGTGGAAGCGCCTTCGCCGGTGTCGCTTTCCACGCAGCAGACCGATGGTCTGGTGAGTGAGCGGCAAGTGAAGGATTTGCCGTTGAACGGGCGCAGCTATGACGAACTTTTGACGCTGAATTCGGGCGTCGTGAACTACACTTCCGAGCGGTCCGGTGGAACAGGCACGTCGAATTCGTCGGTGGGAAACATGTTCGCGGTATTCGGTCATCGGCCGCAGGACAATCTGTTCCTGTTGAATGGCATTGAATATACGGGCGCTTCGTTGATCAATATAACTCCGGGCGGCGCGAGCGGCCAACTGCTGGGCGTGGATGCGGTGCGGGAGTTCAACATCGTTTCGAACACATATGGCGCGGAGTATGGCAAGCGGCCTGGCGGGCAGGTGAGCATTGTCACGGCGTCCGGTAGCAATCAATTGCACGGGACGTTATACGAGTTTCTGCGCAACAGCGATTTGGATGCGCGCAATTTTTTCGATCAAGGCGCCATCCCGCAGTTCCAGCGCAACGAATTCGGCGGCGCGCTGGGAGGGCCGATCCGTAAGGACAAGACTTTTGTGTTCGCGAATTATGAGGGATTCCGTCAGCATCTGGGTCTCAGCGACGTGACGCTGGTTCCGGATAATGCGGCGCGCGCAACGGCGGTTGCGAGCGTGAAACCGCTGCTCGCGCTCTGGCCGGTGGAGAACGGGCCGGAGTTGGGAGGCGGGATCGCGGAGGCGTTCAGCCATCCGCTGCAGACCATCCGCGAGGATTTCGGGACTGTGCGCTTCGATCATATTTTCTCCGACAAGGACACCATGTTCGCTGTGTACACGGTGGACGATAGCGCCGACAACACGCCGACCGTGAATCCACTGAGCGGGGTGGTGGAAACGCTGCGGGAACAGGTGGCGAGCGTGCAGGAACAGCACGTTTTTTCGCCGACGCTGCTGAATACGGCCAGAGTGGGATTCTCGCGCGCCGGTTATTTTTTTACGGGAACGACGCCCGTGGATATACCAGGGTGGGTGGCCGGCGATCCGATTGGAGCGATTGTGATCGGCGGTGGAACGGCTTCGAATGGCGCGTCGCAGATCAGCTTGGCGGGGACAAATAACGGCAGCAATCTGACATCGGCGCGCAATCTGTTCACTTACGACGATCATGTAGCGTTCACGCATGGGATTCATCAATTCGAGGCGGGCGCGTGGGTGCAGCGTATTCAGGCCAATGACAACCTGGCTCAATCGCAGTATGGGCAGGCGTCATTTGGAAGCCTGACTAGCTTTTTGGCGGGCAAGATTTCGACATTTTCGGTGGTGCCCAATCCAACGCCGGTGGGCTGGCGGACGCTGGAAGGCGCCGGATTCGTGCAGGATAATATGAAGCTGCGGCCGAACCTGGAATTGCGCGTGGGTTTCCGGTTTGAATCAACGGATGGTTGGAATGAAGCGCATGGACGGGCATCGAACTATTTATTCGCGGGCGGGATTATCGAGACGCAGCCGCATATTGGCGATTCAGTGTTCACGGTGAATCGCGCGAAGTTTTTGCCTGAACCTCGTGTGGCGCTGGCGTGGGATCCGTTTGGAAAAGGGAAAACGGTGATCCGCACTGGGTTTGGGATTTACCGCTCGCTGCTGGATAACCTGGATTATCGGCTGGATCAGACTGCGCCGTACAATGCAGTGCAGTCGCTGAAGAATATTTCCATCACCGGTTTGCATATTGTTCCAGGCGCTGCGCTGCCGGCGGGCGCGCTGATTTCGCCGAGCGGCGTTCAGCCGGACGCTTACACGCCGACAGTTCTGTCGTATACCTTCAAGATCGAACAACAGCTTGCATCGAACACTTCGCTCGGTGTTGGATACGTGGGATCGCACGGGTACCACGAGATGTTGTCCGCGGACGTTAATGAGCCGATCCCGACCTTCCTTCCTTCAGGCGAGGTTTATTATCCCAAGGGAGCCCCTTTCGTGAATCCGAAGCTGGCGAACACGACGACCTGGCTATCGGAAGGAGTGAGTTCGTACAACGGCCTGGAAGTGGAATTCAACCAGCGCTTCAGCCACGGATTCCAGTTGCGCGGAGTTTACACATACTCGAAGAATCTGGACGATGGAACGGCGCTGAACAGCAGCGTGGGCGTGAATGCTCCGGGATTCGTGATGTTCCCGTTGGATACGAGGCTGGATTGGGGGCGCGCGACCACGGATGTGCGGAATCTGGCATCCATTAATGGATCGTACGAGCTGCCGTTTGGCAAAGGGACCACCGGATTGCGCGAGAAGCTGACGCGCGGCTGGACGTTGAGCGGAATCGGAACCGTGCAATCGGGCTTTCCGTTTACGCCGCAACTGGGATTCAATCCGTCGAACAACGGCGACAGCCGCGATCCGGTGCGGCCGTCATGGAACCCAGCGTTCACGGGGCCGGTGATTTTGGGTGGTCCCAATCAATATTTCAATCCGAACGCGTTCATCCTGCCAGTGACCGGGACCTATGGGAACGTGGGCCGGGACACGCTAACGGGGCCTGGCTTGGCGGAGTTGGATCTGTCGGCATTGAAGAGCACGCGGTTGTCGGAGAGATTCAACCTGCAGTTTCGCGCGGAGTTTTTCAACATCCTGAATCACGCCAACTTCGCGACGCCGAATCCGGTGGTGTTCTCTTCAGCGACTACGGCGCCGTCGCCGACGGCCGGTGTGATATCGTCCACCGCTTCGACATCCAGGCAGATTCAGTTCGGATTGAAGCTGCTGTTTTAACGCTTGACTCGTAGCGCGCCTCAGCAATACAATTAACGAGTTGGTTAATAATCAGAGGCGCATCACTGCCATCTTCGCGGCCTTGGCCGACCCCACGCGGCGCGGCATCCTGCTCGATCTTTCGAGCGGCGGAGAACGCCCAGTCACTGCGCTATCCAAGCCCTTTCGGATTTCGCCGCCGGCTATCTCCCGTCATTTGCGGGTGCTGGAGCACGCGCGGCTGATCCATCGGCGGCGGCAAGGCCGGGAGCATCTGATTCGCGCCCGATCCGAGGGGTTGAAAGATGCCCAGCAATGGATGGCTCAGTGCGCGGCGGGCTGGGAGTTCAGCTTTGACACGCTCGAAAACTTGCTCCGAAAGGAAAAGCAGCCATGAAATCGCTCGAGATTACGCGGGTGTTCGATGCTCCGCGAGAGCTGGTCTTCAGTTGGTGGGCGGAAGGGTGGAAGATGCAGCAGTGGTCCGGCTGCAAGGAAGCAACGCATTGCGAAATCCAGATGGATTTTCGCGTGGGCGGCGGTTTCACGCAGAAAATGCAGATCGGCGGAAAGGGCGTGTTTACGATTACGGCCAAGTACGACGAGATCGTGGAGCCGGAAAGAATCGTCTACCAGGCAGACCTCGGCTTCGGCATGACGCGGGTGGTCATCGAGTTTTTCGAGCAGGGCGAGAAGACCAAGGTTGTTCTGACGCAGGAAGGCTTCCCGGATGATTTCCTTTCCCAAACGGTGTCGCATGGCACGACGGAATCGTTCGACAAGCTGGATTCAGTTTTGGCTCGGGAAGCGCGGGTGAATCAATGAACTATTCGCGGATTTTGCTCGCGGGCCTGGCCGCAACAGTGGTGTATTTCGCGATCGGGGGCCTGTCCTTCGCGCTGCTGCCGCAACTTGCCGACGAATTCCGAAAGTATCCCGCTGTGTACCGAACGCAAGAAGGGATGAAGAGCGTGATGCCCATCGGGATGGCCGCAATGTTTGTGGGGATACTGGTGCTGGCCGTGCTTTACGCGATGATGTACCGGGCGGCTTCTGGAGTCGCCGAGGGTGCCGGCTTCGGGGCGCTGATCGGAATTTTCGCGGTTTGCGTATTCGTGCTGCACAATTACGTGAACTTGAACATCGGGCTGAAACTTACTCTCCAACAAGCGACCGTTTACTTCATCGAGTGGACGGTGGTGGGGATATTGATCGGCGTCATCTATCGGCCGAAGGGCGCAGTATGAGCGCGGCGAAAAAGAACAACATCCCGGCTGACAAGTTGGAACTGTACGAAAAATTGGTGGCCACCAATCCGAAGGTGGAGCGCAAGGGCGCCGCCAATCCGTACACTTCGCTGAACGGCCACATGTTCACGTATCTGAATCCGTCGGGCTCATTGGCGCTCCGGCTTCCTGCGGATGAGAGAGAGAAGTTTTTGAAGAAGTACAAGACGACGTTGTTTGAGGCATACGGCGCTGTGATGAAGGAATAGAGCTATCAATATGTCGGGAGCTTGAAGCCGAAGGCTACGAAGAAGAGCGGATAGCGAACGTTGGTGGGCCCTGAAGGACTTGAACCTTCGACCAACGGATTATGAGTCCGCTGCTCTAACCAACTGAGCTAAGGGCCCGAACATCTTTAGTTTATTCTACCTATGTGCGTGAACTCCGCGGCTTACGGACCGCTGGTTGGCCCATTTTGTAACCATCTAGCCGACGGATTGGCTCTTCCAAACCCAAGAATCGGCCGCTTGGATGTTTTGATGCAGCGCAGGTCTCAGTGGATGAGGGCCGGGAAAGGAGGCGCCGGACGACACATGGTTCGATAAGCCAGCCGCGACTAAGACAATCGGACTGTAACTCCGGCTGGTAAGCAGGCACAACTTGAACCTCGAGCCGGTTGTGTTACCACGTGCCGGGTTGGTTTTTTCTTGGCCTGTTATTTGCTTGTATGAATCGGTGCCAAACGTCCGCTCCTGCCTCGTCTCGTTCACCGATACCGAGGGCATCGAGCACTCCATTCGTGTTCCCGCCGAGAGTCTCTACGAGGCCGCTGTGGAAGCCATGGCAGCATCCCGGCGCGGTGCTTTTGCGGCGATGACCTTTGGAACACGCAACACAGTTGACGATTCGTGTGAAAGCGCCGGAGGAAGAACACACGGTGACCGTGGGTAAGGTGCTGAGCACTCGCTAACGGTTCGATGCGCCGACATTGGGCGACCAGGCGCTCCGACCAAGGGACGCCAAGCGGGATAATCATGTTGGTGAGCGACGAACGCATTCCGATCATCCCGTACTCGAATTTCGGTGATCCCGACTGCTGCGGGTGTTTGTTCGGCGTCAGTCAGGGTGACCTTGCCGAAATCGTGTGCAACGAATGCCAAGTAGTGGTTTGTACGATTCCAGCGTCCGACCTCCAGCGCAGGTTAGACGAAATGGAACTCGAAGGGGATGGGGCTAGCGCCATGTGTCCGCACTGTCGTGCGACCCATTTGGCTCCGGGTTTCTCAATGCTGATGGCGTTTATTTGCGAGAACTGCGGCAACGCGGTTCAATTGTCGGATGGCCCCGTGAAATCCCTGACAACGCGGGATGAGCTGACGATGGCGAAGCTGGAGTCGTGGCTCTCGGACGGTGCGAAGAGTCCGAATGAGCAATTGATGACGAATCGGCTGAAGGAGATCTCTGGGATTGTGAGGCGGAATAAAGTGGTCTTCCGCGAGACATCGCTATCCTAAGAAGCTTGAGCTTCCTCGACAACCTGGAAAGCAACCTCAAGGCGATTGAATCACGAGAGGAAAGAGACCCCAAAGCGCTCGCGCGCGAAGCCGCCGCGCGAGAGGCCGTTCGATCGTCGGCACTGCAAGTCGCACCGCACGCCGACGCCCTGCGCAACGGACCATTCCTAAATGGTCTGCTGACCGCCTGTCGAGACATTGGTCACCCCAGGCGAATCCTAGTGCGGGCAGTTTGGGTGGGTTCCATGTTCCGACTGGAAACCGGCGCTAAAAGACTGGAATTGCGTCCTACGACGACTGGCGTGCTCGGGGTTTTCCTCGTAGAGGGCAGGGAGCAGGAGAGCACACCGGTCGACCTATCGAGTGATCCCGTCAAACTGGCGGAGAAATGGCTTGAGGTCGAAAAGAACGCCGAGAAATGATGGCCGAGCCATTGGTCAAGTGGCGGGAACCGTCTACATCAAAGCCCCCGTGTTTTCCGCTATTACCGCACAACATTACGGAACGACGGCCGACTGAATCAACGCGTTAAACCGGCTCCGAACGACCGATAGTTGCGCTTCCGGAACCTGTGAGCTCAAGAACACATGGGTCTTAGCCGTGTAGATCCACGTGTGGTACTCGGCCTTCTTTTCGCCTAGGTTCACAAAATCGGCCACGACGCTCAACCCCTGATTCCCGTTAACCGTAATATGCCGTACGCCGTCTTTCCGGAACCGGTAATCCTGGTAGCTATTGCGCTGCAAGCCCTTGTCATCGCGCCGCTGGTCAAGCAGTCCCGCAATGTCATCCACCTGTTAAGTGATGACGGTCTTCATCCACAATCTGCCAAAGGCCTGCGTGACCGAATCCCTCACTGTGACGGCTTGGCCGCCATCGGCATAACCTTGGCTCACGATGTGCCATCCGGCCAGCGACTTAGTTGGAGATGCATTGCTGGTTCGTCAGCCTTAACCTAACTTTCAGGGCAAGTAGTGACATTACGGACCCGTTACATCACGGGTCTATCTATGCCCAATGCCTCGGCCTGATATGGCGTATCGGTAGCTATTCCAGCAGCCTAGAACCGATAAGGCTGATGGATGGGCTGATTGTTTTCGGGCTCCGACATCAACTGCTCAGCTTTAGTTGAAGTCTTGAAGGCACGCCCCTGCTCGCGGATGCGGATGGGAACCGGCGCGAACCCGATGACATTTGTTCAATTGCACCCTGCACAGATTTACGAAAACCCACCAATCCACGTTCCCCTGGTAGTCCGCTAAATCTGATTTAACGGACTACCGTTCCCCTTGATTATCTACAAGCGCCAGAGTATTATGGATCATCGATAAGGACGCTCTCCTTTGAAACCGACAGATCTGGTCCAGGGCACGCTCGACCTGCTTATTCTGAAAACGCTCTCGCTCCAGCCCATGAGTGGATGGTCGATTGCAAAGCGCATCGTCCAAGTCTCACAAGAGGTTCTGCAGGTTCAGCAAGGCTCCTTATACCCTGCGTTGCACCGTCTGGAGCATCAGGGCTGGATAAAGGCCGAATGGAAAGCTTCTGAAAACAACCGCCGCGCCAAGTTTTACTCACTCACCGCGGCCGGTCGAAAGCAACTCAGATCTGAGCTCGACAACTGGCGCCGGCTGTCAAGCGCGATCGGCCTGGTCGTTGAGGCGACTTAAGGAAACGTTATGCGTTGGCTCGCGAAACTGCGTATGCTTCTGCGCTCCATCTTTGAGCGGCGGCAATTGGATGCCGAACTCGATGAGGAGTTGCGCGAACACCTCGAACAGGAAATTGGAAACAATATCGGTTCTGGTATGTCCCGGGAGGAGGCAAGACGTGCGGCAAACCGCGCGGTCGGCTCCCTTTCTCTGATCAAAGACGAATGCCGCGAAGCGCGCGCCGCCAATTTCATCGAGACCTTCACGCATGACCTGCGGTACAGCCTTCGAATGTTGTGGCGAAGTCCTCTGTTTACGCTGATTGCGTTGATAACATTGTCCGTCGGTATCGGCGCGACGACCGCCATTTTCAGCGTTGTTAACGGCGTCGTGCTCAAACCGCTGGCGTATCCTCACCCCGACGAGCTGATCACGGTAAACCACGCCGCCCCCGGCGTCAACCTCCCCAAAGCCGGCACCGCTCCGTTTCTTCATTTCACCTATCGCGATCAGGCGCACTCGTTCCAGGATATCGGCCTGTATCAGTGGGCAAGCCGTACCGTAACCGGCCTGCATGAACCCGAAGACGCGCTGAGCCTTAACATCAGCGCGCAGATTTTGCCTATGCTCGGTGTCCAGCCCGCCTTGGGTCGCCAGTTTTCCGATAAAGATGACGCGCCAGGCAGCCCCATAACCATGATTCTGGCGCATGGATGGTGGCAAACGCGATTCGGAGGCGACCGCTCCGTGCTGGGCCGCATTGTCATGGTAGACGGACTCGCGTGCCAGGTGATTGGCGTGCTGCCTCCGGACTTCACCTTTCTGGACCACAAGGCTGCGTTTCTGCTTCCCCTGCAGCTCGATCGCAACAAGACCATTCTAGGCGATGTCAGTTATGAAGGAATCGCACGCCTGAAACCAGGCGTTACCATCCAGCAGGCCGCCGCCGACCTCGCGCGGCTCATACCCATCGCGCTACACAGCTATCCTCCTCAGCCTGGATTCACGGTAAAGGCATTCGAAGATGTGCGCCTCGCCCCCCGCCTCGAATACCTGAAGCAAAACCTGATCGGCGATCTTTCAAAAACCCTCTGGGTCCTGATGGGGACCATCGGAATCGTGCTCCTGATAGCCTGCGCCAACGTGGCCAATCTGCTGCTGGTTCGCGTGGAAGGCCGCCAGCATGAGTTAGCGATTCGCGCGGCGCTGGGCGCGAGAAAGTGGGACATTGCGCGTGAACTGCTGATGGAAAGCGTCATGCTCGGACTCCTCGGCGGGGTCCTCGGCTTAGCCATCGCGGAGGCCGCCATTCGCCTGCTGATCGCCATTGCCCCCGCGAACCTGCCGCGCCTGAACGAGATCTCCATCGACCCTGGCGTGCTAGCCTTCACCTTCTGCACCGCGCTCTTGAGCGGAGTTGTGTTTGGGATCATTCCTGTCTTCAAGTACGCCGGCCCGCGCATCGCCACGCCATTACGCGGCGGAGGACGAACTTCGTCCCAGACTCGCGAGCGCCGGCGCACGCGTGACATGCTGGTCGTTGTGCAGGTCGCCTTGGCTGTGATACTACTCGTCGGATCCGGCCTGATGATCCGGACGTTCCAGGCGCTGCGTCACGTCGATCCGGGATTTGCCCCCCATGGCGCGCTCACCATGCGCATCGCCATCCCGGCAGCCCAGCTGCAGGACCCGCTCGCGGTCGCACAACTGGAGCAGTCGATCCTCGAAAAGATCCGCGAGATTCCGGGCGTAGCTTCGGCTGGAATTAGCGCATTCATTCCCACCGATCCGGGCGGCAGCCCGTACCAGGTCTACGCGCGCGACAAGAGGTATGACCAAGTACCGCCGCTGCGCCAACAGAAGTTCATCTCACCGGGGCTTCTCGCTGCCATGGGCAACCGCCTGATCGCCGGGCGTGAATTTACCTGGGCCGACGTCTTCGAGCGCCGCCCCACCGCCATGGTCAGTGAAAATCTCGCGCGCGAGTTGTGGGGCGATCCGCGCCTCGCCCTTGGCAAGGAGATTAGGCCCAATCAGAACGACCCCTGGCGCCAAGTGATCGGCGTGATCGCCGACGAGCGCAGCGACGGCGTTCAGCAGCAGGCGCCAGCCAGCGCCTACTATCCACTGCTGCTGTATAACTTCAATGATGTTCCGGTGGACGTTGTCCGCTCCGTTGCCTATATTATTCGAAGCGACCGCGCGGGATCGCAGAGCTTGCTTCGCGAGGTGCAA
This sequence comes from Bryobacteraceae bacterium, assembly GCA_050011295.1. GTDB lineage: Bacteria > Acidobacteriota > Terriglobia > Bryobacterales > Bryobacteraceae > Palsa-89. Next base: position 13,072 of record JBEKJJ010000109.1, read on the forward strand.
CGCGCCGTCTGGAGCCTGAATGCGAGCCTTCCGCTCGCCGACGTCCGCACTCTGGACGAGATTTATTCGAAATCGATGGAACGCACGTCCTTCACTCTGGTGATGCTGGCGATGGCCGGGGCGATGGCGCTGCTGATCGGCCTGGTGGGGATTTATGGCGTGATCTCTTACGCAGTGTCGCAGCGCCGCCGGGAAATGGGAATCCGGATGGCGCTGGGCGCGCGGCCGCACCATCTGTCGCGCATCTTCGTCGCCGACGGATTGCTGCTCACCTTAACCGGTGTCGCCTGCGGCTTGGCCGCGTCCGCGGCCCTTACACGCCTCCTGAGATCATTGCTATTCGGCGTCAGCCCGATCGATCCGATAACTTATACGTCTGTTTCGATTCTGTTGATTGCGGGTGCATTCACCGCTACTTACATCCCGGCACTGCGCGCAATGAAAGTCGACCCAATGGAAGCTCTCCGTTCGGAGTGAACGTGGGACCGCGACGATCACTGCTCAATTTGCAAATTCACGGCCATGCGCTGCGAGTAAATCATCGAGCAGCGCGTCGCCTCCGGCGCTTCGTGCCCGCTGACCTCGACAAGCCTTTGAGATCCCGCGCTTCTCTGCATTTCATTTGACATATCAACCGAATCACCCTACAGTCAGCCGAAAAGGAGAAAGGCTATGTAGCCGCATCTCCGCAACCACCAGCCAGAGGGTCAGAGCCATGGCCGGTGATCGACGCATTCGTGTTCTGATCGCAGAGGGCAAGGGCGTTAGTGCCACGACTTTTTCAGAGGCCGAGATCGAGCGAATAGTGGAGATCGCGGGGCCTCGTCATCATCCTTGGCAGCAAGGGCGGGGAGAAGATAAAGCCATCCAAGAACGGCGGCGGGTGAGCGGACCTATTTACACCAAGCTGGACTCGAACTGTTATGAGCCATTATCGCTAGGTTCTCGAACCAAGTGTTGTCAGAATCAGGTGTGCCAATCCGCCATTTTCGAGATGGATGATCGGTTGAAGGGTCTTCAACCGGATCATGATAGTCTTTGACATTGTCTGCTGCTGCCGATACTACTTGTTTAGTGCAACTGGAGTTACGATCGTCGATTACGAATGCTTACCGGTCCCGGTAGTTCCGAAGCTGAGTTGCGACGGGCTCGTATCTCCGTCTCCCTTATTTTCCTGATCCACGGGATTCTCGTTTCGAACTGGCTGTCGCGGATTCCCGCAGTGCAGGTGAAGCTGCATCTTTCGGTGGGGATGCTGGGCGCAACGCTGCTGGCTACGGCGGCCGGGGCGCTTATCGCCATGCCGCTGACCTCGAAATTGGTGGGAAGATTCGGGAGTGCGCGCGTGACGCGAGTCTCCACGCTATTGCTGTGCATCTCGGTGGTGTTTCCCGGGTTGGCGTGGAATACGGCTGTGCTCGCGGCGGCTCTGTTTGTCTACGGGGCCGCGGCGGGCCTCATGGACGTGGCGATGAACACCGAGGGCGTGGCGGTGGAAGCCGCCTATTCTCGCCCCGTCATGGTCGGCTTTCACGCGCTGTTCAGCTTTGGCGGGATGATTGGGTCGCTGATGGGCAGCTTGGCCGCGAGCTACGCAATTGAGCCGCAATGGCATTTGGCTGCGGTGGGCGCAGCGCTCGCCGTCGCGTCCATTCCGGTGTGCCGCCACATGTTGGTGAATGTGTCGGAGCCGCTGCCAGATGCGAGTTCCACGCTCGAGTTGCTGCGTCCCCTGATTGGGCTCGGCTTTGTGGCATTCTGCATCCTGCTCGGTGAGGGAGCGATGGCCGACTGGAGCGCCGTGTATCTTGGACAGCTCTCCAGCCCCGGAGTGGCTCCAATGGGTTACGCCGTGTTTTCGCTATCGATGGCGCTCGGAAGGCTGCGTGGAGACTGGTTCCACGAGCGCCTCGGCTCCGTCGCCACAGTGCGGTGGGGCAGCGCGCTGGCGGCTGCCGGTCTGGGAATCGCGCTTCTGGCGGGCGGCGTACCAGCCACGCTGGCCGGCTTCGCCTGCGCAGGATGGGGATTCTCCGCGATTTTTCCGATCCTATGCTCGGTAGCGGGCAAGAAGGCCGCGGGCAAGCCGCAGGCCGGAATTGCCGCCGTCTCCGCCACCGGCTATCTCGGCTTTCTTGTTGGTCCTCCCGTGATCGGCTTCTTGGCCCAGGCCTCCTCACTGAGAATGGCGCTGCTGCTGGTGGCCGCGCTCAGCGGGCTAGCCTCAGTGATGGCTCGCGTCGCGCGGAGCAAGTCCGGCGATGTGCTGCCCGGCCGAATTCTGCCATGACGGGGTGCTGGTTCCTCAATGTCGGCGGGGGACAACATCCCGAGATAGTGAGCTACATATTTAATGGCGCCGACGCCAGCGGAGCTTTTGCCGCCTGACATTCGCTACACCATAGGCGGGTTTCCTCGCTCACCCGGGCCTTTTGTGGCTGTAATCTCTCTGGCCCCTATGGAGCGCCGCGCGGCGACGAACTGAACTATGCTTACAAGAAAATGCGCATCAATTCCAAATGCACCGTGGGCGGTTTTCCCGCACTCCTGGTTCGCAAGCTGGTGCGGGCGCTGACTAATCGCCTCTACTGGGATTTGGAAACGGTTGAGAGCACGCGAGATCGCTGGCAGTTTGGAAATCGGCTTGATTCTCTGCTCTATTTTGATCTTCTGGGTCCTAAAGCCTGTGAGTCACCTCTACTATGACTAAAACGATCGCCGAAACGAATAAGATTATGCCGAGCAGCCCGAGCACAATGAGAGTGCCGCCTTCGGCTTCGGTGAACGGCCCGTCGGCTTGGCTACGCATCCACAATGCTCCTGCAACAGCAGCGCCCGTCAGAAGGAGGCTAATTCCGCCCATTATCGCGGCTTGAGTCAGGCGCGGCACTGGTCTTTTGCCGGGCGGTACTAGCAATTCCTGAGCTGGAAGCTGCACACCCATTCTCTCTGCCATCAATTTCGCAACTGTCCTGGGCGATGGAGAGTTGTTGTCGGTAAGCTCATAGGAATAGTTACGAGCCCGGAATCGGCAGACACCCTTGTCGCTGTCGTAAGCGATATGCTCAATCTCCTCCCACTTGAAGTGCTGCTCTGGGAGCGTTGACCGTTTGCTCCCGGTTCTTTTCATCAACCCCAGCCTTATTCCTTCCGGCCCGATGGCCACGAAGCTTCGAGAAAACGGTCCCGTGAGCGAGAACACTCGCCATACCACGTACACCGATGCCACCCAGAAGAAAAGCGAAGACGACCAATCGACCTTCCCCAAAAGCGCCCCCCAAAGGTCTCCTACCGCCAGAAGGATCAACACCCATCCGACGACCTGAAGCGTGAGAGTAAACCCTCGGTTATATCGGACAATGCTCTCGTTTCCAGATCTGACGACCATCCGGCGATTGTACGATATTCCTTTCCTTGCGGTTCTTTTCGAGCGGTACCTAGGTCTGTGACCCGCTGATTTCATTCCAAAAACGGGGTCGTCCCCTTGCTTACGCGCGGGGCTACCACGAGCCGGGTTGTAGCCCCACGCGTGAGCAAGGGGAACAAATCAAGCGGCCAGTGGATCACATCGGCATCAAACCTGAAGATTGATGGCTGGCTGGTTTTTGCACGAGTCGTTACATGACGGGACGGGACACTTCGGGCGCTATGTGAATCCGCATCCGGCGCCGCGCGGCGGGCCTACCTCCGGGCCGTCTACTGATTGATAAATTTACGCCGGCGAGCATCCCACTTCCGAACGCGATAAGGCTTGGACCGTGCGGAGTGGCGTCCTTGCGGAGTAGAAAGATGGGCGAGTGCTGCAGACCACACGATTACAAGGCAGCGGCAGCGCGCAACAACACTTGTATAGGAAACTCAGCCCGGCCGCGCGGATCGCGTCTCCGCCGATTATTGTGCGGGCAACACGGCGAAGTTTCCGTCTACGCGAACGATGCGATTCCAATGGAAAGCCACATAGATGGCGGGCTTTCCTGCGGCCCGATTCTCGTCATACCAAACGGAGATGGGATAGCCCGGCAGGTTTTGAGCCGAGGAACTTCCTGTCGGAAGATATGTGGTGATGCCCTTCAACTCTCTCCAGTTCTGGCCACCGTCATTGGTATATGCAACACCTCCGGGATATAGCGCTGCCACCCCAATATTCGAGTCGGTACGGCTGAAAGACATCCCGGACAATGCGCATCCATAGTCGAAGATAAACCAGTTGGCATTGTTTTGATGGTGACAGTCGAAGCGGTAGCGGCCGTTTGCTGTGGCGATGGTCGCCATTGCGGTACTGGCATTCCAGGTATTGCCGCCGTCGGTAGTCATTTTGATGGTGGAATCCTTAACGTCGGTAACCCAGGCGCGACAAACAGAGACAAGGACATTAGGGTTGCAGGAATCGTAAGTGTCTACAAAAAGATCAGCCGCATTGCCGATCGCGGTCTGTCCGGATCCGGAGACAAGATTCCACTTGGAGACCTGCCCGCCAACCACCCGTCCCTGGTACACTTGCCCGTTGCCACTGCTCGCGAGCGCGAGCACCCACAGCAATGTGTTGTTGATTCCACCCGACGCCCGGATTTGAAGAACGCTGCCGGCCGGAAAGAATGGACCGCCATCCACCGGCTTCCATGCCTGCGCACTGGGCACGCCTGTAGCGGAGACAATTCGGTCGGGTAACACCGGGCAAGTGTTGTTCGGGCCGGGTGTACATCCGCCAACCACGGCATAATAAACGGGCGAAGTGACGGTTTCTCCGGCCACAGCCAACAACTGCGTTAGTGTGGGATTGCCGGGGCCGAGTGGGCATGGCCCCAGATTGCCGACGCTTCCGGTACATGGTCCGGTGGTGAAGTAATAGACACCCGGCAGCGACGCCAAGCCGGTACCGGTGGCAGGTGGTGTTTGTGGCGACGGTGGAGCAGCTCCTCCGGCGGTGGTGTTCGGTGGTAGCGGCGGTCCGCTGCCGACGGGTAGAGACGCCACAGTCGCTACCAACCCTCTGGTGTTGACCACCTGCGACGGATATGCCGGATCGACATGCACTTCGCCCGCATCGCCGGTGATGAAATCCTCGACGCCGGATTTCGCCCCACCATTCCAGACAGCCCAAAGGTCGTTATCGCCTGTAGCGATGTAGAGTGCGTCCGGGCATTCGGTGCAGGAAGGATTGGCCACTGCCTGGGAGACTCCGTCGATCACATAAGTTTCGAGGCTGTGCAGGCCATGCATGGCTGTAACCCACCCGTTGGATGGGTCGCACCCGCCGGAAACAACAACCGAAGAAGTATTTTTGTACACACCGCCATCGGTCCCGGCATAGGCCGTACACTTCACATTAGCCGGATCGTATCCAATGGGAAAGGCCATTGACCAACTGTCATCGTGGAGCCTGGCGCCGCCGCTACGAAGCGCGAGCCAACTCGAAGGTGAATTGTAGACATAGAACGACCATCCATTGCCCGCATATACGTCGAATGCCACACCTGCCGCTGTTGCGCCAGGGGGAGCGCTGGCTCTGGGGACTGCAAATACAGAGGAGATACCGGAGCCTCCGGCACATGACACGGAAGTAAAGTTCAGGGTGACGCTGGTGCCGGCAGGAAAGGTTACCAGAGTCACTTCCTCTGCGCTGCCCTTCACTTGATTGGAGCACCCGCCGGCCACGCCGGTTGACACACTGTGCATTACTAATACGCTATTGGGCTGAAATAGCTGTGGTAATGGAACCGCTGACAAGCCGAAGCAGCTGTTACCGCTGCCCAGATTAAAAGCCGGGTCCCACGTTTTGCCTAGATCGGTGGAGCGGTAGACGGAAGATCCATTACATATGAAAATGACATTGCCCCAGCTGTTAGGCGCAAGGATTGCTCCACTCGTGGAGAGCCCAGCCGGTAGGGTGTTGATAGTCTGCCACGCCGAGCCGTTGGCAAGATTGGCCGTGGCATTGGTGAACAATCCACAGGGCGTGGCCACAAGAGGCTGGCCTGATACGAAGGACGCGCTGAGGATGTCACTGTCGGATCCGGGACATAAGCCCCCCTTTCCGGAGCTTCCCTCGGCATGTTGCCATGTGACGGCGCTATCGGTTGAGACGTAGAGTCCACCATACAACCAATAAGGGGAGGTTCCGGCCGGACCTTTGCCATTCCCATAACCATAGGATCCCCCGTCGCCTGGACTGCCATCGTCGTGATTGGTGCTGTATAAAAGTCGCTTCGGATTGTTGCCGTCCAGTGCAAGGACTGTGTTAGAACTCAGAGCCAAGCCATTTTTGAGTCCGACACTGGCCTGTGCCCAAGATTGGGCTCCGTCTGTGGACTTCCACACCCCTGCTCCAGTGGTGACCGCGTACACGACGTTGCTGTTAATCGGGTCCGCAGCCAAGCTATGAATGCGGCCACCGGACCCGGACCCGCCCGTCCCCGATCCAGCTGTCGTCTGGGAATCGTTAGGCGTGCAGTTAGAGCATCGGAAGTTCTGTTGCGTCCCGTAAGCCATGTCGGGAGAAACGTCAGTGACGGTCAGGTTGGCTGGGGGTGGCTGGCAGTTCGCGGCGTCATAGATGGTCTTGATCTGAGCCGCGGTCAGAGCGAGATTCCAAACCGCCACTTCGTCGATGTCGCCGGCGAACCAGCGCCCCGGAAAGACCGTGCTCTCACCAATGTTGAACTGTGCGGATTTTCCCGTTTTAGCCGCGTTGTTGGCGCTCGCAACTTGGTTCCCATCCCAGTAGAGGAGCTCCGTGTTGGTGTTTGCGTTGAAGGTGGCGGCGATCATGTGCCACTGATTCACCAGGCTGGACGCGCTGGGCTGATAGCCGACATTGGCGCCGTTGTTGCTGACATAGAAGCGGACCCAGTTGTCGGTGGTGAATTGCAAGTCGAAGTCGTTACCGTTCTGCGACTCACCGGCTACATAAAAAATGCGCCCGGCCTGAGAAGGGAGCTGTGCAAGATTGACCCAGGCGACGATAGCGCCAACCTCGACCACATTGCCGGATAAGGCGGTAGTGACCATGCCGTTCGTCCCATTAAGGGCTACCGAATGGTTGGAGCTTGCGCAGGTAATGGCGCCGCCCTGAAGCAGAGTTGCGCCGCCACTGAAGGTGGAGGCAAAAAAATTGGCCAAGCTGAAATCATTGGCCGCCTCAAGGCGGAAGTAGGCAACAGGAGTAGTGGAGAGAACGGTGGAAGGGTAATCGGCGCGCAAGGGCACACCGGCTAGAAGGCAGATCAACAAGGTTCGAGTCGATCGCATGGATCTCCTTCGCGTGGGTTTTCGTTTGAATGTCCGATTTGCCGGCTGCGACTTACAGGCTCGGATTATACCTTAGTTAGGAGGCGTGGGCTGGACTTTGCGTGAGTATCAAATCGATGTAGTGATCGAGCGCTCGCGGCGTTTATCGCCATGCTCCAAGCCGAAACGGAGTTCCTCGCGCGTCGGGCAGAATCGCAGGGTGATGCTTCGGCGCCATAGGCTATCAAATGCCGCAGTGTAAAGAAGGGGAACAAACGCGTCGCAGCGATGCTTGCGAGGAGGTCATGGAAGAAGGCCAATCGCAATTGAGGCTGATACTGGCTTGATCGCGCTTAAATGCGCATCAGCACGACCCTCAGATCTACCAACTCCAATGCCAGAAGTTGGCCGCTCTTGCCACTTGGACGTTTGACCATCTCGGAGAAGTGTCGCAGCCACAGGGGACCTTAAGTCAGCTTGGGGGAAGTTTGGAAAGTGAGGGTTGGAGCTGATTAGTCTCGTGAAACGCCGGTCACGTCCGGCTCCACAGCCTGGCGCCAGACCAGGCCCGATTGGTTGAATGGACGGCGACATTACGGGAGTAATCCGCCGGCCAGGTCTCGGTAGCTCGCTTCCAGCCCGCGGGTAAAGAGTTCAGCATTGCCCAACGGTACGGCGCGAAGTCGTTCACGCATGGTGGCTCGAAGTTCCGCGAGTCCGGCGGGATTCCGCGCCCAGGCGCAGGCGATATCAACATACGCGGGTCGGTCGGCGCCGATCCATTCCTGCAGTCCAACCCTGTTCAGAAGGCTCATGCCGACGCGCGAGACGTGGCGGTCGCCGGCCAGCGCCACGAAGGGGACACCCATCCAAAGCGCCTCCAGACTGGTGCCCGTGCCGTTATAGGGAAAAGGATCGAGCGCGATGTCGATCGTACCGAGACTTTGCAGATGGGCGGAATGCTCCAGGTACGGAGGCAGAACGTGGACGCGCTCCGCGGCAACACCTCGGACTTCGAAGCAGCCCATGAGACGTGCGCGGACGGCAGGATCGGAACCGGCGAAGTGTTTGAGGACCAGACGGGAGCGGTCAACCCGGCGCAGGATCTCGGCCCAGGTATCGAGCGTCGCATCCGAGAGCTTAGCGAAATTATTGTATGAGCCGAACGTGACGAAGCCACGGTTCCGCATAGGGGGAACCGGGAGCGGCGGAAGGGATTCGGGCTCGGGATAGCAAAAGAAGCCGCCTGGCAGGCGAACCAGCTGCTCGCTGTGAAGAGAATCGGTAACGGGCGGTGGGTCTGCAATGATGTCGGTGAAGCGGAAGTCGATAGCGTCAAGGCCCGTTGTGTTGGGATAACCAAGCCAAGTGGCCTGCAGGGGTGCAGGCCTGCGCGCGAAGACGAGCAGACGGTTTCCGGGCATGTGACCGCTGGTATCGACGAGCAGATCAAGGGAGTCGCGGCGTATGAGGTCAGCCGCTTCGTCATCGCTGAGAGCGTGGATGTCACGCCAGCGGTCCCCTGCGACCGCGCGGAAGTCTGCTGTGCGCGAGTCGGGGCGGGCTACATTGCTGTAGCAGAAGACTTCGAACCCCGGGGAAGAGTGGTGGCGGAGGACAGGCAGCAGGGTGTGAGCTCCGGTATGTTGGCAGAACTCCGCGGAAAGGTAGCCGACGCGGAAGCCTGCGCTTCTTGAGAGTGGCGGGACCGGCCCGCGGAGGGCCTCGGCGAACATGCTCTCAAAGCGCCGGTGTTCGTGCCAATGCTCGACCGAAGGCCATGCGCTTGTGTAGTGGGCATTCAGCAGGTAAGCGGAATGATCAGAGCTCGTGGGACGAGCTTCCGGGTGAGCAGCGGGCCACGTTCTGAGGAGCGATTCCAGCAGGGGCATGGCCTCGGCCGGGCGTCCTGCGAGGGTCAGTGCTGAAGCGCGCAGGCGGTCAACTTCCGGCCCGATCGCGCCGGCGAGGCTCGCCAGGGCGGACTCAGGGTAGCCTGCTTCGTAGTGCGCGCGTGCCCTCGCGAGAGCGAGTCCTGTACGGAAGCGTTCGTCATTCGGACGGATGCGGCAGGCGCGTTCGAGAAGGCGAACAGACCGTGCAACGCTGCCCTCACGGAGGATGAGGAGTCCGATTTCGAAAAGCGCTTCGGGCTCACCAGCCCTGGCGCGGAGACGCTCGCGCAGTTTGTCGATATGGGTCTTGAGATCTTCTGCGGGGTTATTGGGCAGGGGCGGCCTCCATTTGCGCGTAGATCCGCAGAATTTGGAGGAGGCGCGATTCGTGGCGGCGGCCGGGCGTGAGACGCTGCGAGGTCTCAAAGGATGCGACGGCCTCCGCGTAATGGCCTTGACGGGCTCGCGCCAGACCAAGCTGATGATGGGCGAACGGATGGTTGAACCGGCAGGCGACGGCACGCGCGGCGCAGAATTCGGCGTCCGCGTTGCGGCGCAATTTCAGGTAAACAGCGGCAAGACCGGCCCAGCCGTCGCAGCGGCCAGGATCGAGGGTTGTGCAAGCGAAGAAGGCTTCTTCCGCCTCGCGCCAGTGTTTGTGATGAAGCAGAGCCTTTCCGATGTGGGCTGGCTGAAAGGCGGCATCGGGTGCTGCGGCGCGGGCGGAAGCAAACCAAGGTGCAGCGCTGGGAAGTCCGCTCTCATGCATTTCAAGGATGCCCTGGAAGTAGTCCATCCAAGCGCGGCGCTCGTGCCCCTTGAACAACCAGGCCAGTACACCGCGGGCCGTGTCCGCATCGCCGACGCCGAGGAGGGCCTGAATAAGGAGTCGGGCGACGCCCAATTCCTCGGGGCATTGGAAATGGATTCCAGCGAGGATTTCGGCGGCTTCCCCGGGGCGGCCGGTAGTGAGCAGAGTGACGGCGCGATTGAGGAGCGGGTGCGAGCCGTACCAAGTGTCGGCCGGTTCGCCGCGCGAACGTTCCCGGGTTTCCCAGTCGAGCCATTGGTCGCAGAGCCCCTCTGCGTCGCCCGATTCCAGACGGCCAGGCGGCGGACCCGCAACAGGTGCGTCGGGAAACATTTCATGGCAGATGCTGCCCTCCATGGATGCCGGGATCGGGTGGCCGAGAATGTAGAGCGCCGTGGGGGCGACGTCGAGGATGGAAATGCGGTGGATCAGTTGATCCTGAGGAATGCCGGGCGCGACAGCGAGAAAGAAGCCATTGGCGCAAGGAGAGACAATCATCACGGCGATGTCGTCCCCGCCATTACGGGTGAGTTCGAGGAGGCGGGCGAGGAATGCGTCTTGGAGGCGGTACATGGCGTCCAGGGCCAAGGGGTCCCGGACGGCGCCTGTGCCAGGATAGAGAACAAAGAGGAAATTCCAGGGACGGTTCTCAAGCAGCCAGGTAGCCTGATTGTGAACGGTGGACACGGCACAGATAGCGGCCACCAGTTGGGTCATTGTCTGATCAGGGAAAAGCGGGACGACAGCATCGGGGGCAAGGAAGCAGCGAAGGATCGATGCATCGAGCAGATCGGGTGTGACGGCGAGGTCGGGCACATCGGGTGAGATCCCGGGCCAGCCGACGACATGGACAGAGTACTGCAAGGCGCTCAGCAAATCCCATAGAGGAGGGTTGCCGGGACCGGTGGAGCCTGTGACCAGGGATTGCCATAGAAAGCGGGGTAAAAGCGGGTAGACCGGGGACGGTGAACCCATGACGCCGCGTTCGGCGAGAGCCGTTGTAGCCGGCTGTGCGGTGGCTGCATTCCATTCGGCTGCATCCCACCCCACCAGCAAAAGCTTTCGGGCCATTCGGAGGACGAACTATACGGCGCGGGAACGGCGGCGCAGAACGTCGAGACCCGCTGCCCCCAAGACAAGCAATGACATCAATCCAGGCTCAGGTACGGCTTCGGTGGTTTGCCCGGTGAGCAAACTCATATTGGGAGTAGTTTCGTAGGCCGCGGTGTCGATTTCGACACCTCCTCCGTTGAGGCCGGCTAATTTTACCCAGCCATAAAAGATGTTGCTGCCGGACGTGTAGTCAAAGGCTACGTATCCCGAGTTGGGAAATGCGAAGTTGCTGATGGCGCCGCCATCCGCGGTATTGCTGCTCATGGCGGTTGCGATATCCTGGCCGGCGCCATAATTGGCTAATACGAAGCCCGGGGATGAAAAGAGCACGCTAGATTGCTGGTTCCCAAGGGAGAACATTTGGCCGCCGCAGCAGAAGCCGGAGAAGAAGAAGCTGAGGTTGGAGTTGACAAAGTAGCCGGACGGCATCTGAATATCGCTGTCGTTTGTCGCGTTCTCGTTTAGCGTCACCGTAATAATATCGGCGTGTGCGGGTTGAGAAGCTGCCAGCGCGGCAACAGCGCAGCCTAAGGCGCCTGCGTTAATGGACGACTTTCGGGAACGGGGAGGTTTCATTCGGCCCAGTCTAGCAGATTTCGTGGGGGTTGAGGTTGGAGGTCCAGGCCAGCGGCGGCCGGCGTCGGCGCTGCTTGCGGAGTCGATGCCGTGTCGGCAAGAATCAGCGAACCGATCGCTCATGTGCGAGTCTTCTGCCGGGATCACCACTCGATCCATCGCGTGGATGTATCCCCACCAGGCAGCCCCCAACCGCGAAATGGCAATATAGGCATGTCCGAATCAAAGAAACGTTGATGGTGCCCCTGTCGACGTGCAGAAGCTAAAACTAACGTTGCTGCCCAGAACCGCAGCGAGGCCGCCATCGCCGGTCAAACCGAGGTAATGCGCGTCCGAAGGAACCGCCTGATAACAGCCTGATGCTCCGAATTGCGCAGCAAAATAACCGAATCTATAGGTTTATGGCCGCTTGTCTTCGGATAGGTCCCTAGAAACGCTACATTGGTCGTGTGGGCGTTTCCGTAAAACTGCCGAGTACACGGATCGGCGGTCACAGCCGGCTGTTCCTGCGTTACCGGTGTTGTTCCTCGACGCCTGGGGTTTCGCATTTTGAGACCCAGATCGGGCTGTGCACGATTGACGGCGCGTGCGGGCCGCAAGGCACGTCCGAGTCTACGCATGGCACAGAAGTGCGAGGTAACGGAGATGGGTCCGCTATGTTTTCAATGCAATCCGATGGGGTATTGTAAGAAGTCCTTACAAGGATACTCCTCACCGATATCGAAGGCTTTTCTCACCTGATCGTGATCTGGGCATTCGATCGCGCCGAAGGATTCAACCTGGTGGGAACGCCGCCTAGCGACGATAGGCCGCACGGCGTGTTTCGAACGCGCTCACCGCAACGTCCGAATCCGATCGGGTTGACGATTGTCGAGCTGCTCGGCAGATCGGGCGCGATCCTGCGCGTTCGCGGCATCGACGTGCTCGAAGGAACTCCTATTCTCGACATCAAGCCCTATCCCTCAAACGTACCGCCGGAAAGACTACGCCGCGGGTGGCTGGCGGAAGCTGAAGAGCGTGCCAGGTTGAAACCGCACGCGATCTTGCGAGCTCGAGCTGATGCCGCCAGGCTATTGTGTTTTGCGTTGCGCCTCTCGAGGCAGCACGTCATAGAGAGGCTGCGCCGGGCGCATTTCCGGATCCTCATGGGCCGCCGATATGGCCAGGACCCGAATGTTTTGGTCATTCGGAAGCCGGATGGTTTTAGTACCGGCCTGCATGTCGATTCGGTATGCAAACAGGTAGGAGTAGGCGTAGGGCACGTTTTCGCCCGCGGCATTGTGGTGATGCGAGCAATACCACGCCAAATCCGCGCGCTTGATGTAGCCCGGTTGGATGCCGATCATCTCGGCGTAATCGTCGTGTTCGGTTCGCGCGGGGTGGCCCTGCTGCGCTGGAACGGGAATATCCTTGGCGATCCACTTGCGATTGTCCCACTGCCCGATGAATCCGCTCCAATCCTCGACGTTCACTTCCACTGCTCTATCTCCCACCTCGAAGGTCGCTTTCCTGTCTCCGTTGACGGCGGCAGCCAGCACGTACACGCGGCTGTAGGGACCCGCAGGCAGATCGATTCTCTGACCCTTCGCCACTACGGCGTTCGGCGTGCCTGTTTTCGCAGGAGCCAACCGGAACTGGACAGCGTCGAATGTGATCTCGGCGGGCAGCATCTCGGCCGGCAGAGCATTACCCTTGCCGTCGAATCCCGCGGCGGACTTCTCCCCGTCACCGGTTGCCCCGGCCAAGTCATAGGGAAGCGCGACAGGAGCGGACTGCACGCTAGGAACCGTGCTGTGCGGAGCCGCCAAGCTAACGGCAAACGTGCGCGGCTGATACGCCGTGAACGAGGTCAGCAGCGCGCCATCTTTGACACTCGCCTCTCCCACTGGTTGTTCCTGCCCATTCACCTCGCGGGCGCTTGAGACCGGCGCCGCAAATGAAATTCGCACGTCCGGCTGCGGGCGGCCATCCAGTTCCACCAGCCGCAGGATTACTTCATCGCTGAGCTCCGCCTTCTTCAGCGCCAGCACGCGAATGCGCGGATTGCTCAGCTGCATCAACGAAAACTCGCGGCCGAGTGAACCGGCGTGTTTCGAAGTCGAAAAGGCGACGAGCGGCGCGTTCAGCCGCTGCCCCTGCCAATCGGTTCCGGCCTCACGCCAGCTACGGGCGTGCCCGGCGATGCCGTAGACGAATTCGTGATGCCCGATATCCTGAGTGGCTTGATCCGGGTACCCGCCGCGGACACCGGGGGTCCGGATCAAAGTCAGCCGGATTGTGTTGTCGTTGGGCTTGTCGGATCCGTTCTTGCAATCGGTGAGGATAGTTGCGCCGAACGATCCGCTCATATCCGTGAGGTCGATCCATTGGTGCGAGGGTACTTCGAACTTCTTCGGCTCCGCGGTCTTTCGTTCGATCGTGCCGATGTCCCAGTTGTAGGTAGCCACGCTATTGGACGCCGTCAGCGGAAAAGCCGCTTTCAGATTCGATTCTTTGGTATTCCAGTCGATGGCGTTTCGAAACTCCACGCGTTTACCCGCATCCCCTGCCGAAAGCAGGATAGTTTCGACGAACGCGGAGCCCGCAGTTTCGCGCGAAACCTCTACGGCCACGCGCACCGGACCGTTCTCCAGCACGCGAATTCGCGCCGGGCCGCTGACGTAAGCCTTGGGAGCCGCCTGCTCCTGGTCCCAATCCATGTTCCAGGCCGGCCATTGGCGCGGATTATCATAGGAAATCGCCAGGCGCGCAGGCGCGGCCAACAATTCTTTTCCGATCGCCTTATCGAAGATGCCGGCAACATCGCCATCCGCATTGAGCGTGACTCGATAATGCTCATTCTCAAGTGATCTTTCGGAAACTCGCAGCGCCGATGCGGCACTTGTGCCGGCGCCAGGCTGCACGTCATAGACCGCGTAACCAACCGAAGGCACGTGCGCTACAAACAACACCTTACCACCGGAAATCTGTGCCGGGACTTCGCGGCCATCCGGACCCGTTACGTGGACACGTTTCGGCATGCCGCCCGGAAAATCCACGCTGGCTTCCACCAGGTCTTCCCGAGCGATGTTGAGCGCATTGAACACCACTAACGGAACGCCCCTGGTGCCGGTATTCAATGCTGCGCCTACGCCTTCCGATGCGTTTTGCAGCACGCCGGCAAATTGATTCATCGCGATGACATCGTCGTTCCAGGCGAACTCATAGGCTTTGGGCGTAGCGGTGCCGGCGGCCGTGTCGTGAAACTGGCCGCCCATCAACAACGCCCAGGCATCATTCAGCCGTCCCAGCGGATACGGCCGGGCGTGGAGCCATTCCGCGGCGATCGAGGCTTTCTCCGCGGCATCGGCCAGCAGTTCCTCCTTGCGCAGCCACCGCTTCTGGTAGGCCTGCGACGTGAGCGATCCCGCCGAATGATTGGTCAGTTCCATTTCACCCGTGAATCGGGGAAGTCCTGCCGCTTCAGCCGGAGTAATGTCGAGGAACATCTGGTCCGCGTTGGATGAAATTACGTGAACGGGTCCATTGCCCACCTCTACCGCGGGCCACGCCGGATGTGGCTGCCCCTCCATGAAGAATTGCCCTTGCGGCGGAAGTTCCGTGGTCCCTTTCGTGACGATGGCTTCGAGCCGCTTCACCGAATCCTCGTCGGGCGCTCCGCCGACGTCGCCCGTGCCGTAGTAGTGGTAGTCCGTGAACACGCCGCTGACCTTGCCGTTCTCCATGACGCGCGCGGCCCAGTCGTCCTGATATCTTTCCTGTTGACGATCTTGCTGGACCTTAGCCAGGCCTTCGCGCCTGTTATTGAGCGTGATGAACTCCTGAAAATCTTTCGGATCGAACGGCTGGCCATTTCGGTCGGCCAGCTCAAGCTTCTCGCGGAGTGGCGCGAGCTTCTTCTGAACGTCTTCCAGTTCGGCATCCGGAGGCGCGGCCGGAAGCGGTTTGCTCAAGTCGGTGTCGATGCCGCCCGAGTAACTGCCGGGGTTCAATCCTGCCAGCACGCTCTCGCCATCGGGGCCGACCCACACACCAACATTGAATGGGGTGCCTTCGGGCGTCTTCTCCCGCGATTCCGGACCGCCGCCATCGGCTGAAGATCCCCACACCAGCTTCTGTGTCGTGAAGCCTTTCACGCCGGAGTGCGCCAGAATGGTCGGCAGCGAAGCCGGAAATCCGAAGCAATCGGGCAGCATGTATTCCGCGCTGGCCTTGCCGAATTCCTTCCGGAACCAATTGTTGCCGTACAGGATTTGGCGGATGATCGACTCCGCACTCGGAGTGTTTACGTCGCCCTCTTCCATAGACGATCCGGCCGGAAACCAGCGGCCCGCATCCATGTAGCTCTTGACCCGCGCATAATCGGCGGGAAAGTACTCCTTCATGAACCGATATCGGTCGGCGCCGCTGAAATTGAAAATGTAGTGGGGATATTTGTCGAACAGCTTGAAATTATCCTCCATGGTCTTGCGGATGTATTCGCTAATGACCTGCGGATATTCCCATCTCCACTCCGTGTCCAGGTGAGCGTAGCCGACCACATAAAGTGTCGGCTGCTTGGTCAAATTGGGTTTTTCGATGGTTTGGGCGCAAATCGCGCCGATCGCGATCATGCCAGCCAGTGGGACCGCCGCCAAAGTCGTCCAGTGTCGTAGCATTCGAGTCCTCCAGATGCCGTCCCCGCGAAGAGCATCGACGGCTCCCGTGAGACTCTCTTACCTGTTTATATCCTGATTGCAGGCCCAAGCGCCCGTCACAGAATCGTCAACGGCCCAAGCCGGGCGCACACCAATACGGATAAACGGGGAGTCAGTGTCATGAAGTGCCGGCGCAGTGGTCCTGCTCAAGTTCTGCACGACTTGCCAGGATCACTCCTCGGAAACGCGCTAGCATGCCGAGAACCGTCGTTAAGGCGACGCGGGGTATCTCGGGACGGTGCACTGCAGATCCGGAGCCCCGCGCTAGATTGTTCGCAATACGTCGGCTCGTGACCGATCAATTTCCGGTTGGCCGCGGGAGTCGAGCTGCATTCGTATGACTACCTTTCGGCTACAAAGACTCCGGTTGTGAGCGCAGGTACCGTAGCTGTCCCAGTTGCGGAGTTGAATGTGGACTGCTGTGTTGTGGGATCGCTGGAGTTTTTCTGGACCGGGTGCAGTTCGAGTGCCAAGCCTTGCAACTGGCTATTCGTAAAAGTCACAGGAGCATTGGTTGCATTGAACAGCACCACGATGTGTTTGTAGCGTCCGTAGTTCCGCGCGTTCGCATCCAGCTTCATTACAATCAGACCCGGCGTCTGCGCCGGCCCTGTGTTCAGGAAGGTAAGGTTCTGTTGGATTTCCTGGAGTGTCGCCATGCGGAACAGCTCCGAACTGTAGCGGATCTGCAGCAGTTCGCTGAAGGCTGCTTCACTGTATGCGATGTTCGCTGGAAGTGGCGTGTACGCAGGGTTGCTGAGCAACGGTGTCATGATCGGCCACTGGCCCTGATTCTGGCTGGCGATCGGAAGACCGATGCCCCAATTCGCCGTTTGCCCGCTCCAGTCAATCTTATTGAACCAGTCCCCGGAATCATAGCTATTCTGGTCCATATCCTTCGAACGGAGGAGATCGTCACCGGCCTGGAAGAACGGGATACCTTGTCCAAGCGTCACCAGGCTCATGCCCATCACCTGCCTTCGGGCACGGGTGGCAATGCTGTCGGTCAAGCTCGACTTTAGCTGCACCTGGTCGAAGAGATCCTGATTGTCATGGACGGAGGCATAGTTCACTGCCTCAATCGGACTCTTGGTATATCCGGTGGGTTGCCCGTTGTAGTTTACCTGGGCTCCGGTTACCGTCGCGCCAGCGCTATCGGTAAACGAATAGTCGCGCAGGTTTCCCGTCAGTCCTATATCGATCCAGTCAGAGTACTGCAGCAATTGGGCCTGCTGCTGACTGGTCGAAAGAGTGCTATTGGTGAAACTGCTTGGATCGGTGAAGAGCCCCGTAGCAAAGCCCTGCACACGCTCGTCGGTAAACGGACTGCCCCCGCGAATTCCGTCGCGAATGCGGTCGTTAAAGGTACCGATGCCGAAGCCGTAAAGATTGATTTGCGAAGCGTTCGGCCCAATCTGATTGTTCACTGTATCTCCGAAATTGAAGCCCTCTCCATACAAGTAGATACTGGATCCGTTCACGCCGCCGTTCCGTGGAGTGAGCGCCTGCAGGGCAGCCTGAATGTCCTGCATGTTGTAAGTGAACATGAAGCTCATAATGTCGAAGCGGAAGCCATCGATGTTATATTCCGTCGCATTGAGCACCAGGGTGTCGATAATCAGCTTCTCCATCATCTTGTGTTCGGGCGCCGTGTCCGGGCAGCAGGAACCAGTCTCGAGGTTTCCACTTGCATCCAGGCGATGGTAATAACCTGGCACTACTTCGTCGAGATTGGAGTTGGGACCTTCGCCGCTGGCATTGGTGTGGTTGAAGACCACATCCTGGATCACCCGCAGGCCCGCCTGATGCAACCCATGCACCATGGTCCGGTATTCGAACACGCGGCTATCGGGAGTGATCGCGTAGCTCGCTTCCGGCGTCATGTAGTGGACGGGATCATAACCCCAGTTGTAGGCAGGACTTGTCTGACTGGCCGTAACGGCTGCCTGCTGCTGCTCGCCATCTGGCGGATATGCGGCAAGGCCGGTGGGGATGATCCAGGTGGATTTGTCTTCATTCACACTGGCGAAGTGGAAGGAAGGCAGGATATGCACAGCTTTGAGCCCGCTTGCGGCGAGAGAGCGAAGGTGACGCATGCCGTTCGAGTTCTGGTCGGCAAAAGCGTCATACATACCCTGATGAGCCGATGGAACCGTAGGGTCGTTCACGCTGAAATCGCGAATATGGAGCTCATACACACTCATGTCGCTGAAGCTGTTCAGCGGAGGTGAAGTATCCCGGTCCCAGCCAGGAGGCTCTGTCTCAGCGGACTCGAGGTCGGTCATCCTGCTCTTGGCGCCATTCAATGCAATGTCGATGGAATACGGATCGGTGGTTACATTCGTGTCCACTGCGGCATCGGAAGGCACCCAGACCTGCACGCTGTACAGGTAGTATTTGTCTTGCCAATTGGATGGTCCGCCGGCTACCCATACGCCATTGTGTGAATGCATCGGTAGAACGGCGGCAGGTGTCGTATCGGATTCGTGATTGAAAATCTGAACCGAGACACTCTGGGCGGTTGGCGCCCATAGCTTGAGCTTCACCGCGTAGTTTGCGTCGTCGGGAAAGTCCTGCCAGGCGGGCTGGCCATGATTAAAGACTACGCCGAGGGTGCCTGCGTAATAGTAGAGATCGTCCAGGACGCCTGCCATCTGAATTCCCGTGGCATACTGTAGCGCTCCGTTCGAACCCACCGCTGAAAACGCAAGTTGTCCCTGAAGAGCCGTCTGCAAAGTAGAAAGCTGCGTGTTTGCCGGCAATTGAAGAACTGTGTAAGCGCTTAATTGGGGATATCGGAGCAACTCATCCGCGGTCAGGCTTCCGCCGGGCGTGAGCGGAATGCTGGTCCCACCGGTGATGCCCGTGGGAGTCACCGACAGGCCACCGGTCAGGCTTGAGGTTATCGCATAGGCATCACCGCTCTGCGCAAACTGCGGCTGGATGGCCACTCGCTGTCGGTCCATCCAATAGGCCTGCTGCACGTTCAGCAGACTATCCAGTATCTGGGTAGGAGTTGGCGTGGTAGTGAAGACGGTCGCGTTCCCTGAGATCGCCCAGGCTTCGGTGAAAGTGCCCACGTTAAGAAACATGTTGGGCCCGGGATCTTTGACACCGGTCGCGGTGTTGTGAATGATGAATCCGAGGTTTTGCGCATTGGGGATCAGACTGATATCGAAGTACGCGCCGTAGGAGTCCATACTGGTTACAAACGTAAGACCGTCGTTGAAGTCGCCGGTATATTCCGCAGTGTCATCAAACGCATAGACGCTCCAGTTCGCGTAGTTTCCGTCTGGCCGGAAGTAGTGAATGCGGGCGTATCCAGGCAGCAGCGCGCTGGGATTGGTGAGACTCACCTGGCTCTTGTACAACTTGCCGATTCCGGTGTAGCCCCAATACTCAAAGCCTTCCGTTGTAGGATCGACAAACTCGTTCGGACCGGGGTCCTTTACGTCCCCGCCCTGCGCAGAGGGGTTGTGAATAATTAGCCCAAGATTCTGCGCATTCGGTACAACTGCAACATCAAAATAGACTCCATAGGCGTCAGAATTCGTGGGTGCTACCAGACCGCTGTTGTAGTCGCCGGTGTACTCTGTCGTGTCGAAGAACGCATAGATCGTCCAGCCTGCATAATTGCCATCCGTCCGGTGGTAATGAACGCGGACGTATCCCGGCAGGATAGCAGTGGGGTTGGTCAAGCTGGGTGCAGTGTTATACAGTTTGGCGATCCCAGAGTACGCCCAGAATTCGATGCCCTGTGTCGCAGGATCGACGAACAAATTGTTGGGAGTGTCCTTCTGGTCGCCGCCCGATGCCGTTGGGTTGTGAATAATAATCCCAACTTCTTGCGCACCTGAAGTGATGCCTACATCGAAATACACGCCGAAGCTATCGGTACCAGTCACCTGCACCGGGCCGCTCGAATAGGCGCCGGTATTTTCCGTGGTGTTGTCAAACGCATACACAGTCCAGCCGGAGTAGTTGCCGTCCGGCCGAAAGTAGTGGATGCGTATGTCCCCCGAGGGGATGGGTGGATCGGATTGTGCGCGCGCGGACAACCCCGCAAGCATGCACACTAGCGTGAAGAGCAGCGGCAAGCGTTTCACAGCCAGCCGATTAGCACGGGTATATGCGGTCATCGGTATCCTCCAGGACGGCGAGGTTTGATTCGAGTTTGCGGTTAAAGCCGAGTTGCGTTGGCGTAAACCGTCATAAATCGACGCTGAACCCAACTTGATGTGTCGATACAGCACGACCGTCAAGATTATATATCAGCAAATACTTTCAGTGCAGGACGCCTCCCAACGGTAGAAGGCCAAAGCCGCGCGTGATGATGGGACGGGCGATTTGCGGCAGATCGGCGAACGGTAAACGGTTTTGCCAGCTTTCTACAAATCCCCCTGCGGCCACCAAATGCCAGAGAAGTCAGCTTCGAGGAAGTTTCACATGGGTGTTGTGACCCGTGGCTTGCGACCGCTACTTGGGCAATGATTACGCACCCAAAGTCGCAAAGCGTTTACTATTGCTGGCGAGAAAAGCTCTTGCAAAGCAACGTCGCGTTTGAGGTTCTCGGAGGCCTACAGTTTGTTCGGCCACTTCTGCCGTCCATGGAAGACTGCGATTAGCTCCAGCCGCTGTCCGCGGGCTCGGTATGGGATGACGTAGGGAGTTTCAGGCACGACGAGCTCGCGCGTTCCGACGACGCGGCCAATCCTGCCAATTCCAGGATGGTTTTGAAGAAGGTCAACGGCTTTGAGAATGCGGCTCGCGATCAGAGCTGCGCTCTGTTCGGATTCCTTCTCGATGTGTTGTCTAAGGTATATCAAGTGACGCAACGCCCTGCGGGACCATACGACCTTCATCGCGGGGCTTTTGTCTCACTTGGCTTTCCCCACGAGCTGAGCCATTTCGCCACCTTTTCGTGGCTGACATCCTGTTCACGGTCCAGCTCGGCCATGCCGGCCTGTACCTCTCCAAGCTGCCATTCTTCGGAGTCGACATAGGCGGCGATGGCTTCAGCGGCAAGAAAGGACTTCGAGCGCCTTGAGCGTTTTGAAAGCGCATCTAACCGCTTCTTCGTCTCCGGATCAATGCGTATTGAAAGAGTCTCAGACATGGTTTGTGTTCACTTGTATACATCTTCGCACAATAGCGTCCCGTCGCATGCATCCGGGCTTGAAGCGTCGTAGGGTGGTTCTTGTTTTGGTACGCTACCCCTATGCGCACCGCTGCCGCGCTGCTTGTATCGCTGTTTCTCGCTCACGCCGGAGAACTGCATCAAGCCGCGCGTGTGTGCCAGGCGGATCGCATGCGGCAGTTACTTTCGCGGCACCCGCCATTGAACGAATTGGACGAAAGCGGGATGACACCGCTACACGTCGCGATCGACTCCGGACAGCCTGCCTGTGTGGGTCTGCTGCTCGAAACCGGCGCGGATCGTAAGGCGCGCGACCGGCGGGGCCGGACCGCATTTGATGCAGCTCTCCAAGACTTGATGCTGCTTTCAGCCTCCGCGCAAGCGCCGGAGCTGCAGGATCGGAGAGCCATCGTCCGCTTGCTTTGGAATTCCGGCCAGGAGAAGCCTCCCGGACCCGCTGGACCGATGCCGTGGTCGCTCGAGTATACGGCGATGCACCACCAGACCGGTGTCACAAAAATGTTGCTCGCTATGGGTGCAGATCCGAACGCGGCTGGCACAGCGGGCACAACGCCGCTTGCCGACGCTGCATTGAAGGGCGATCTGGATGGCGTCCGCCCATTGCTCGAGTACGGCGCGCGGCCAAACGCCATAAGTGAGGCGGGCACGCAGCCCATTCATGATGCTGCTCTGGGTGATAATGCGGAGGTCATTCGGGAGCTCGCGAAGCACGGGGCGGATATTAGCGCCCGCACCCGAGACGATAGTCAAACGCCGCTGCACATCGCAGCCGCGATGGGCAAGATGAAAGCGGTGGAAGCGCTGGTCGCACTCGGCGCGGATCTGAAAATTAAAGACTCCCAGGGGCGGACGCCGATCGACGCTGCGGAACGCGCCGGCTTAAGCAACGTCGCCGCATTCCTGAGGAGCGCCGCGGCGGCCAAGTAGACTGATCCACGGGCGAATGAAGCGTACAAAATTTGACGTATTGGCGATTGCGTGGCTGCTGTTTGGTTCCCTGCTAGCGGCCCAGCCCGGATCGTCGGGCCCGGCGTTCTACGTTTCGCTTGCCGGCGATGATTCGAATCCAGGCACCCTGCAGGCACCCTGGCGAACCATTCAGCATGCGGCCGACACGGCTATCGCCGGCAGCACGGTCAATGTACGCGGCGGAGTGTATGCGGAGCGGGTCTCGATCAACGTCTCCGGCAACGCGCGCGACGGGTACGTGACCTTCCGGAGTAATCCTGGCGAGACAGTTATTCTCGACGGCCAGCATCTCACTCCTGAAGGGAGAAGCGGCATGCTCGCGATCCAGAACAAGAGCTATGTCAGAATTCAGGGCTTCGAGATACGCAATTACCATACCGCTGATCGCAGGCGCACTCCCCTGGGAATCAGTGTGCTTGGCGCCGGCACTCACATCGAGCTTCTGAAGAACAATGTCCATCATATCGAGCAGACTTTCTCGGGGCGCGACGCTCCCGGACGGGGCGCCAACGCGTTCGGCATTGCCGTCTACGGCACCGATTCCAAGCAACCCATCACCGATCTCGTCATCGACGGCAATGAGGTTCATCACCTGAAGACCGGCTCCAGCGAATCGTTGGTAGTGAACGGAAACGTGACCAACTTCCGGATCACGCATAACATCGTGCACGATAACAACAACATTGGCATCGACATCATTGGCGCCGAGCGCACCGCTCCCGACCCGGCCGCCGATCAGGCTCGCGACGGCGTGGTGAGCGAGAATCTGGTTTACAACATAACTTCGCGAGGCAACCCGGCCTACGGCAATGACCAATCCTCGGACGGAATTTACGTGGACGGCGGCACGCGGATACTGATTGAGCGGAACGTGATTCACCACGTCGATTTCGGCATTGAGCTCGCGAGCGAGCACCGCGGGCGGACCACCAGCTATGTCACCGCCCGCAACAACCTGATCTATAGCTCGAATACCGCCGGGGTTTCGATCGGAGGCTATGGTGCGGAGCGAGGCGGCACCGATCATTGCACCGTGATCAACAACACGCTTTATGGAAACGACACCGCGGACACGGGGTCCGGCGAGTTCCAGATGCAGTTCAACATGACCAACAATGTTTTCGAGAACAATATCGTGTATGCGGGAAGCCGGTGTCTGATGACGTCCAGCAAATCCGGGCCGGTGGATAGCCACACGCCGGCGGTGTCATTAGATTACAACGTGTATTATTGTGTTTCCGGCGCGGAGACGAGCAAATGGGGGTGGCATCCCGCGAGCTTTCGAGGATTCACCGGCTATGTCAGCGGTACTGGGAACGACCAGCATTCCCAATTCGCCGATCCCCGATTTGTGGACCCATTGAAGAATGACTACCACGTGCAATCAGGTTCTGCGGCTATT
Source organism: Bryobacteraceae bacterium (assembly GCA_050011295.1). Classification (GTDB taxonomy): domain Bacteria; phylum Acidobacteriota; class Terriglobia; order Bryobacterales; family Bryobacteraceae; genus Palsa-89. Next base: position 36,920 of record JBEKJJ010000109.1, read on the forward strand.
AACGCTGGAACGGCTGCGGAAGTTTCTGCCGCCGGCCCCGAGGACCTGGACGGCAGCGCGAGGAAGCATGGGTCGAAAATCGACGCCGGCTGCTATGAAAGGCGGTAGGAACGAAACGTGTCTGATTCCGACGTGAATCGCAGAAGCTTTCTCCAGTCCGCTGTGGGAGCCGGTGTTTCGCTCGCCGCGTCTCAGGCCACGCGGGCTGCGGCGCCTTCGAAGATGATCGGAATTCAGGCCGGCGCCATCTCGTTTGTGGATGAGGGTACCGAGAAAGTGCTCGACATCCTTCAGGAACGCGCCGGCGTGAACACGCTGTTTCTCGCGGTCTTCACCTACGGCCGAGGCATCGCCGGAAGACAGATCCCCGGCCAACCGCTGCCGGATCACGGCAAGCAGGAGTACGATCTCAAATTCCACGGGGGCAACTTCGCCACGCCCCACGCCGAGTTTTACAAGAACACCGTACTCAAGGACACGCGCGCGCCCGACCACGGCAACCTCGACATTCTGGCCGAAGTGCTGCCGGCGGCCAGGAAGCGCGGCATGAAAACCATCTGCTGGCTGGAAGACGTTTTCCGCAAAGATGTGCCCAATGTCGAGAAGGTGCAGGAACGCGACCTGTACGGGCGGAACGCCGAAACGCTCTGCCTGAACAATCCGGATTACCGGAATTTCCTGACCGGCCTGGTGGAGGACTACACACGCTCCTATGAAATCGACGGGATCATGTGGGGCTCCGAGCGTCAGGGGGCGCTGTGCGACAGCTTGGGCGCCACTCACGACGAGCCGCCGATCGATCCTGGAAACGTCACCTGCTTCTGCCAGTTCTGCCAGCGCAAGGCCAAGGAGTGCGGCATCAACCCGGACCGCGCACGCCAGGGATTTCTCGAGCTGGAGAAATTTGTACGCGCAACCCGCGGCGGCAAACGCCCGGTGGACGGTTACTATGTCCAATTCTGGCGGCTGCTGCTCCGCTATCCGGAACTGGCTGCCTGGGAAATGCTGTGGACCGACAGCCTGCGCGAAACGTATGACGCCGTCTACAAAACCGTGAAGTCGGCCAAGGCAGACGTGCCGGTGGGTTGGCATATCTGGCACAACAATTCGTTCAATCCCATCTACCGCGCCGAGCAGGACCTGAGCGAGCTTTCGAAATATTCCGACTTCCTGAAGATTGTTATGTACAACAATTGCGGCGGCGAGCGCATGGCTCTTTACGTTGACAATATAGGTTCGACGCTCTATGGCGATCTCTCGAAACAGGGCTTGCTCGATTTCAATTACGCGGTGATGAATTTCAAAGAGCGCAGCTACGACCAGATTCCTTACTCCGGGCTTTCGGCCAACTACGTCTACCGCGAGACCAAACGCGCGCTCGAGGGCGTGGCCGGAACGCATACGCAAATCTGGCCCGGCATCGATATCGGTATCCCTACTGAAAGCAATCACAGCAAGAGTACCCCGCAGGCGGTGAAGGAAGCCGTATCGGCCGCATTTCGCGCCGGGGCGCCTGGCGTACTGCTCTCGCGCAAATATTCCGAAATGCGGCTTGCCGATCTCAGCGGAGCAGGAGAAGCCATCAAAGAACTCAAATGAAAGAGCTACTAACCAAGAAGTTTTGGCAGGACGTTAGAAAAACGTTTGACGAAGCGCGTGCTGAGACCACTCCAAATCCCCCAGATCCACAGGTTGCGTCTCCCGCCGACGCGATCTCCAAGGCGAGTGAAGCGCCGGTGATTCCGCCGCCACCCGAAGCCACCAAGCCCCAGGATTGAACGGCCGGGCGCGCAGTTGTCCTGCGGGAAGACGCCGTCAAACCGATTCCCCTGATCTCGCCTCATGCACCATCTCCACAAAGACTGCGCGGGCATGTTCTGCGTCTTTAACTTCTCTCAAAAAAGCCACGCGCCGGCCGTGAATTCTATCGCCCGACTTGAGCCGGAGATGGAAGCCCAGCCGGTCCACAGCGGTTAGCGCCGCCTCGTCGGGGGATTCTCCACCAAACCGGCGGGCGATCAAACGCAGAGCATCCCCATGATCGGTGTTCATGTGCCGGATGATTGCTGGCGCGGATTGGGCCAGAGGATCGGGTAGCGCGCTTCCGTACTCCTCGGCGGAGACCCATCCCATTACGCCGAAGCCGCCGATAAAGTAAACCGCCGAGACCTGCAGTCGATAATACGCAAAGTCGGTGTAATCTTGCCAGAACTTTGCGTTCTCGTAACGGGAGAGATAGAGTTCTCTAACTTCCCCCGCGGGCGCTTCCGTCACATCGCCCAGCAGAGTCAAACGCGCTGCGCCCAGCGGATCTCCGGAAACATCCGGCTGGCCGATGAGCAAACTGGCGCGCCGGTCCTGCCGCAGGTTCTGGGTGTGCATCGCCATGCTGCTGATGAAGAATATCGGGCGTCCCAGATCGTCGGCCGCATAAGGCATCAGCGAACCGAATGGATATCCCGGAACCTTCTGCGATTGCGTGGAGAGGCTGCCCACCAGGCCGAGCACAGCCAATGTGCGCGCACGTTCCGCGAGCGAGGGTTCTGCAACGTCGGAAACGGGTCCGGGGCCGGCATGTTGTCGATTAGGCACGGCTCTTGAGTCAATCCACCAGCGCCTGGTACGCCATCCTCTTGAACTGAGCGCGCGCGGTGACGTCCTCCGACGGCAGAATCTGGATCAGGAACACTCCGATCATGTGCTCCTTGGGATCGATCCAGAAGCTGGTTCCCGCTGCGCCGCCCCAATAGTATTCGCCTTCCGATCCAACTGTCGCCGATTTACCCGGTCCCTGGTTCACCGCGAACGTGAGCCCAAATCCATACCCCTCCGTCAGCGCTCCCCGATTAAGATTGCCGAGGTGATCCGCCCGCATCAACTCCACGGTCTTTCGGCCGAGAATGCGAACGCCATCCAACTGGCCTTCGTTGAGCAGCATCATGACAAAGCGCGTGTAGTCGTCCATGGTGGAGACCAAACCAGCTCCGCCCAGCAGCAGCGACGGCTTTGTCTTGTAGCGATCCTGCGGGGGCCCCTCAAAGCGCTTCACCCCCCCACTCTTCTTGAGCGTATATAGCGTCGCCAGACGGCTCCATTTTTCTTCCGGCACGAAGAAAGCGGTGTCCTTCATTCCGAGCGGACGGAAGATGCGCTCTTCGAAAAACTGATCCAGCGTTTTTCCCGAACATACTTCCACCAGGCGTCCGAGAATATCGATGGAGTAGCCATAGCGCCACTTCGTGCCCGGTTCCTCGTGCAGCGGCGCGGTGGCCAAACGCCGCACGGCTTCGGCCAGGTCGAAGGACGCCATTGGCGCGCCTCCCGCCATCCCGAGTTTCTTGTAGGCAATTTCTCCCGTTTCATCGATCGGCCCGGCGTAGTCGAACCCCGTGGTGTGGCGGAACAGATCGCGCACCTGGATGGGATGTTCCGCCGGAGTGGTGGAGTAGATCCGCTTCCCCTCGGCGTCTTTGGATTCATGCGCCACGCGCATATTCGAAAACTCAGGCATGTATTTGGAAACCGGGTCGCTGAGCGAGAACTTGCCTTCCTCATAAAGGATCATCGCGGCAACTCCCGTGACGGCCTTGGTCATCGAGTACATCCGCACGATGGAATCCGCCTTCATTTCGCCCCAATTCTCGCGGTACACAATTTTTCCATTGCGGGCCAGAAGACCCGAGGCGCCGGCCATATCGCCGGCCGCCACATGTTCCTGCATCAGATTGTTGATGCGTTGCAGCCGTTCGCGCGAGAATCCCAATTGTTCCGGAGCGGAAATGGGAAGCTCCGCGGAAAAAACCAACGAGAGGGCGAGAGCGAGTGTGACCAGGATTCGCATGCCGCCAATCTAGCATAGATGCACATTGGCCTGATCGAACCCGCGTACAATGAATCTCATGCCCAGGCCGCCACAGGTTACCCACCCATACGTCTCTCCTTGGATCAATGAGGATGTCCAACTTTTCCGCAAGACTGTGAAGCGCTTTATAAATGAGGAATTCGTTCCGCATGAAGCGCGCTGGCGCGAACAACATCGCGTCGACCCCGAAGCATGGACCAAAGCCGGAGAAGTCGGCATTCTGCTGACCGACGTCCCGGAAGTTTACGGGGGTGGTGGTGGCGATTACTGCTATGAGGCCGTTGTCACCGAAGAACTGTCCTACGCCGGCGTGCATTTTGGACATGGCGTCCACAGCATAGCGGCGCACTACATTCTGGACTACGGCACCGAAGAGCAGAAACATTACTGGCTGCCGCGAATGACGAAAGGCGAGCTGATCGGTTCAATCGCTATGACGGAGCCGGTTGCCGGATCTGACCTGCAGAACATCAAGACCATGGCCAAGCGGCAGGGCGAATGCCTGGTGATAAACGGATCGAAAACTTTTATTACCAACGGCTGGCACACCAATCTGATTGTGTTGGCCGTCAAGACGGGCGAGGCCGGCGTGGGCGCGAAAGGGATTTCGCTGGTGGTTGTGGAGACCACGGATTTAGAAGGCTATCGCGTGGGCCGCACCCTCGAAAAGGTCGGTATGCACGGTCAGGACACCTGCGAGTTGTTCTTCGACGATGTCCGCGTGCCTGCCCGGAATCTTCTGGGCGGCGAAGAAGGCCGCGGATTCTACCAAATGATGGAGCAGTTGCCGTACGAGCGAATGGGTGTCGCCGTGGCCGCCACTGCGGTGACCGAACAGGCAGTTTCGATAACCACCCAGCATTGCAAGGAGCGAACCGCGTTCGGCAAGGCCTTAATCGAGTTCCAAAACACCCGCTTCAAGCTGGCGGAATGCAAAGCGCAGGCGCACATTATGCGCGTGTTCCTGGACAATTGCATTGAGCGGCTGATGGCCGGAAAACTGGATACCGCAACCGCGGCGATGGCCAAATACTGGCTCACCGAGCGCGAATGCGCCATCATCGACGAATGCGTTCAGTTGCACGGCGGGTACGGGTACATGATGGAATATCCGATCACGCGCATGTGGGCGGACAGCCGCGTGCAAAGAATCTACGCGGGCACGAATGAAATCATGAAGGAGCTGATCGCCCGGTCGTTATAAACAGGTCGTTATAAAACTGAGCATCATTCGCCGCGCGATATAACGGGTGCACTGCGCACGGTAGCGAGCCCTCCCGGCCACCAGTTCCAATCGCCCGCAATACGGAGAAGCGCCGGGCCGATCACAATGCGGACCAGTGTCGCATCAATAAAAACGGCCACCGCCAGCGTGAATCCGATCATCTTGACCACCAGGAAGGTTCCGAACGTGAACGCTGCGAATACCACAATCATAATCGCGGCGGCGCTGGTGATCAGGCCCGCGGTTCTCGCCAGCCCCTCCGGGATCGCATCCATTTCACTCAGCCCACTTCTCCTCGCTTCGAGGACTCGGGCAACCAAAAACACTTCGTAATCCATGCTCAGTCCGAAGACGATGGCAAAGGCGACGATAGGCACAATCGGAAAGACGCTGCCCGTTCCCGCACGAACTCCCAGTAGGCTACTTCCGTATCCATCCTGAAAGACTAAAACCAGTGCGCCGAAGGAGGCCGCAACCGAGAACAAGTTTAGAGCGATGGCCTTCACGGCGGCGAACAGGGATCGGAATCCGGCAAGCAGCGCCACAAGCGTTCCTAGCACCACCAGCGCCATTACCGAGGCAAACCGCTTTCCAACGATAGTCTCGTAATCGGCATTTAGCGCCGGGATGCCTCCAATTCGTAGCGTGGCGCCGGATATTCCCGTGAGAGCCGGCGCGCCGGTCTTGCGCAGTTCTCGCACCCAATTGACCTGGTCGCGCAGAGAAACGGAAGCCTTGGGTAAGACCTCGAGCAGGGCCGCCCGTCCGTCGCGACTCAGGAACGTTCGGCGCGTTTCACGCGAGAGATTGCCGAGCGAAGCCCGGTTGCTCTCCGCGAGCGTCGTGATAGAGATCACGCGGTCGGCACGAGGGTCGCTCGCGAGCCGCTTCGAGAGACGATCCACCGTATTCCACCCCGAGTCCGTCTCCGCTATGGAATCCGTTGGAAGTTCCAGAATCACGCGCAACGATTGAACAATGCCGGCCCGGTCCATCTGTTCGAGGGTGTGAAGCGCGTGAACCGATTCGGCCGCCGGCGGTAGCCAATCGCCCGAGGGAACACTGGTACGGAGCCGTGCGGCCTGCGATGCCAGCAGAAGCAAAGGTGCGCCGGCTATAAAGATCGCAAGCCAGGGATGCGCGACAATCACCTTCCCCCATTGCCTCCAGCGGTTTCCCGTGCGTGCGGCGTGATGCGCATCCAATTTCGCGGTGAAGGGCAACCGGCCAGCATTAATTCGCGGGCCGAGCATCGCAAGCACTGCCGGAACGAGAGTATTCGTGAGCAACAAGCTCATTCCCGCAACAAGGAATCCTGCTATGCCGATGGAACGGACTTCGCTGATGGGAACCGTCAAGAGGGCCAGAAATCCGATGCCTACCGTCGAGGCTGAAATCACGAGTGTTCGTCCTGCCTGACGTGCCGCGATGACCGACGCTTGAAGTCCGTTGTGCCCGGCGGAAATCGCTTCCCGGAAGCGGCTGACCATGAGAAGCGCGTAGTCGATCCCCAAGCCTAGTCCGAGCATCGTGGCCAAATTTTGGACCAGAATGGACAAGTGCCAGCGCAGGGCCAGGAATCCTGCAATCGCCAACGTGGTGGCGATGGCTAGCTGGCCCACAGCCAGTGGAATCAGGGCAGCCACTAAGCTGCCGAAGGCAATCAGCAGCAGTGCGAGTGTCGCCGGAATCACCAGACTTTCGCCGTGTCGCACGTCATCGGCGCTGGCCTTCCGAATGTCGAAATTGAGCGGCGTCTCGCCAGTTAGCTCCAGCTTCGCCGCCGGATAACGGCCCCGCAATTGGTTTTGAAGAGAATTCGCAAGATCGTGAAGTTTGGGTACCAGCAACTCGACCGGCCCTTCGGACGACGCGAGTCCCACCAGAACAAAGGTTCCTCCTCCCTTGCCCAGGAAGATCGGATCGGTCAAATCGAGACGGGAAACCACTCCGGACACGCCGGGTTCCGCTTTCAGCCGCTCCACAATTGTTGCCAGCGCTTGCTGGCCCTCCTGGGAATCCGCGGGCGGGAGTCCCTGAATCACTAGAACCACGCGGTCGACGAATGGCGAGCGAAAACGGGTGGCCAATTCCTCGGTGACAATATGCGCTTCGCTACCTTCTACGCGGGTTGCAGTCTCCAGATGGCGCTCGGCGTGAAATGAAAATGGAAGCAGGGCAAGGACGAAAGCGAGGACTATTCCGGCCAGCCAGAAATGGCGCCAATGCACGAGATTCATGATCGCATGTAACGCCACTCGACGTGGTACCGGGCCGCGACCGCGAGGGAGCGATACCCGATTGCCGCTAGCTCTGCATTCGTGGGAGCGCCCCCTTCCGGTCGCGGCTCGGTTTCGCGGCGTGTGGCGCAATTGCAGTCCCAAACATACAGCCGTCACCCGCCTCCGCACGGTACAATAGGACGTTTTGGGTAAAAGCATGGGAAACATCGTGGTGTTGGGCGCGCAGTGGGGCGACGAAGGTAAAGGAAAGGTGGTCGACCTTTTCTCCGAGAAGTTTTCCATCGTGGCGCGCTATCAGGGCGGTCACAACGCCGGCCATACGGTGTTCATCGGCGATCGGAAATTCGTCCTTAAGCTCATACCGAGCGGTGTGCTGCGGCCCGGCATCCAGGCCGTCATTGGAAATGGCGTGGTAATCGATCCGGCCGCGCTGCTGGACGAAATCGAAACCCTCCGCAAAGCCGGCATCGACGTCTCCAAACAGCTGGCCATCAGCAATCGCGCGCATGTGATCTTTCCGTTTCACCGGATCGTGGAGAAGATGTCAGAAGCGCGCGAGGATCGCGTACCGATCGGAACCACTTCGCGCGGCATCGGCCCCTGTTATGAGGACAAGACCGGGCGTCGCGGCATCCGCATCGCGGATTTGTATGAGAAGGAAAGTTTCTGCGCCATGTATACTTCGCTCGCCGAAGACAAACAACTGCTGGCGCAAACCTTCCACATTCAAGAGACCATCGATTACGAACAGATCCGCGATCAGTATTTGAAATTTGCCGACCGCATTCGTCCCATGGTCTGCGATACCGCGCAGCTTTTGCATGATGCAATGCAGGCCGGTAAGCGCGTTCTGTTTGAGGGCGCGCAGGGCTCCATGCTGGATGTAGACCATGGCACTTACCCGTTTGTTACATCCTCCAGCGCAACCGCCGGCGGCGCATGCACAGGAGCGGGCGTACCGCCTACCAGCATCCATGGCGTGATCGGGGTCTCCAAAGCGTACACCACGCGCGTGGGCAGCGGGCCTTTTCCCACGGAGCTTCTGGGAGAAGAAGGCGAACGGATTCGCAAAGCCGGCAAGGAATTCGGCGCTGTTACGGGACGGCCACGCCGCTGCGGATGGTTCGATGTTCCGCTGTTGCGCTACACCGCCATGATCAACGGTTTTTCGAGTCTCGTTGTAACCAAACTGGACGTGCTGGACCAGTTCGACGAAATCCAGGTTTGCACCGCTTACCGCAACACCAAAGAGATGCCGGCCACTTTTCGCGAAATGGAAGCAGTCGAGCCGGTGTATGAGACACTGCCCGGCTGGAAGTCCGAGACTCGCGGACTGACGCGCGTGGATGCTCTTCCATCACGCGCGAAAGACTATTTGAAGTTCTTAAGCGAGCGCACCGGCGTCGAAATCGGCTGCATTTCCACGGGACCCGAGCGGGATGAGACCATCCTGATAGAAGGTTCCAGGCTTATGCAGTTGCTTTAACCGAACGACTGAACGGGATTGACCGGTTTCAGGCCGGTCAATCCCTCGTGACCGTTAGCGAGCGCCAGCTCGTGTTTCCCGCGGCATCGGCCGCGGTAATAATGATGGTAGTCGCCCCGATGTAAAACGGAATGGCCGACGTGCTCCAATTGGTGGTTCCGCTGGCAGTTCCCGAGTCTCCGTTTGACGTCGCCCACGTCACCGATGTAACTCCCACGTTGTCCGTAGCTGTTCCGCTTACCACCAAAGTGCTCGCGGACGTAGAGTAATTGTTGGTGGCCGGAGAAAGAATCGTGAGCGACGGCGGGGTTGTGTCGGGACCCGACGGCGGATTCGGACTAGGCGGAGGATTAGGCGCCGGGGGATTCGGAGACGGCGTCGGGCTAGGCGCCGGACTAGTGGGCTGATCGCTGACGGTGACGCTACAAGTCACCAGGTTCATCAGAGAGTCCGCGGCCGTGATCGTAATCACGTTGCTGCCCGCGCTCAGCGGAATAGTTGGGATGATCCAATTTGACGACCCTTGCGCTGTTCCAGACGTCCCATTGCTTGAGGTCCAGCTCACTTGAACGCTGCCCGTGCCGCCCGAAACGGTGCCGCTGATTGAAATGGACGACGCTGTGGTAGAGCTGGGAGGGGCGATGACCGCAAGCAGCAGCGGGTTACCGGACGCAGGATCAGGCTCGGGAGCCGGCGCCGGGCTCGGACTTGGCGCGGCGCTCACGGCTGCATACAACTCCTGGACGGCAGCGATATCGTCCGGCATCAGGACGGTGTGCATCCGATAGTAGGGATACATAACGTCGCCCGGCACATCGGAGTGGCCAAGACCCAGCGCGTGCCCGGTCTGATGCAGCGCCACGCTAAACAGGTCGATGCCGCTTCCGATCTGCCATGTTTGGGCATCGTTGAAGTGCATGTCGCCGGCGATGGGTTCCGGGTTCACCGGAAACGGATAGAAGGTGTGCCCCACAACGGCGGTTCCCACAAATGGATATCCATCTCCGTGCGCTCCAGTTGCAAACAGGACTGCGATAGTCTGATCTCCGTCCGGGTTATTGGAGGGCGTGAAGGTGACCTGCACAACGCCGGCCCACTCGGAGAACGCGCGCACAATCTCGGCTTCCGCGGCGGCCGCCGGTAGTTGGGCGGTGACATTATCGAAGGCATAGTTCAAGCTAGCTGCACCCAGACCTGGGCCGTCCCAGCCATCCCCGATCAAAGGAATGGCCTGCTCGACGGACCCTAGGCTCGCGAGCGCGCCGGTGCATGCATGTACCGGCATTCCGTCCGTCAGTTCTTTCGAAGCCGGAAAGATGTACGAAACCTCGTCCCAACCCGCCAAAGCCAACAGTTCCTCGCGGTTGCCGCGCACCAGCAGATGATTTGGCAGCAAGTCCGGGTTCTCAAGGACGCGCAAGCCGGCATCATTGGCGATCAAGCGGCCATCGTTGGGATCCACATCCGGGTACAACTCCACTACTGCGGTAATAGCAATTCGCGACGCTGACCTTCCTCCGAACTCAGCGCTCATCTTTTCATCCGCCCGCAGGCGGCCCATCCACTGGGTGTCCAAACCCTCCCACGAAATACCATCCGGAACCGAGAGAGAAAAAGCGAAGTCCGGAACATACGACAGTACGGTAGCGCCCCGCTTTGCTAGGTCCTTTAATTCAGCTCCGCTCGGGTTGTGCGCAAACTGAAGCAACCAATGGGAGCGGCCAGGCGTAAGTGTATGTTGCGGCGCATCCGCTATCCGGGAAGCGGTATAGGAATTCAGCCCTTTCAAACGAAGAGGCGGCTGCGCGTACGCCATTCCGCTCATCAGCATCCCGGCGAACAGTAAGGACCATTTCCTCATACACTCGTCCATCGGAACCGAGATGAGAATTTTCCATTGGTAAGACACTCTAGTCCACAGAGGCCTATCCCGTGGTTAATCGAACGCGATTCTTCTTTCTCTTCTGGCTGATGTGTGTGATTTCGATGGCCGCTGACCCGCCCGCTGCCGCGACATACACAATTCAATCCGTCGCCGGCAGCAATTCGGTGGGCGACGGTGGACCGGCGCTCCAAGCTCTCTTCAGTCAAACCGAAGGCATTGCCGTGGATGGTCACGGAAATATTTATGTGGCCGACGCCGACGCGAACCGCGTCCGAAAGATCACGCCGGGCGGCAATATCAACACCGTGGTTGGCACGGGATTGCCGGGTTTCGCGGGCGATGGCGGACCGGCGAATGCCGCCTTGTTGAACCAACCTTACGGATTGGCTTTAGACACGGCGGGAAATCTCTACATCGCCGATCTTGGCAACGCCCGCATCCGGAAGATGACCACGGACGGGAAAATTCAAACTGTAGCCGGCGGCGGATCCGTTCCACAAGGTGGCACTGCACTGGGCGGTCCAGCGCTCGACGCCACTTTCACGGCGCCGCGCAATGTTGCGCTCGACCCCGACGGCACGTTATATATCTCGGACTTTGGCGCGAACATCGTCTATCGTGTTTCTCCTACCGGCAATCTCACGGTCCTGGCGGGGACGGGAACTGCCGGATACGGCGGCGACGCAAGCTCAGCCAACCTCGCGCTACTGAATTCGCCCGCTGGAATCGCGTCCGACTCGACCGGCTCCGTCTACATCGCGGACAGCGGCAACAACTGTATCCGGAAAGTTTTTGAAAACGTAATCAGCACGGTTTTCAACGCCACAGTTCCCACTGGGGTCGCAGCAAGCGGAGGTTCTGTGTATGTCGCCTCCAGCAATTATCTGGGAACCCTATCTACGCCGTTCGCGGGGGTCGCGTCCGCGCTCGACGTGGCAGTGGATGGCGTCGGGAATGTCTACGCCAGCACAGGCCAGTTCGTGATGGAGGTGTCCAATGTTGGAACGGTCACCACTCTCGCGGGCAGCGGCTTGGGAGTGTATTTCGGAGGAGATGGCGGACCGGCCATCGCCGCGCGATTGCACACCCCCTCAGGAATCGCCCTCGACAGTCAAGGAAACAAATATATCGCCGACACCGCGAATCATCGCATCCGTCAAATCACGCCCGGCGGTATCATCAACACGATCGCCGGCACGGGCACCGCCGGCGCGGATGGAGACAACGGTCCGGCCACGCTCGCTACGCTGAATTCGCCGGAAAGCGTCGCGATAGATTCCACCGGTAATGTTTACATCGCCGACACCGGCAACAACAAGATCCGCGAGATAAAGCCTGATGGGAACATCGCGACGGTGCTGGATGGCTTGAGCAATCCGGAATATGTTGCGGTGGATAAAGCGGGCGCAATCTACGTCGCGGATACCGGCAACGATCGCGTTTTGAAGGTGCCGCTTGCCGGAAACCCGGCCGTTCTAGCGCAAGTCCTGAAACCTGGCGCCGTGATGGTGGATGGTACCGGCAACATTTGGCTGAGCGAGCTGACTCGTGTTTCTCAGATCTCCGCCTCGGGCGTATTCTCGATCATCGCGGACCCGCTTCAGACGCCAAGAGGCCTGGCTCTCACCGCGGATGGCGAACTGCTGATCGCGGAGACCGGTACAAATCTGATTCGCGGCTGGACCTCAACAGGTGGCCTCACCACCATGGCCGGGACAGGTACCCAGGGATTCACGGGCGACGGCGGTCCCGCCGCCGCCGCCGAATTGAGTGCGGCATCCGATGTCGCCGTGGATTCAAACGGCGTAATTTGGCTGGCCGACACCGGGAACAATTGCATCCGCACGTTGACGGTTTCAGCCGCCGTCACTCCTCCGCCGCAACAGGTACTGGGCGATACCATAGTGAACGCGGCATCGCTCGCTCCGGGCAACATTGCTCCCGGCGAGATCGTCACTATCTTCGGCTCCGGTTTCGATCCCAAGCAAACGCAGCTTCTGTTCGACGGAAAGTCCGCCACCACGTTTTTTGTTGGCGCCAGTCAGATTAACGCCTTGGCGCCGACGACTCTCACACCCGGCTCCACTACGGAGATCAACATTGTCGTGCACGGCGCCGCGGTGGCTGTATTTTCCCCCGACGTGGTAGGCGCCATGCCGGGTATCTTCACCGTCTCCGGAGGAACGGGGCAAGCAGCAGCCCTCAACACCGACGGTACTGCGAATTCGGCGTCGAATCCGGCTGCCCGCGAATCGGTGATCGTGCTTTTCGCCACAGGCCAGGGCCAGGACCTGAGCGCAGTGAGTTTGACCATCGGAAGCTATCCGGCCGCGCTGGTCTATGCTGGTCCGGCGCCGGGATTCCCAGGGCTCATGCAGATCAACGCCCAGATCCCGGGCGGATTTCTGCCGCCCGGTATTTTGCCGGTAGTTTTGTCCGTCGGAACCGCCGCGAGCCAAGCCGGTGTGACCATCGCTGTGAAGTAAGCCGCTAGCCGAACCGCGACCGTAAGGGAGTCGGTGCCTTCGCCGATGCAACGCCTGTCATCCAACTAGCGTCATCCCTATGTGAGGCACGGCTCAACCACGCTCGCCATCCTGACAGCTTCCGGTCTCGCCATCGCTCAATGCCCGTATCCATGCTGGTCCGAGCTCGCCGCCGATAAATTCACATACGAGTCTTTCGAGGCTCAGCCCGTACCGCCCGTCTCACCGCCCTACGAGTTTTCGCTCCCTTACCCCTCCCAACCGAAGGGCGCCTCATCCGCGGCTTGCAACGCCCAGGAGAATCCGAATGTCGACCTCTACCGTTACGATTCGCAAAATCAAACCTGGACTGGACCTCTGACCGGCCCCATTTACCGTAACCCTACGTACCTCGAAGTCAGTCAAAAGACCACTGGATGGAACGGCATCGCCGTGCACGCTCTATATGAAGGAAAGATCGATTCCCCCAACGGACACACACTCGTGGAATCTGTTTTCTTCCACGACGAACGCTGTTACCGTGCCAGCACGGAATTTGGATTCTCGCACTACCTGAAAGGTCTCCCGGGCGATAACACGATCTATTTCTATTACGAAATCAATGCCAACTGCCAACCCAAAGGCAAATGCCGCGTGCACGGCACCGAGGACCCTCTTACCGACCAACGCGTCAATATCCCGATCTCGATTCCTTCAGAGCCGAACAGCCACGGCGGTTCGGATTGGCTCTATGAGGCCTACCTGATCGAGGGCGGCGCGAAATGGCATATCCGCGTAGTGGACCCGTACAAACACCAAACCAAGGGCGCGCCCATGGATCAGGATGTGCAGGATTTCTTCCGCGGCATCGCGGCCGATTACGCCGCGAACGGCGCAGAAGGTTACGTGACAGCCACGGCCACGCGAGACGGTCCGCTGGCAGAATCCAGCAATCCGCCGGTAATGAACATCGTCAAGATCTACGCCGCCAAATAGGGTCTCTTGACATGTATGCATTAATAATGCATACTTATGCATATGAGGACGACATTAAATTTAGACGGGGAGTTGATCGAGAAAGCCAGAGCCGTCACGGGGATCTCAGAGAAAACTTCTCTCATACGAGCTGGCCTCGAAGCCCTGATCGCGCGCGAAACCGCCCGCCGCATCGCGGCACTCGGAGGCACACAGCCGCATTTCGAAGCAGGGCGGCGTACGCGTCCCAAACGGGCTAGCGCTGCATCGGCTAGTTAGGACTATTAACCCATGCTTCTGGTGGATACCTCTGTATGGGTGAGCCATCTCCGCAAGGGTGAACCACGCCTGCAACAAGCTTTGCTGGACGATCAGATTCTGATGCATCCGTTCGTGCTGGGCGAGATTGCGTGCGGCAGCTTGCACCGAAGGTCCAGTATCCTCAACGACCTTGCGCAACTGCCTCGTGCTGTTTCCGCCGAACACGACGAAGTGCTAGCGTTTCTGGAGCAGCATCGGCT
>JBEKJJ010000110.1:0-21711 GCA_050011295.1 Bryobacteraceae bacterium
ATCATGGTTCGGCCCACTACCGTGGGATCTCCGGCCAATTGGCTCTGCCAGAAATTGTAGTTGAGCACAGCGACGTTACGGTCTCCGGGTTGAATCGGACGGCCCATGGCCACGGGAACACCCACTACTTCGAAATAGTTGTCGGTGACCCAGTACACTCCGAGCTGCGATGTATCTTCGCCGTGCCGCCAGTTCACTTGGTGCTCTTCGAAGCTGCCGGCCAATCCATCGAAAGTATGGGTGTCGCGTACGAATCGATAGATCGGCATTTGGGAGTGGCTGTTGCCGGCTAATTGAATGGAAGCGAGCCTTTCCGGTTGGCGCGCGGACGGCACGCTAAACAGGAACTCCATGGTCAGGCTGAAAATGGTGGTGTTGGCGCCGATGCCAAGAGCTAGCGAGAAGATGGCCGCTAGGGCGAAACCGGGCGATCGGCGGAGCGCACGGAATGCATAGCGTAAATCGGAACTCAGATCTTCCAGCCACTTAATCTGCCACGCGACACGCGAGTCTTCGCGCATTCCAGACTGTGGGCCGAATTCGCGCCGCGCCTGGGCAATGGCTTGGCCGGGCGCGAGGCCCTGCTGCTGCAGTTCATCGGCGCGGGATTCGATGTGGAATTGAACTTCTTGGTCCAGGACTTCTTCCAGATTATTTCTGCGTCCTAAATAGAGTAGCCGTCGCGCGAATTCTTTTAGCGAGTTCATAGTCACACGGTTTTCATCACCAGTTGAATGGCCTGAATGAGCTTGTCAAACTCCTTGGTTTCGGATTCAAGCTGCTTCCGACCGAGCGGCGTCAGTCGGTAGAAACGGGCCTTCCGGTTGTTTTCCGAGATGCCCCATTCGGCGGCCAGCCAGCCTTTCACCAGCATCCGGTTGAGCGCTGGATACAGTGAACCGTCCTCGATTTGTAGAGTCTCGGCCGAATGTTCCTTGATGCGGCGCGCGATGGCATAGCCGTGCAGCGGTCCGCGGGCAAGTGTCCGGAGCACCAGGAGGTAAAGCGTACCTGGCAGGAGTTCTGGTGAGTTGAATGTCGGCATTCCCTGGTCCAATCTATATATAGTCTGGACCAGGGAAGAAGTCAAGTGTTATTACTTGATCTTGCGAGACCCAGCCGCCGGACTCTGTGATACTTGCCGGAACGTCCGGCTAATCACTTCCGATCGGGGATCCGTGTTCTATTTGTGCAAACTGGCGGCTACGGATGAGAGGTTTCCGAAGTATCCACGACTACCGGTTGTGGAGTGCGAAGGGTATCAGGAGAAGACCCAGGATGACGAGCAATCCGTTGGCTAGCGGTCCCAGTACTTTCCCTCATTTGAAGTGAGTTCAAAACCCTAGCCGCCGTGATATACTGGGCAACCCGTTCGCTGGAACGGCCTCTAATGCCTATAAGAGTGATGCGCCTCGCTGTGATGGTTTTGCTGGTGCTGTTCACCGCCAGCGCTCAGAATGGACCGCTGGTATCCATCGGTCCACGCATTCGGCCAGAACCGGTCGCAAACTATGGGGCCTACCCGCGAGCGGATCTGCGCGTGGATGTTCCGCTGATTCTGATTCCGGTTCACGTGACCACTCCGCTCGGCACTTCCGTAACGGATCTGCGCCAGGAAAATTTCCGGGTTTTTGAAGACGGAGTAGAACAGCCCGTTACGAACTTCGCCAAGGAAGACGCCCCCGTCTCCATTGGCATGGTCTTCGATTCAAGTGGCAGTATGCATACCAAGATTCACAAGTCGGCCGAAGCTGCCTCCGTGTTTTTCAAGCTGGCCAATCCGGAGGACGAGTTCTTCCTGGTGGAGTTTAACGACCGCCCTAAGTTGTCGGTCCCATTTACTCGGGACTCCGACGAGATCTACAATCGCATCGCCCACGTCAGGGCGGTTGGCCGTACGTCCCTGTTGGATGCGATTCATCTGGCCCTGGCTCAGATGAAGCATGCGCACAATTTACGGAAAGCCATCATCATTTTTTCCGATGGCGGCGACAACCGCAGCCGCTATACCGAGCGGGAAGTCAAACAGGCCATGCTCGAGAGTGATGTGCAGGTGTATGCCATGGGCATCTTCGACGCAAGCGACCCCCGCAAACTCACTCGCGAAGAGCTGGACGGACCGCGCCTTCTCACTGAGCTGGCTGAGGAAACCGGCGGCAAGCACTTCCCGGTGGACCGGCTGGACGAATTGCCCAAGGTCTGCGACCGCATCGGCACCGAGCTTCGTAATCAGTATCTGCTGGGTTATCTGTCTGCGAACGGCGCTCGGGATGGGCGATACCGCAAGATCAAAGTGGTGCTGGCGGATACCGCGAGCCGGCCGCAGTTGAAGCCTTTCTATCGCCAGGGATACTACGCCCCATTGCAGTAAAAGGAGTTCGCTGTTTCGTACTGGTACCTGATTCTCACCAAGAGCTTGATCTTAGTTAACTCAATGTGTCACTATACCTTATCCAAACAGCGTGGTTTTGGCGGTAACAATTCACTTAACCAAGGAGACGTAAACTGATGAAGCTTCTAGGAATGGCACTGATGTTCGTGGCAGTTGCAAGCTTTGCCAACGCAACCATTGCGGTACCGGAAATCGATCCGGGATCCGCGGGAAGCGCTCTGGCACTGTTCTCTGGTGCGTTGCTAGTGATTCGCGCTAGCCGCAAGAAGTAGTAGGGTCGAACCATTTAGGGTCAACCATGGGAGACACCGAGCTAACACCCGGTGTCTCTATTTTGAATGAGCCGCTTGCTACGGGCTCGGTCGCGGATTCAAGTAATACTCGCCGATTTCCTCACACCACATTTTCTTCGCTCGGATTAACTCATCGATTAATTCTGTTTGCTTTGCTTTTCGCCGTGGAATGGAGCCCGATTACTCACTGGGTTCACAAGGGGCGCGGAGCCGGCGGGCTGCTCGAAATTGCTATCGCCTTTGCCTCTCTCATGCTGGCGCTCGGCTACTTCCGGTCGAAAGATACGTTCCAGCGGATTTCAAACGAAGTCAGAAAGACGCCCATCCGGTGGAGCTTGCTGGCTCTCCACTTGGTTGCGCTCGGAGCGTTTCTCGGTCTTTCCACCATCTCAAGCGGTAACAGCGCTTTCGGCTACGCGATCACGGCGCTGTGGTACGTCACCGGTGCGGTGGCAATCGTATTGGCTGGCTCGGCTTTGGTGCCGCCGGCGCTCGCACTCGATTTCGTCCGGAGTACCGGTTATGCGTGGGTTTATGCCTTGGGTGCCGCAATAATCGCAGGGCGTGCGGTGGTCACTTCCACCTTGTGGAACGGAGCTGTCTGGAATCCGGCCATCAATCTTTCCTGGAAACCTGCTACCGACCTCACGTTCAACCTGGTGAAGGGCCTGCTGCATCTGTTCCTTTCCCAAGTGGTAGCGGACCGCGCCACCATGACCATTGGCAGCCCAAAGTTCAGTGTGATCATCCTGCCGTGGTGCGCGGGTTTCGAGGGCACGGCGTTGATGCTGGTGTTCAGCGTTGCCTGGCTCGGGTACTTCCGGCGCGAATTCCGTTTTCCGCATGCCCTGCTGCTGGTGCCTGCGGGGATGGTGGTGATCTGGTTGTCGAACGCGGTGCGAATCACCGCTCTGATTCTGATTGGCGTGGCTGGGGCGCCTCAAGTCGCGGCAGGGGGATTTCACTCGCAGGCGGGCTGGATTGCGTTTAACTGCGTTGCGCTGGGCTTTGCGGTTCTCACGCGCCACATGCCGTGGTTTTCGTCAACGTGGTCTTCATCGAATAGGTCCGCACTCCAGGCCCCGGCGGAACCGAAGACCGTTCACAACCCTACCGCCGCGTACGTGATGCCGTTCCTCGCCATCCTGGCAGCCGCGATGATTTCACGCGCGGCGTCGGGAGGTTTCGAATGGCTCTACCCGCTACGTTTCTTCGCGGCCGCGGCGGTGCTGTGGTTCTTCCGGTCAAACTACCGGGAACTAGACTGGCGATTCGGCGGATTTTCCGTAGTGGCCGGCTGTGCCGTGTTTGGACTCTGGTTGGGATTGGATTTCATGGGAGGTGCTCACGGGTCCAGCACGCTCGCGTCAGGCCTCGCCTCGTTACCTTCCGCAGCGCGAATAACATGGCTAGTGTTCCGAACCGTTGCCGCAGTGATCACGGTCCCTATCGCCGAAGAACTGGCGTTCCGAGGGTTCCTGATTCGTCGAATGAGTTCGGCCGAATTCGAGTCCCTGAACCCGCGACATTTCACTTACATCGCTGTTCTGGTTTCATCAGTGGCCTTCGGATTGCTGCATGGAGATCGGTGGCTGGCTGGGACACTGGCCGGACTCATCTATGCGGTAGCGTTTCTGAGGCGCGGCCGCATCGGGGATGCTGTTGTGGCTCATGCCACCACCAATGCCTTGTTGGCCGTTTGCGTGCTGTTAGGCGGTAAGTGGGATTTGTGGTAAGGCCAAGTGGATTCCCTAGGCCGGTAATGGAGTAGGGTATCTTTGTTGGCCGACTACATACCGCTTTTGCCTTCCGAAATCTCTGCCTAAATCGACAATTCTAAGATATCTATTTTATTATCATTGGATTACGCGTGTTTACGCGATGGCCTATGATCTTAGTACTGTCGTACTTATTCTGGCTTGACGAAACCGATTACAAAAGTAATAGTAATACTGGTACCTGAAGGAGGTTGCCTATTAAATGAAGAGAACGCTTTTCATGACTATATTCGTCTTCGGTGTCTGCAGCTCCATTCAAGCAGGCACCTGCCCGTTGTCAACGCCGCTAGCCACTTACGATGCGCCGGGCTTTACCTGCAATATCGGCGGATTGAATTTCGGCGATTTCTCGTACACTCCCACTGGCGTCAACGCGCCGACTGACTCAGAAGTCACCGTCAAAACCCAGACGGGGCTCGAGAGCGGGCTCATCTTCGACGGTGGGTGGGCGGCGACGTCGGGCGACGAGCAAGACTCGTTGATCCAATATACGGTTACCTGCGATGGATGCTCCATCACGGACCTGGTCCTGAAAATGGCCGGAGACTTTGCCGCAGGGAACAGTTTTATCAACGTCGCGGAAACCGAGGATAACCAGCTGGTTCCCGGCCTTGGGTTGGAAGACGTCGGCGGAGGGAATGTTATCAATAGCGCCTCGGAGACGTTTGGCCCGGAGACCACACTGCAGCTATCCAAAGATATTCATATCGACGGAGGAACATCCGGAGACAGTGCCGGCGTCAGCTCTGTAAGCAACTTGTTTTCCACTACCACTCAAACCACAATGACGCCAGAGCCGACCCTGCTGTTATTTGGCATGGGCGCGCTGTGCCTGGTTCCCGTGGCGCGGAAGATCAGGAGGGCCTAGCCAGAGACACATTGATAACGATCTAGGACAGCGATTTAGCAGAGCGATCTATCAGTGGGGAGCCGGATCTGATCCCGGCCATGTCGCACATCGGCTGGCTCCCTTTTCACCGTGATTCGAGCGGCACAGATTTTCCGTTCCAGGCAGAACACCTTGCGCCTCTCGAAAAACTAGCCAATTAGCACAAGACGATACCGGAGGAAAAATATGAAGCGATTAGTGTGCGCGTCTTTATGCATTGCCTTATTGGCCGGGTTGGCGGGCTGCGGCGTTACCAAAGAGAGCTATTTGGCGAAGGGAAACGCGTTCTTCGATGCGGGCAAATATGACGATGCATCCCTGAATTACCGCAAGGCGATCCAGAAGGACACAAACTTCGGGGAAGCGTACTATCGTCTGGGCCTGACAGCGATCAAGTTGGAAAAGGGACTGCTGGCCTACAACGCGTTACTTCGCGCGGTTCAATTGCTGCCCGGCAACCAGGACGCCAAGGACCGTTACGCGGACGTTTGCCTGAGCTTGTATTTAGCCGATTCCAGCCATCCACAAAGCCTCTACACACAGATCGCGAACTTTTCCGACGAACTTCTTTCAAAGAATGGCAATTCTTATGAAGGTCTGATCATCAAAGGGTATCTCGCCGCGACAGACCGCAAGCTCACCGAGGCGATCGATTTCTTCCACAAGGCCTTGCGGATAAATCCGTCCGACGCGGGCGTCGTGACGGAATTGGTTCACGTACTCATTCAGAACGGCCAGGCCAAAGAAGGTGAAGAGCTGGCGATGAACTTGATTAACCAGAAAAAACCTTCCTACGGCCGTATTTACGACCAGATGTACGCGTATTACCTCGAAGCCCGGCGAGTCTCCGACGCGGAAAATGTACTTCAGGCGAAAATGCGCAATAATCCGCGGGAAGCGGATTACATACTGCAATTGGCCCGGCATTACAGTGGCCTGCACCAGGACGCGCAAATGCAAGCCACGCTGCAGCGGCTGCTGGACAACGCCGCGACATTCCCCCAGGCTCGGCTGCAGGTGGGTGATTTCTATTTGGGACTTCGCGATTACGCCGAGGCCCTCCGTTATTACAAGGAGGGATTGCAAACGAATCCGGACGCCAAGGTGAAGGCTGCCTATCAAAAGAGGGCTGTGGTGGCGCTGTTGGGTGAGGGAAACCGGAGCGAGGCAGAACGCCTGGCAGCACAGGTGGTGAAAGAAAGCCCGAAGGATTTTGAGGCGCTGCATCTTCACGCAGGGATTCTGCTGGACAGCGGCAAACGCGAGAATGCGGATTTGGCCATCCATGAATTTCAGGCCCTGTTGTCCCAAAGGCGCGGCGACGCCTCGCTGCTTTTGCAACTGGGGCAGGCCTATCGATTAGAGGGAGACTTGGGCGCGGCGCGCGACCAGTTCGTGGAATCGATCAAGAAGCAGAAGGACCTGGTTGCGGCCCGCTACGAACTGGCGGAAACAAGTTTCATGGACCAGCTGCCGGACGAGGCTTTGCAGCAGGCCAATAAAATCCTGGAGATTCGGCCTAACGATCGCCGAGCGAAGCTGCTCAGAACCGGAGCTCTGATTGCAACCGGTGATGGGGCGACGGCGCGTGTGGAACTGGCGCTATTGACGAAACAATTTCCAAACGATGCGGAGCCACGGTTGCAAACGGGGCTTCTCGGGATCGCGGAAAGGAAATATGCGGAGGCTATCGACATTCTCGGTAAATATCGCGGGCAAGGCGACGCGCGTGTTTGTAACGGATTGGCAGTGGCGTTTTTGCACCTGAAGCAATACGGCAAGGCTCGTGAAGCATTAAATGAGGGACTGAAGAACCAGCCTGACTCGCCCATGCTGCTGGAGCGGCTGGCGGACACCGAGGCGCTGGCCGGGCGGCAGGATTTGGCGATTGAGTATCTTCAGAGACTGCTTTCCAAGGATCCGAAGTCGGTGACGCTGCGCAGGCGCCTGGCTGAGGTTTACGAACGCAAGGGCGACCACAACAATGAAATCGCCTCTTATCAACAGGCCTGTGAACTAGCTCCGAACGACCTCGCGGCGGGCTTGGGTTTGGCCGATGCTTTAGGCCGCGCCGGCCGCTCGAATGAGGCCTGGAGGGAATTCCAGCGCGTGGTGAAAGCGCATCCCGAGAACGCGCCGGCTTTAAACAACGCAGCCTTTTTCCTGGCCGATACGGGAGGCGATCTGGATGAGGCGTTGCGGCTTGCCCAGCTTGCCTTGTCCAAGGCTCCGGGCCAGCCGGGTTTTTCCGATACGGTGGGCTATATTTACCTGAAAAAGGGTCTTAACGAGAGCGCTGTTCAAACCTTCAGCAATCTGGCGCGAAAGTATCCTTATCCTATTTTTCGTTATCACCTTGGCTTGGCGCTGTATGAGAAGGGTGACAAGACGGCAGCGCGGAAAGAACTGCAGAGCGCTCTCTCTGGCCATCCCTCCGCGGAAGATACGGCGCGAATCCGGGAATTGTTGCAGAAAATCAGCTAAAGGCGGACAAAGGAACCCATGTTTCTCATACTTACATTAGGTGCTCTTTCAATTCTGCTGGCACTGGTGGTAACGCCCATCGTACGCGATGGCATCGGAAGATTCTTTCTGGATCATCCCGATGGCGGCCGCAAGGCGCATAAGACGCCGGTTCCGCGCGTAGGGGGAATTGCGATTGTAATGGCATATGTGGCGACCTTCGCGATAGCATTCTCTTTACCGTTCAGCTACACCTACGTCCTGCACAAAGCACTTCCAAATATTCTGGCGCTGTCGCTGGTGGGATCGGTGGTTTTCCTGACTGGCGTAGTGGACGATCTGGTGGGGCTGACCGCCTGGCAAAAGCTCACCGGTATCGGCGGGGCCAGCGTGCTGGCTTACATGGCAGGCATCCATGTGGATATTCAGATGCTGCATGGCTTGCCGGCGTGGCCCGGGGTGGGATTTGTGCTGACGGTGGTATGGCTGGTGGGCTGCGCCAACGCGTTCAATCTGATTGACGGCATGGATGGTCTCGCGTCAGGCGTGGGCCTGGTAGCGACGGTTACTATTCTGATTGCCGCGCTGACGCAGGGGAATCTGCCCTTAGCGCTGGCCACCATGCCACTGGCTGGATGCCTGCTCGGGTTCCTACGTTACAATTTCAACCGCGCATCGGTTTACCTCGGGGACAGCGGCAGTCTGCTGATCGGATTTTTGCTGGGGTGCTATGGCGCTCTGTGGAGCGAAAAGTCGGTCACCTTGGTTGCGCTTACCGCGCCATTGCTGGCGCTGTCCATCCCTCTTCTGGACGTGCTGCTCTCCATCTCCCGGCGATACTTGCGCAATCGTCCGATCTTTCAAGCGGACCGCGGCCACATCCACCACAAGCTGCTGGACCGGGGGCTGAGCCCTCGCGCGGCGGTCCTGACCATGTATGGATTCTGCACCCTGGTAGCGATTCTGTCGCTCGCGGCGAGCGCGCTGCACAACCAGTTCAGCGGACTTGTGGTGGTGGTGTTTTGTGCAGCTGCCTGTGTCGGCATTCAGCACCTGGAATATGCCGAGTTCGTCACGGCCGGCCGGATGTTTCTGCGCGGAAAATTCCGGCTGTTTATCGATTCAGAAACCCGGCTGATGGATTTCGAAAAGTCTTTGGAGCGGGCTAGTGGCGTGCAGGAGTGCTGGTCGAAAATCCTGGCGGGTAGCCGCGAGTTCAAATTTCAGGGCGTGCGCTTTTGCGTGGATGGGCAAACTTTCGAAAATTTCGGATCCAACGATGGCGGGCGGCTTTGGGAATTGCGAGTTCCGCTACCGAAAGCGCAGTACGTTGGATTCTTCCGTGAATTCGAAGCCGAGGCCAGCCCGCTGGTTCTTAGCGCTTTCGTCAGCACGGTGGAGCGCGGCGTCACGCGTTGCCTAGAACGGGAGTTGGAGGCGAGAGCCAGCCGCAAGACCGAGCTAGTGGTGCGCTTGCGTCCGGTGGAGGTTTACCGTACCAGAACCGCAACTGCGGGCGTCAGCTTGGGAGCTGGCAAAAGCTGAGCGCCCTAACAGCCCGTGTCAAAAGTCCGGTAATGCCGGGTTCGCAGGCGAAAGCGCCTGCGGCACGTCTGGGTTCGCAGGCGAAAGCGCCCAATGCCACTTAGTTTTTGATGCCACCGACATTTTAAAGGGCTTATGTTGTTTGAGGAACCGCCCGATGTTTCGCAGTAGCCCTCGCCAACGGGCAAGCCAAGCGTCGGCAGGAGTGCCGACGCGGCACGCAGGAGTACGTGCGCCACAATGGATTCAATACTTTGTCGGGGTGGCACAAAAACTAAGTGACATTGGGCCAAAGCGCCTGTGCCACGGCGGGGCGGGCTTCAGCCGGCCGGGACTTTTGTCGCAGGGTGCTAGCGGATCAGGCCCTGAACCAGTGCCCATACTTCGTGGAAGGATGTGCCGGTTTTGGTCTGGTCGCTCGAGGGGCGAGGGTTGGTCGGTGCTGGGCGGGCGGGGGTCAATTTCAGTTTCATTGAATGTCTCCTGATGCTGGTTATGGCATGTGGGGTTCCAAAGGCTGATTGTGAATTTTCAATGAATTGGCTGGGGTGGAGATTATTGGGAGAACAAATTGGTTAATTTGGTCGCCGAGTGATTACAGGCGGGTTGACAACCCGCCGCAGGATGGCATCCTGCCCTACGGCGCGTGCTAAAATCGGCATCGGGTTGGAGCTTTCTTGCTGTTTCGAAGTACACTCGCCTGCTTGCTCGCGATTGCCGCGTGGGCACAACCACCTAATCCAGCTCACGGCGATCTGCGCGTAGAGACTACGCTGGTGCTGGTGCCAGTCACCGTCACGGATGCTCGGCACCGCTATGTGCTGGGGTTGGAGCAGAAAAACTTCCAGGTTCTCGAAGACGGCGTGGAGCAAAAGATCAAGCAGTTTTCGGGCGAGGATGCGCCGCTTTCGGTCGGATTCGTGGTGGATATCAGCGGAAGCATCGGCAGCAAGATCGATCTGTGCCGTCAGGCTGTGGTGCAGTTTCTGAAGACAATGAACATCCAGGACGAAGCATTCCTGGTTACGTTCAGCGAGCATGCCCAGGTGCTTGCGCCCATGACGCGCGACACGGACAAAATGGCGAACCAGTTGATGACCGTTCAGACCGGAGGGCTCACCGCTCTGTTCGACGGCGTTTTTGCGGGACTGCATGAAATGGAAAAAGCGCTCAATCCACGAAAAACGCTGATTGTGATATCCGACGGAGGGGACAACAACAGCGCCTTCAGCGCCAAAGAAGTTCTGCAAAAGGCGCTGGAATCCGGAGTGCAGATCTATGCCATGGGCGTATTCGAGTCTTTGGGGCCATTGGGTATGAGCCTGGAGGAACAACGCGGGCCGCGCCTGCTTTCGAATATTTCAGAACAAACCGGCGGCCGCGCGTTCGCTGCTTCGCGCCTGGACCAACTGCCGGAAGTGGCGGCCCGGATCGCGGTGGAATTGCGCAATCAGTATATGCTGGCATTCTCGCCGTTGAACGAGGCGAAGGACGGCACGTATCGAAAACTGGAAGTGAAGCTGACGCAACCGGAGGGGATGACAGGTTTAACGGCGCGCTGGCGGCTGGGTTACTACGCTCCCGCTCAGTAATCCGCTATCTGTGACCGATGGCATGCACCACGGGCCGCGGAGCTGTTCGTACGGGGCCTGCAGTCCCGGTGCGTGGAGGTGTGTAGGTTCTGGTGGGGAAGCGCGTGATTCCGGTCCGGTACTGGTATAAGCCAGAAGCGGGAACGCGGACGTAAAGCGGGATGTATCCGAAACCGGCGCCAGGATACAGCCAGAGCGGTACCATACCCGCGTTGGCGTAATAACCTCCGTAATACCCCCCACCGATCACCGGATCTGGCACCAGACCGCCGTAGTAGCCTGGGGCGTAGGCGCCTGGATCGGAGGCGCTTTGCGGATCGTTTAGCGCGCTCGAAAGATTGTCGCTATCGGCGGCTGACTGATTGTCGGCCGATATGGACGAGCTTCTGTCGTTGTCCCAGCGATCCAAACCGGCGTTATCGCGAATCGCGGCCACTCGCGCAGTGAGCGGGGCAGAAAAAGGCAGTTCTTGTCCAGCCTTCACTAGCAGCGCTTTGTCGCGCAAGATCACGTCGGCTTCGCCTGCGTCCACTGCGAGGTGCGCGGGATCGGAATCGAACCGGTAGCGTCCCGCACGGGCGAACCGCATCTGATAATCCTTGTAGGCGATCACCACCGGGGCGCCGGGCGCGGCGTTGCGGGAATCCAGAATCGCGGCTCCGCAGATGAATTCCAGGCGCGTGTCGGTCAGTTTGTTCGATACCATCCGGACCGCGGAATTTTCGTCTAGGCGAAGCATCACACCCGGGGTGAGCAGAATTTCGGCGTGCCCCAGGTTGGTACGCAATTCGGAGCCGGGCTTGACCTCGTTAAAACGTCCGAATTTCCGTTCCAGCAACTGGCCGTCGATTGAGACCGACCCTTCGAAGAAGTTGACCACTCCTGAGTGCGCCGAGACGATGGTTTGAGCGGGAGCGGCTGGGGAAAGACAGGCCAGCAATGAGAGGAGGACGGAGGAGCGGGACGGCATAAAAACCCTTGATCAAGGATCAACCGATCTGGGAGATTTGTCAAGCCCGGAATACGGGGGACGGTTTCTGGTTTCTGGTTGCTGGTTTCTGGTTCCAAGGGGCGCTCAGCTAATACAATGGATTTCATGAAAACCATCTGGGATCCGGCTTGCCGCGAGGAGCTTCTGGCACGGTTCGAGAAATTGACTCCGGATGGCCGGCCGGCTTGGGGCAGTATGAACGCGGCGCAAATGCTGGCGCATCTGGCCGATCCGATGAAGGCTGCCATGGGTTCGAAGCCGGTGGCCGTGAAGCCTGGCGTTTTTAGCAATCCGATTTTGCGGACGCTGATCATTTATTGCTTACCTTGGCCCAAGGGTGCGCCGACCGCTCCGGAGTTCGTACACGCTCACGAGGAGCACTTCGGGCAGAATTTGATCGGGCTGCGAAAGACGCTGGATGAATTTGTCGCGGGGCGCGACGGCGCTCCGCGTAAACCGCATCCCGCGTTCGGCCAACTTTCGCGAAAGGCCTGGGGACGGCTGGTGTATCGTCACCTGGACCATCATCTGCGCCAGTTCGGCATCTGACGGGCTATCATGCCTATGTGGTTCGGTATCGCGAAATCCGGCCGCCGGTCCGGCTCCGATCGTTCATCAATAGTTTCTGGATTTTGGAACACGATGGCGAAGATGACGCGCCTCAGCGCGTGGTTCCGGACGGTCAGGCGGAGCTGATCCTGAACTGGGGCGAGCCGTTTCAAGCTTTCCAAGATGGCCGATGGGAGGGGCAGCCGCGTTGTTTCCTGGCTGGGCAGATCGACGGTCCGCTGCTGCTGCGGCCCGCTGGCCCCGCCAAGATGCTGGGGATTGGATTTCGTCCACACGGCGCCGCATGCGTGTTTCGGGAGCCGATGCACGAATTGAGCGGGTGCTTTACACCGCTCGAAGACCTCTCGCAGTCACTTTCGCGCAGCCTGAGTAACGCGATGGAGTCGCCCGATCCGATTGCTGCGGTCGAAGCCGCATTGTTATCGGCTCAAGGTTCTTCACGCGGCGTTGATTTGTTGATGGCGCAGGCGGTCCGCCGGATAATTTTCGAAAAGGGCGCCACGGATCTCGCCTCGCTCGCGCGGGAACTTGGACTGAGTATCCGTCAATTGGAGCGCCGGTTCCTGGCCGTGGTGGGTCTTCCGCCCAAACTGTTTTGCCGCATCCAGCGGTTTAATAATGTATTCCATGTTCTTGGCCAACACCTTGAACAACCATCTCGCAATTGGGTGGATACTGCGGTTGCCTGCGGATATTATGACCAGGCTCACTTGATTCGTGATTGCAAGAGCCTTTCTGGCTCTACGCCTGCAACTTTGCTTGCGGCGGATGCGGATCTGGCGCGTCACTTCTATCAGCGATATGGTGTATCGCGTGCTGGAGCGAGATAGTCGAGCTTTTCGGGGAACCTGCGGCGTTCGTGGGAGCGCTTCTAAGGAACTTCGCGCAAAACGGAGCGCGGCGCGGGTCAGTTCCTGGTCCGTTTGGCGGTGCGCGCCGCACCCTTTGCGCTTCCTGCCGGTCGCGGTTCGGTTTCGAGGCGTGTCGCATTCGTCCAATACTCGCGCGCGGGTTTCGGTGTAACTTGGACTGATGAAATTGAGGCACCTCCTACTGGTTCTGACGAGTTTTGCGATCGCGGCCGGCCAACCGGGTTCGAAGGCGATTGTTGTGAATCTGGATACCGCTCAATGGACGCGTGAAAAGGGCGCTGCGAACGGATCCGAAGGCGTCATGCTGCGCACCGATTCCGCCACAGGCGGCATGGACCTGCTGGTGCGATTTCCCGCGGGCCATGTGATCCCGCCGCACTTCCACGAATCCAACGAGCGCATCATTGTCGTGGAGGGTCAACTCACGCTGCATCAGGATGACGGCGACGCCGTTGTCAATGCCGGCGGCTATGCATATCTTCCGGCGCGGGAGGTCCAACGGCTGTCCTGCACCTCGAAGACACGCTGCGCTTTCTATCTTTCCTGGGACGGGAAGCCCGAGTCGCATCCGGCGAAATAGGTTACTCTCAATTCAGGGAGGCTTGGATTGAAAAACTTTATTATCGTTCTGGCTGTGTCGGCGCTCGCGTGCACGGCGGCGTTTGCGGGAGAGATGACCGGTTATATTTCGGATGAAAAATGCGCGGTCAGCGGCGCCAAGGCGAAGACCGCGGCCGAATGGATTGATCCGGCCCAGTTTGAAGGCTGCGCGAAGAGGTGCGTGAAGGCGGGCTCAGCGGCTGTGTTCGTGACCGAGGACAACAAGATCCTTAAGGTCGATGCCGCGTCGGTGGAAAAGGTCGCGCCGCATATCGGGCATAAAGTGACTGTAACGGGCAAGGTGGAAGGCGGGGTGTTGAAAATCGATTCCATCAGCTCGGCCAAGATGTAGGGCCCCAAAGGCCATAGGCGTACTGGCACAAGCCGATTTTCGGCGAAAGTATTTCGGTGTATACTGGCAATCACGGCGCATAAGCCGGGTAAAGGGGATCGATAATGCGAATTGTATTTGCACTTCTTGTTCTGGTGCTGACTGTTGGGGGGTCCTTGGGCCAGGCCAGCGTCATTACCTTTGGTACCGAGAATTGTCTCGGGACCGGCTGCTACGGGACTAGCGACCCGACCGCCGGAGCCACGCTGCAAGGCCTGGCCCCCAATGTTGTCACCCTCGCCAGCAGCTCCTTCCCGCATAGCTACCCCTTCTCGCCCGGACCGGGCGATTTCCCCGGTACCGACCAGATTTATGTAGGGAGTGTGCAAACAGGCGCCGACGACGGTTATTCCGGCACCTCTCAACGAATCAACGGCCCCGACGTCATGACACTCGACTACAGCTCGCTGATCGGAAGCGGCCAGTCGCTCGCCACCCTGACTCTAGGGATAGCGGCGGACGACTTCCAATTCCCGGTCATCGGCAATCCTTTCATCGTTAAGGTGAATGGATCCGTAGACAGTGCTTTGACCACGCAACTTGAGTCGTTGAACGAGAGCGGGCCGGTTGTTCAGTTTTTCACCATCGGCCTCAATCCTTCCGTCGACACCGGCAGCCACATTCTTACGCTTTCGATTGATGAAGGGGGCAACGGCGGCGATGGATGGGCCGTGGATTTCCTGACGGTGGGCGTCACTACCCAAGGCAGCGCGGTTCCGGAACCGTCGACCGTTTGGGTGCTCGGCGCCGGATTTGTCCTTATGGCTCTGGCTGCCGCTCGGGTGCGCGCCAAAATACGCGGCTGAACCTAGACAACTCGCTCTCTTGACGATTATGCTGCCGCTGGCGTAATATTACGTCATGCGACATGTCGCAGTCCAACTCGTTGGTGCGAAGGTGAAACCCTTGACCGAGCCGGTCCTGCTGATTCTGCTCAGCCTAGCCGGCAAACCGCAGCATGGCTACGCCCTGATGAAGGACATCGAAGAGCTCAGCCACGGCCGGGTGGAACTTACAACTGGAACACTCTATGGCGCGCTGCGGAGACTGCTCGAAGATGGCTGGATTGAGCGATTTGACCAGCCGGACACTTCTCGTGAGAAGCAATCCTACCGGTTGACGGCTGCGGGACGAACGCAACTCGAACTTGAGCTGGACCGGATGAAACAGGTTACGAGAATCGCCGCGGCACGGCTGAGAGCATCGGAGGCGTGAGTCAGCATGCCGAAAACTGAGCAAAAGCTGAAATCGCGGCCCGCCTCCAACGCCTAGCTACCGCTGATTCATCAAGTTGACGACGGCGATGCGATTGCACTCTGTTCCGCCGTGCAAACGGGAAATGAACTACTGGATCTGGCCATAAAGGCGCACGGCGGTATGGATCGCTGGAACAAAGTGAGGTCCCTCAAGGTTGCCGCTTCGATTACAGGAGCGATCTGGTTCGTCAAAAGCAAGGGGGACGCGCTCAAGAATGTCGTGATGACAGTGGATACAACGCGCGAGCGCTTGGTCACCGATTTCCCCGGCCAAGACAAACGGTCGATTTTCGAGCCAAACTGCATCCGGATGGAGAAAGCCGACGGTACGCTCACAGAGTCCCGCGCTAACCCCGAAGAGTCTTTCAAGGGCCACCAGCAAGAAACGCCTTGGGATGACATCCATGTCGCGTATTTCTGCGGCGAGGCATTGTGGACATACCTCAATACTCCGTTCCTCTACACTCACGAGGGATTCAGGACTGAGGAGATCCCTTCCATTCAGGTGGACGGCGAAACCTGGAGGCGTCTGAAAGTGACTTTCCCGGACTACGTCAAGAGCCACACGCGCGAACAGATCTCCTGCTTTGGACCGGATGGCCTGCTGCGCCGGCACGATTACACGGTAGACATCCTCGGTGGAGCAACCGGGCTCAACTATGCGTCGGACTACCGCGACGTCGACGGAATCATCGTGCCTACTAAGCGGCGAATCTATGCGTACGAGGGCGACTACCAGGTTGTTGAAGAGCCACTCCTGGTCGCCATTGATATGAGTGAGATCAGTCTCGCCTGAGGATCACAATGTTCACCGAAGCTCTGTTTACTTCGCTGCGTCTGGGGGCAATTCAGCTCCCAAATCGCATAATCATGGCTCCTCTCACGCGCATGCGAGCGAACGCCCAGAACGTTGCTACTGCGCTGAACGCGGAATACTACGCGCAGCGTTCCTCAGCGGGGCTGATCATCTCAGAAGGAACTGCGATTAGTCCACAGGCGCAAGGTTATCCCAATGCTCCGGGCATCTACACAGCAGACCAGACTGCCGGGTGGCGCACAGTTACCGATGCAGTCCATGCCCGCGGCGGCCGGATCATCATGCAGATCGCGCACAATGGCCGGAACTCCCACTCGTCGCTCACGCAGGATGGAGCGGGTCCCGTCGCGCCCTCGGCCGTTCTACCGACAATTCCCGCGCTGACGATAGACTTTCAACAAGTGCCGGCTGAAATTCCGCGCGCGCTGGAGACGTCTGAGATCGCGGATATTGTCAGAACATTCCGTCAGGGTGCGGAGAACGCAATGGAGGCCGGATTTGACGGAGTGGAGTTGCAGGGCGCCAATAGCCACTTGATCGAGCAGTTCCTGGAGAACGGAACAAACCAGCGCACGGATGCCTACGGAGGGTCGAAAGAGAATCGCGCTCGGTTTCTGCTCGAAATCGTGGAAGCCGTCGCGGCTGCCATCGGATGCGACCGGCTGGGCGTGCGCCTCTCTCCTTTTGGCCAATATGGTGGAATCCACGACAGCCATCCCCAGGAGTTGTTCCACTTTGTCATCAGCGAACTCAGCAAACGCCGAATCGCCTATTTGCACTTGATCGAGGCCCGGGGTTCGGAGATCGGTTTGACCGACGACCTCCACGTAGATGCGCCGAATAATGCCGCCCTCTTCCGTTCCGCTTTCGAGGGACCGCTGCTCTCGGCTGCCGCATACACACCCGAGAGTGCGGCGGAAGCGATCGAGAAGAAGCATGCGGACGCGATCGCGTTTGGCCGGCTCTTCATCGCCAATCCGGATCTGGTGGAGCGGATCAAAACAAACAAGCCGCTGAATCCACCGGATCGCTCGACGTTCTATGGCGGCGGAGCTCACGGATACACCGACTACAGATCCTATGGAGCCGCGGCATGAGCGGAACCCAAGAGTCACTGGTTGGAGTCTGGAAATTGGTGAGCTATGCGCATGAGCAGGAAGGGCACGAGGAAACCTTTCCGTTTGGCCTTGCACCTGAGGGCTTCCTCATCTATACATCAGATGGATATGTATCGGCACAGTTGATGAAGCCGGGGCGGCCCCAGTTCGAATCGCACGAATGGCAGGCAGGCACACCGGATGAGTACCAGCAAGCTGGCAGCGGATATATCGCGTATTGCGGAGTCTACGAAGTGGATGAAGAAGAAAAGACGGTCACCCACGTCCCCTCTGTTGCGCTGGTGCCGAATCTGATCCTGCAGGGACAGACGCGATTAATCACACTGAGCGGCGACGGGCTGACTCTGCGTGCTGTCGGCACTTTTACTAGCCGGCTGGAATGGCGGCGAGCAGGCATCGTAAACGCGGCGCGAGACATCTAGAAGATGATCCTAAGAATCGAAAAACTTTCCGACGGGCCGGCCACGACGATCCGGCTGATCGGAAGAATGCGGGCGGAGCATCTGGACGAGCTAAAGGCCCAGATCGCAGGAAGCGGGGCCAACCTCGCACTGGATCTCGAAGAGGTGAGTCTGGTGGACATCGATACGGTTCACTTCCTCGGCGCCTGCCAGGCGCAAGGCATTACGTTGGTCCATTGTTCGCCCTATATAAACGAGTGGATTGCCAAGGAGCGCGGGAGAGAAGAATGACGATCGAAGAAAAGAACAAAGCGCTGGTCCTGGATGCATTCGACACGCTGTTCAATCTGCGCGACTATGCTGCGGCCGAACGCTTTTGGTCGCCGAACTACATTCAGCACAGCGCTCACATCGCGCCGGGCCGCGACGGGCTGTTCAATCTTGTCAAGAACATCCCCCCGACACTGAAGTACGAACCAGGAACGATTGTGGCCGATCGGGATTTTGTCATCGTGCATGGCAGATTTTCCGGCTTCGGCCAACAGAAGAACTGGATCGCGGCGGACATTCTTCGCATCCAAGATAATGTCCTCGCGGAGCACTGGGACGTGATTCAAGACGAAGCTTCCGCGGAAGAATCCAAGAGCGGGCTGCCCATGTTCGGCGACTCATTTCCAAAGTAAGCGCTATTTCAACAACACGCTATTTCAACGACACGCTATTTCAACGACAAGGGAGAAATCAATGTCCAAGAAACTCGAAGGTAAGATTGCCCTCATTACGGGCGGCAGCGCCGGCATCGGCCTCGCGACTGCAAAGCAGTTCGTCGAAGAAGGGGCCTATGTCTTCATCACCGGGCGCCGGCAAACGGAACTGGATGCCGCAGTGGCATCCGTCGGTTCCAACATCACCGCCATCCAAGGTGACGTGGCCAAACTGGCGGACCTGGACCGGATCTTCGCGCAGATCGGCAAAGAGAAGGGACGCCTCGATATAGTCTTCGCCAACGCTGGTCTCGGCGACATGGCGCCGCTCGGTAGCATCACAGAAGAGCATTTCGATACCACGTTTAACGTCAACGTAAAGGGCGTGCTATTCACGGTGCAGAAGGCTCTTCCGCTGATGCCGAATGGTTCATCTATCATCTTGAATGCATCCATCGTCGACATCAAGGGTTTCCCCGCCTTCAGCGTCTACTCGGCTACTAAGGCCGCCGTACGCTCCTTTGCGCGCACCTGGACCACCGACCTGAAGGACCGGGGCATTCGAGTCAACGTTGTCAGCCCTGGTCCGATCGATACCCCGCTCCTCAATGAGACGTTCTCGAACCCCGACGCCAAGAAGGCGCTGGCTTCGACCGTCGTCATGGGCCGCCTTGGCCGTCCGGAAGAGCTCGCCAAACCGGTTGTCTTTCTCGCTTCGGACGATGCCAGCTTTATCACTGGCGCCGAGCTGTACGTTGATGGAGGCGCGGCCCAGGTTTAAATCCGTTTACAGGAGAAAAACATCATGTCAACGAAAGAGCATTCGAATGGACTCGCCGGAAAAAGCGGCGAATTTGTGATTGGAAACGATCTCCGTATCGCGCGGCTCGGATTCGGCGCTATGCGGCTCACCGGTAAAGGAATCTGGGGTGAGCCGGCGGATCGGGCCGAATCCGTCCGCGTAGTGCGGCGCGCTGCGGAGCTAGGGATCAACTTCATCGACACCGCCGATGCCTACGGGCCCGACGTCAGCGAAGAGATTATTGCCGAGGCATTGCATCCGTACCCGGCTGGTTTAGTGATCGCCACAAAGGGCGGGTTCGAGCGGCCGGGCCCCGACAAATGGGTCGAAAACGGAAGGCCGGAGCATTTGAAATCCGCGTGCGAAGGAAGCTTGCGGCGGCTGAAGCTGGATCGGATTGACCTTTATCAATTGCACCGGATCGATCCTAAGGTTCCGGCCGAAGACCAACTCGGCGCTCTGAAGGATCTACAGGCGCAAGGCAAAATCAAGCATATCGGCTTGTCGGAAGTAAGTGTTCGCCAGATTCGGCATGCTCAGTCGATTGTGCCGATTGTTAGCGTCCAAAATCGCTACAGCGTGTCCGACCGCGCCTACGAAGACGTCCTGGAATATTGCGAACAGCAAAAGCTCGGTTTCATTCCGTGGTTTCCGCTCGCGGCCGGCAAGTTAGCCGGCGCGCGCAGTACGGTAAGCAGAGTGGCGGCGCAATTGAAGGCGACACCGTCACAAGTGGCGTTGGCGTGGCTGCTGGCGCGATCTCCGGTGATCCTGCCGATCCCAGGGACATCCAGCGTGAAACACCTTGAAGAGAACGTCGCCGCAGCAGATTTGAAGATTGACGAAAATACCATGCAGGCGCTAGGTGAAATGGCGCGTGCCAGCTAACAACTTACTAACCACTAAGGAGAAAATATGCAATCAAAGACTAACGTTGTACTCGTGCACGGAGCGTGGGCGGATGCGTCTACGTGGAGCAAAGTGATTCCGCTTCTCGACGAGAAGAGATTCAACGTCACTGCGGTCCAACTCCCGCTAACTTCACTTACTGACGACATTGCGGTCACGCGTAACTTCCTGGCGGCGCAAAGTGGCCCCACTGTGCTGGTCGGCCACTCTTATGGCGGCGCGGTGATCACGGGGGCGGCTAATGGAGCGCCTAACGTAAAGGCTCTGGTTTACATCGCGGCTTTCGGGCTGGATGAAGGCGAGAGTCTAGAGGGTCTCAGCAACCAGGGGCCAGCCACGCTCGGCGCTGCGCAGATCCGGCCCGACGCGAACGGCTTTCTCTGGATCGATCGCGACGGATTCGCAAAGGTTTTCGCGGCGGACGTGGATCCGGTAGAGGCGCGTGTAATGGCTGCGGTGCAAAGACCTTTGAGCTTCAAGTCATTCACCGAGAAGTCCGGTCCGCCGGCCTGGAAACATCTTCCTTCCTGGTATCTGGTGTCGTCGAACGACCAAATGATCCCGCCGCCAGCTGAGGAGTTCATGGCGAAGCGCATGGGCGCTACCGTTCGTACGGTCGCGGCCAGCCATGCATCCATGGTGTCGCATCCCAAAGAGGTTGTCGAATTGATCACCTCCGCCGCTTCCACTTCCGCAGCGGCGTCAGCCGCCACGAGGTAGCTCCGCATGCCGATTCGAACGGTTAGTGTCGAACGGATTAGCATCACGTCTTCCAAACCGTTCGATGCGGTGGTGTCGGCGCTGGAAGCTGCGGTGGGGCCTCCCAAGATAGCTGAGTACCAAAAACAAACCGAAGGAGCCGTGAGCTTGGCCGAAATGGAGAGCGCAGTTCAAAAGGCTGTTGGCGCGGCCGGGCTCATGCTATTTCTGCGGTTAGATCTGGGCGCAGTTCTGCGCAAGGAAACGGGATTGGACAGGCCGAAAATCGTTCGATTCCTAATCGGCAATCCACTGATCATGAGAGAAATGGCCCGGCACGTTCCCGATGCTGGATCTTATGCTCCGGTGACCATCCTGGCCGACGAACGGCCCGACGGCGTGTATTTGACCTATGACAGAATGGCCAGCTTTCTCGCTCCTTACGGGAGTGCGGAGGCTCTGGCTGTTGCGCGCGGTCTGGATGCGAAAGTCGAAAAGCTCCTAGGAGAAGTTGCGGCCTGAGCTACGCCGGGAAGTCTCCGTCCATCCACGCTTTGAACAATGCTATTTGGGCCTGAGTCAACGGCGGATACGGCGGAGGAGGCATGTTGGGCGGTGTCGGCGGTGTC
>JBEKJJ010000111.1:0-22593 GCA_050011295.1 Bryobacteraceae bacterium
CAGGATGAACATGTGCTGCGGAACTACGTCGATGACCTGCTGAAGTTCCCGAGCATGTTCTTTGATGGACGATTGCGCTCGCGTTTGAAACGTTGAGAACTTCGCGATTCCAGGTTGCCCGGCGCCCAGTGGCGAAACAAGTGTGAGGGTGCGGACCGCGTCCGAAGAACCCTGGAAGTTACTGATCACTGAAGTTTTCATCTGCGTTCTATTTCCTTTGCATAGTAGGGGGCGAGCAACCTAGGAAAACTGATCATGGGGACGACTTTTTTTTTCAATCCGCGTGGTCGGGCAGATAACCCTGTGAAGGGACAACGATTATCACCGGGTCGGATGTTCAGGCAGCCTTGTCGGCCACACAAAATTGTGAGTTCTTCAGCGCAACCTCCATTCAGTCGCTGATGCGGGCGTTCCTGGACGGCGATAGCGAGGCCGCCGAGCGTTTGATGGACCTGTTCTGTCCCGAGCTGAAGGGCCTGGCAGCGTGGCACCTCAACACTCACCTTTTTTCACGAATTCACGAGGTCTCGTACAGAGTATTCGGGTGACGAAGCGGCGCTTCATCCCGCAGTGCCTTCTTCTCCAGCAGCTGAATTTCTCGTAGGCAGGAAGTTTCTCATGGAAATGATCAGTTTTGCCAGTCTCACTCCCCCTATGGATATGAGGCGACGCTGGCTTAACTGGCGCGAAGTCCAAAGGTCTAGAAGTTGCCAGCCCCTCGCTTGGGTATTTCTATTATCGAAAGGAAAATGATCATGCAGAGTAATCTTGAGCTAGTTAAAGAGGTATTGAAATCGAAAATGAAAGAGTCTAGGGCAACTACGCGTTCGCGCGACTCGATTCGAATCCAACAAGCCGCGGATCCCGTTGATATGACCCAGGAAGCCGCAGAGCGAGAGATCGCGATGGAGAATCTCGACCGCGAAACTGCATTAGCTCGCCGAGTTCGCGCGGCGATGGAGCGCATAGACCGCGGTTCGTACGGTGTGTGTCTTGAATGCCAAGAGCCTATCTCGCCAAAGCGTCTGAAGGCGATACCTTGGGCCGAGCTCTGTATCATTTGTCAGGAGTGGGCTGACCGTTCCGGCAGCAACATCCGAGCGAATGCTGCTTAGGAAGGCCACGTTCCTTGAAGTCATTCAACTCCGGCGACACTTGCTCCAAGTGCATATGAAGTACATTGTGAGCGGGCGAATGTGGTCTCCTCGCCCCAGCCCTAGGGCTTGATTCCAGAATGTGTCCGTAAAGCCTGCCCGGCCGCGCAATGTGGCCTTCCGCCCGACACTAACTGTTACGGCAATTCTGAAACAGCGGCACCACCGAGAGACAGAAAGGGCTTTCCTCACGAGGAATACCTAGACTCAGGGATATTATCATAGCGGAAATCCCAAACGCCCCCAAAACAGTGGCATGTTCGAAGTCGAGCTGGACCAAATAACGACTGGCTGCGATAATCGCACCACCAGAATGACCTCAAGCCGGACATGATGGTCGCGGAAGTATGCCTTGAGCGTTTCCAGAACTTCCAAACCGAGCACGAGAGCGATGGCTCCCTTCATGCGCGGAAGCTCAGCTTTGCTGCACGCCTACCCGGACCGGCGCCGTCGAACCGGCGTGTTCCAGCGTCGCGGCTGCCCCAATGCGGCTGGGGGCCGCGCCTCGGTTCACGTAAACAACTTGGGAGGGAATCGCAAGGAATGTCCCACTCTTCTCCACGATGTCCAAAATGGCGACGAGCAGTTCCTCCTGGATTTCGAGAAAGCGCTCATATTCACTCGTGAGAGCATACGCATAAACTTCGAGATCCATGGAAGGCCCAAGCTTTACCAGCCGGACACGCGCGGTCCGATCCTCCACGAAAGGATGACCGGCTAGCAGCGCGCGCAAACCATCACTTACGGAGTTCAACTGCTCGCACGTGGTTTCCGAGCGAAGGCTGACGATGTGGCGGAACCACATCTTATCGCGCATCCCGAGGTTCTCTAAATTCATAACCGACAGTTGCCCGTTAGGAACCGTTAACATGGTTCGCGCGCGTGTCCGGAAACGGGTGGAACGAATGCCGATATCCTCCACCTTACCCTCCTGATCACCGATGCGGCATGTGTCGCCGACGCGAATCGGCTTGTCGAATATGATAGATATGCCCCCAAAAAGATTTTCAAGAGTCTTCTGGGCGGCGAGAGCCACAGCGATACCCCCCACGCCCAAACCGGCGACTACGCCAGTTACGTTGACGCCGGCACTTCTAGCTACGATGACGATGGCTGCGCACGCTGCGACGAAATTAACGCTCCGCTGTGTCAGTCTCACAACCGACGTTGAATCTCCCCTACCCATGTACTGCAGACGCCGGCCTGCCACCTTACCGAAAATCTTCACCACCCGAACAAATAGCCAGGTACACGCGACGATAAGGAGCGTCGGATTTGCTTCTGTCCACACCTGCCGGGCAGCCAGGGGCAGACGCAAGAACGCGATAGCCCCATACACTACACCGAGGATGGCTAACCCCCGGATCGGAGCAATGAGCAGATCCAGAAGATGATTGTCTTTCTCGCCTACCAGGGAACCAAACAATCGCCCCAGCACAGGCGACGCTACTCGCCGCATCACGCTTGAGACTCCCACGGTCAGCGCCAGGCTACCGATCAATGCGATCCATTGCCAGAGCGGAATTGAGAGCCATCCTCGCTTCAACAGCCACGATGGGAGATAATCCTCGGCCGAAGTGGAATTCAGTTCGCTGTAAATGTCCGGCACATGCTCCAGAGTTTCGGCGGAAAAAAGCCAGATCAGACCTTCATCGCGGCGTACACGTTCGAGCAGTACTTTTTGAGCGCCTCCCGCGGTTTGGATCGAACCAACCAATTCCGCTCCGAAGGGAAGATTGTCGTTGAGCGAGCCATCCACCTGGTTACTTAGCTGGTCAAGATGCGCGGGCAGACCGCGATCCAGGACCACGATGAGCTGGCGCGCCAATTGGTCCGCTGCGGCCCCCCGGAGCGGCGTATCCAGGAACTTTGCGGCTGTCGAATAATCCTGCCGGTGAGCGGCGCCGAGGAAGCCGAATACCGTGCCTCGAGGTGTGGACCTTCCGAGGGTATCCTTCGCGGCTTCGGACGGCGCCGCGGCAGGTGCTGTTTCCTGCCCCCGAGCGGCCAGAAGGAATGACAGAATCACGAAAATGCGGATCGCAAACATCTACTCCCCCCTGGTGTCTCAACTGGTATGTGGAAATCACTCCCCAACCCGAAGGTTGTTGGTCACCGAAAATACTCCGTGGACCCCGTTGGCTTTGATGTTGGCTACGCTCTTATCTGCCTGGCTATCGACTACGCCTTCGAGAGTAACGTTGCCATTTTTTACGATAATGCGGATCGGCTTGATCACCGGCAAATCATAGCGGCGCAGCGAGGCAGACCCGTAAATCGCCCGGTAGAGTGAACGTCGTAGCCGATCGTCGTTCGGAGATACTGGCAGTACCTCGATTTTGTTGTCGACTTTATCGACACCCTCGATACCCTTGACGACTTTTTCGGCATCCGTCTTCAACGTGGGGCGGGTAACTTGACCCAAAAGCGTGACTGCATTGCCTTGGACTTGGTAAGCCAGATTATCAAACACGTCAAGATGCGGAAGCATCACTAACTCATGCCGGACTTCCTTGGCGACACGAGACGTCGCCTGATCGCTTTGTGAGAACGCTAGTCCTGCTGTGAGGACTGCGATAGAAAAGAAACATTTAATCATTTTGATCTACTCCTGGTTTTTTCGATTCCGTTTCATCTCTGCTGCAACCGAATGGCCATCCCGAGCAGGCTGAAAAGAATCGGCTTAGGAACTTTGAAGTCACGACGGGCTTCGAGAATTTCCGAGATATCATGAACGACACCTTTGATATGACAGTCACTCGACCAGGAACCATATATCGCAGGCGGCTGAGGTAATCCTCGATCGAGTTCGCCCTCGAAGATCATCTGCCTTTCGGATGATCGAGCTGTCCGGCTGGCACTGCTGAGCGCCACGCACGGAGTGTTTTCTCGATATGGCACACGCCTGTCAGCCAGGAGGCCGGCGCTTGCGCAAGTGCGGGCTGCCGTAATCATAGGCGTCAGAGGCGGCTGCGCATTACACCCGCCGCTCATGTGGCTCTTCGAGAAGAGATTCCCGGATCGAACTGTTGATTGTCGACGATACGGGCCACTAGATGCACCACTCGAACAACCCGGTGTCGTCAAATCGGCGCTACGCCGTTGGATGACAGGCTAAACAGCCGGCGAGCACGATCTATTCGCTGGCCTTGACGATGCGCCCGTTAATTCTCTGGATCGGCCGGGCATTGTTGGAATAAATCCTGGCGAACGCGTCGATCTGCTCTGGTGAGAAACTGGTCGGGGTCTTTAGGACAAGCCAAGTTACTCCTTCGCTGCAGGGCGGAGTCGTCAATGAGCCGCTATATGTGTAATATTCGGTATTTTGCGGCAGGAGTTCAGCCGCGTTCACCTGAATTCCAGCGATCTTCTGTGCTTTACCTTGCGTCTTCGGCAACCGCGCCCACAGTTCCCGAATGACGCGGCTGGCATCACCCTTCTGGACCAGGATCGCGATTACGGCCAGGTTACCGGCGCTGTCCGCGTGAACCAGGTGTACAACCATGTCGTACGATTCACCTTGAATACGTTCTTCGCTGGGGTGGTGAAAGTGGAACTGCTTAAGCTCATAGCGCTTGTCGCCAACCACAATAAAGCTTCCCGGGGCGTAGTCCACCTGGATCGTGTGGCCGTTATCAAGGATCGTGAGCGGAGAGGGCTTGTAATCGAATTGAATGGCAGGCAGTTTCACGTTTTCGACATTGCGAATGTCGATAGGAGACTGCTCCTTGCCGAGCTTGCAGATGGAATACGCGGGCTGCAACTCACCCCAGTGCTGAGGCCCTTCTGCTCCTGCATAGGTCCAGGCATGCCCATGATTCGAGTCCTCGGCCCATACTGCTCCGGCCAAGACGATTAGAGCCAATGAAAATGGAATCCACCGGTTTCTCATGTTAGTTTCCCTCCTGCTGGAAGTTGGCGTTTGTGCTCAGCCGCAGAAACGCGATAGGAGAAGCCATCGATGCGGCAGCGATTGTGAACGACGTAAGAAGCTTTCTGGCCGATAGCACACCGGATCGCCGCGCGATCCAGTAAAACCAATGGCCGACGGCCAAGAACAATGTGAGGGCTGTGACTAGCCCGCGCGAGAATCGCCGATTTTGAGAACATTTCATCTGCTTCTTTCTTGCGACATCCGCACTCCGTGAATGCACCGCGATGGCCCTCTCCAGGTCACGGAGATCAGGAGACTTATGCGTTTGCGATTTCGCGAAAGGCCTGAAAAGTCCCGAATTCTCGTGAGCCTCGCATAAAGACGCGAGCATTCCCCTGGCGGGTAGGACCCACGGGAGCTATGTGCAGAACTTCAGAGATGGCGAAAGGGGAGCGTACCTTTACGATGCAACCATTATTTGCTGTCGGGATTGAGCGCCAGGTCTTCCGAGACGTTCGTGTCGCTGCCCTGCTGTTCGGCTAAAAGGCCGGCATCCGTCAATTCCGGTGGGCGCGAATTTTCCCAATCGTGGTGCGCGATTGTATGAAGACGATCAATGACA
The DNA here is from genome assembly GCA_050011295.1 of Bryobacteraceae bacterium. Lineage (GTDB taxonomy): Bacteria > Acidobacteriota > Terriglobia > Bryobacterales > Bryobacteraceae > Palsa-89. The sequence goes on from JBEKJJ010000111.1 coordinate 5,651, forward strand.
TCCTGGTCTCGAACCTCAATGGCGAGTTCGCGGCGGCTATCGAAGCTACCGGGCGCGAGGTTAATGGATCCGATGGTGGCCCGGGCGCGATCGGCGAATACCACTCGCCGCAAACGCCGGGCCCGCTCTCAAGCGGAGGAGCAAATTTAGCCCTGCTGGAAACACTTCTCATTATGGCTCCGTTAAATTGGATGCGCTCGGTAGTGTCTTGATCGATACAGCACCATGCGCTCAAGTTGCCCCATACTGTTAGAATTGACTGCTGAATGCGGAGCCGCTGTCCACTGAACCGCGAGGCCTCGGGTGTTCCACTCTCCGGGGGCACGTTATATAAATGCTTGGCTTTCGGATCTTCGAGTTAAGTTCAGAGTTGAAAGAATTCCGCAAGAATGGCCTGCTGATTCGCCTTTCGCCTCAGCCTTTCAGCTATTTTCTAGCGCAGCCCAGTGGTTCGCCGGGGCAAAATGAGTTTAGCCATGATCAGGCCGAGCGCTCCACCGAGGAGCGTTTCCCACGCTCTTGCTGCTAGAACGAATATCGAATGTTCTCCCGATACCGCCAGCGTCACCATGAGCGTGTAGCAGTACGCCGCGCACGCGATGTCATATCGATCAGGCAACGCCATCGCGTAAATAACCATGGCCACCGCTGCCGCCAGCCAGGCCAAAGGCGGCGCATATAGAGCCAGGGGCAAGCAGGCAATTCCAAGCGGCACGCCGATCAGGGTTCCGATAATACGGCGCCGAACGCGATCCGCAGTGCCGGCTGCTGAGCCCGCAATAACGTAGGTGCACGCCGTAATTGCCCAGGCTGACTGCTGAAGACCGATCGTATCGTTCAACACCACGATCACGAGGGCGGCAACCGCCGCTTGCAAACCCATCCGAAGTTCCTTGGACCCGTCATCATTGGCCGCAGTGGCGTAACCAATCGCCGGCGCCAGCGCGGGATGCTCCGCCGGGCCGCTAAGCAGTCGCGGTACAATCGCAGCGATCAGGGCAATCAACCCCGCCAGCGCGAGGGTCGACAGCTCCGAGCGGGTCAGTCCGTAACCATAGGCCAGAAGCTGTCCGATATAAATTTGCGAGCCGATGCCCGCCCCAAGGGTTCCGAATCGTTTCAAATAGCCCACCAGAAACGCCCCGGTCACTAGCACCATTTCGGACCCTGGGCGTCCGTGAACTCCTCCCAGCGGGCAGAGAACAATCATGGCTAATGCGCCCAGCATGGCGGCTGTTATCAATAGAACAAGGTCGCGGCTGGAGGATAATCTTGTCGTTTCGCCCTCAGACACGCTGGCCCACAATGCAAACCCGGCAGCGAGATATCCCAGCAGAGCGCCACCAGGGAGACCATAAGAACTACCCAGCAGTGTCCCCAGCATGGCCGCGATCCCATAAGCTGCGACTAGCCTTAAACCCTTGATGCGCCGATGCGTGCCTGGATCAATGCGCTCCAGCCAGGCCGTCACGATTGTTGCAAAACCTGCGCGGACTTCGACTTCGTGCGCGCCCAAATACACCTCCCAGCGCTGCTCATCCAATCGGACCACTGCGTCGCTCTTGCTTCCTTCCATATTCACTTGGGGCACCCTTGTTGTAAGCATCAATGCACAGCCGTCTCTCACGCTTGCCGAACAGTGGTTCTACTTCTTTTTCTGCTGTACAGCCTGCGGCGCTATGGCCGCTCCCCGCTCTCGCGCTTTACGCTCCGCTTCTATCGAGCCTCCATCGCGCGGCTCGGTCTGAACAGCCGGCCGCACTTTCTGGTTTTTGCCCGCCGGCTGTTGCTGCGCAGGACGAGCTGGCGTGGGGGTTGGCCGCGCTGCGGCCGGAGCGTCTTCCGGTTTCGGAAGCCTCGTAGTTGGCCTCGTCACGGGTGTACCACTACCAGGAGGCGTACCCGGGCGAGTACCTGGACGGACTTCCGAGCCATCGTTGCCTGGCGCTGCCGGGGGACGTACTCCGCGGCCCGGCTTGGATGCATCGGGGCGTCCAGGTTGCGGCTGCCCTGGACGGGCTCCTGGTCCACCCTTGTCTGGCGTCGCAGGAGGTGTCACCCCCGGGCCGGGCTTGGATGTATCGGGGCGTCCAGGTTGCGGTTGCCCGGGACGGGGTCCTGGTGCTCCTTTGTCCGGCGTTGCAGGAGGCCGTCCGAAGCCTGGTTTCGAGGCATCGGGACGTCCAGGTTGTGTTGGCACCGGACGTCCTTTGTCGGGCGCGGCAGGCGGGCGTACTCCGGGACCGGGTTTTGGTTTATTTTTGTCTCCACCGGGACGTCCATGGGGCTGCCCTGGACGGGGTCCGGTTTCCGGCCGACGCGGAAGCCTGTCGGGCCCCGGACGGATTCCGGGTGTGCCCGGCCGATTATAGATATTGCCTGGACGTCCACGAAACCAGGGTTGCGGACGAACGCCGGGCCGAAGCGGCGGGCGCCACCCTGGCGGCCTCGGCGGCCGATAACCGCCTGGGCCAAACCATCCGCCTGCGTTATGCCCCGACCAAAATCCCCGACGATTTCCGGGACCATACGCAGGCCCCCACCCAGCCCAGCCCGATCCCCACCGGGACGAGATTCCCAGCCAGCCTGGGGTCCAGCTCATTCCAAAGCTCCAGCCTGCCCAAGCGTTGTAGCGAACGTAAAAACCCCACGTCGTGGGCCTCGGGTAGTAATATCTCCCGGCCCAGCCGCGATAGCGATATCCGGTTCCGTAAAACACCACTCCACGATAGGGCAGCGACCAGCGATAGCCGGGAAGGTAACCCACGTACACAACATCGGGAGTGGAGTCGTAGATGTAGACGAACCTGGTGTTATAGAGCGGATTGCTGGGCGGAATATCGTCCACTCCAACGGGCCGCACGTCTGATACCGCCCACGGCCCGGTAGCTGCCGGCGCGACATACCAAACTCCCTCGTCGCACGCGTAGTATCGTCCGTTCGCCCGAAGCACCTGGGCGGGAGTGTTCTCCGCATATGCAAGAGACGTGTTCGGAATGGGAGAAAACTGCGGCGCGCCGTCGTACTGCACCTCGATCTTCGCGTCTTTGCGCGATACCTCCGCCGTCTGCGGGATCACATTGTCCATCACCGCGTCCTTTGCGCGATCCGTGCCAGGCACAAACGCAAGATCGTTGGCCTTGGGCGAGTTTTCCGGAATCTTAGCGAATACCTTGGGCAGCGCGTCGGGAGCGACAAAACTCCAGGGCCCCTGGATGGATGGGCCCGCGAACCAGCGGCCCGACAACACGATGAAATGGCGCTGCGTCGCAACTTCCATGAAAATGTCGCTGTCGGTATTCGTCACGTACAGGAGATCCCCGCTTACGATCGGGCTGTACTTGGGAGCGCCCTCCGTAACGATCAGTTCCGCGGGTTCCGTCGCCACTATGATTTTTGCGGAGCGGAGCTGTGCCGCCGAAGCTGCCTTGCCCGCGTCGGCCTGCGCAGCCTCCAATGTGTCCTTGTCCTGGACCAGATCGCCGATGTTCGAAGGGGCTTTGTCGGCTGGCGTCCAAGTCCCGCCCAGCAGGTTGGTGGTTGTGAACCACACGCTCGACCCGAAAAACCAATACTGTTTGCTCTTCGGATCGAAGATCACCGGCAGAGCGGTGTTGACCACCTGCTGCAAACCGCCGGCTCCCGCGTCCTGAAGCCGTGGCTCGCCATCGAGCAGCAACAGGATCGCTGGATAATTCACCACGATCACTTTCGGAGGATCATTGCGGTAATCGGGGTTCGGGCCTCCATCGGTGGCCTGGAGACTAGCCCGCAGGCGCGTCAGCGAAATCGAAAGATCCCACTGCGGAACGTCGGCTTCCAGAAACTGGACCAATGACTGCACGTCGCTGTCTGCAACATCGGCGAAACGGGTCCGGTCGATTTTAACGGACACTACGCGAGCCAGATCCTGATCCCGGTCGATGTCAAGCGTAGCGATCACCCATAAGGCGCCGAACAACGGGGCATTGTCTTCCGGCCTCTTGATGGAAACGGCAACACGGCTTTGGAGCGTAATGCCGTCGAGCGAGTCAGGCTGGGGCTGATAGACGACAATTTCGTTCCTGCCGTCGTTCACCACACGGGGCCATCCCCCGTCCTGGCTCCACGCCATACCGGCCGTCCAACTCAACCCAATCAAGATAAGGAAATTTGAAACTCTTTTCATATGCTTTTTGTCCTTTTTGGTCCGAAAGACACTTCCACCCAGCAGCGATTCCTACGCCGCGCCGATGCTGGATCCTATTCTTCGCGTTAGCTGATTTTGGCTATTCTCCAACCCGCAGGTTATTAGTTACGGAGAACACGCCATGGACGCCATTGGCTCGTATGTTCACGAGGTTCTTGTCGGCTTGGCCATCGACCACGCCTTCCAGAGTCACGTTTCCATTTTTCACAATGATGCGGATCGGCTTGATCACGGGCAAATCATATCGGCTGAGGGCCGGGTATCCGTAGATCGCCTTGTAGAGAGCGCGCCGCAGCCGATCGTCATTCGGCGATACAGGCAACACCTCAATCTGGTTATCCACTTTGCTCACGCCATCGATACTCTTGACCACTTTCTCGGCTTCGCTGTTTAAGGTGGGCCTGGTCACCTGCCCGATCAAAGTCACGGTACTGCCGTCCACCCGGTAGGCGAGGTAGTCGAATACATCCAGATAGGGAAGCATTACCAGTTCGTGGCGAACCTCCTTAACGATGCGCGCCGTCTGATCGCCTTGGGCGAAGGCCATTCCGGCCGCGAGCGCTGCGATCACCAAAATATGTTTAGTCATTTTCGATCTCCTTCTGGTTTTTGCAATCTCGTATGCTGATGGTGCAACCGTAGGGCCAACAGCAGATTGTTGAAAGGAACCAGATTAACGGCGCTGACAACCGAGCGGGCTTCGGGTATTTCCTAAATGTCGTGAAAAGCGGCTGCTGCGGGGCGATTTGTATTGACTACCTCCACCAACAGCTTCGATGGCGAACAGCGGCTCACCGCCTACAATGCCGGATTGCCAGGCTGCTCCCCACCGCAGCGAACGAACTTGGCCCACGGAATTCCCTTAAACGCCGTAAGTCCTGGATTGATCCGCACGCGTTTTACGCAATCCTGGTTCGATAACACTGCTCTCATTCAGGACTACGACACGCTCTCGGGAATTCACGAAAACTCGAGAGAGACACGAGGAGAGGGAAGGATGTTGCTGTGTTCACGCTGATCTTGCTCGGCCCTCGCGGATGTTGCGGACAAAGGCGATTGCGCTACCTGCAGCGCCTTATTCCGAGCCGGACGCCCTGGCAGAGACGCAGGATGCATTGGTTATGGAAATGCTTATCTATGTGCGGCTTCGTGATTCCCTAACGATGCAAACTGCGGGGATCCTACGAGTGCCTATGGTATTGAAGCGGTCACGGACGCATTTGCCGCGGGCCGCTAATCGTATGGGAGGATGCTTCTTCATGGCACAGTACATCCAAGAAACTCGAAGGTCGGTTCTTCACATGCGCCTGCGCGAGTTCTGGTCCGGAGACCTCGGCCTTACCCTGATAACGATCTCGATGGCCATTCTCATCTTCGTCATAACACCTCTTCGCGAGGCGGGCCTGCGCGGCCGCCTTTTCTTCGAGCTTGTTGTGGTCGTTCTAATGATCTACGCGGCCCTAACCATAAAGCAGAGCCATCTCGCGAAGGCTCTGGTGATCGCCGTCGTCCTCGTCAGTGGGGTAGTGCTGGTGGCCGCCCGTCTCCATCCCATTCCGTTTCTTCATCAGTGGGGTAGCTTTCTCGTCACCATAACGCTACTTCTCTATGTCCGCATCGTGTTGCTTGTAATGCTTCGTGGGGGCCGTGTGACCTGGAGCCGCATCCAGGGTGGTGTATCCGCCTACCTTCTTATAGGTATGGCGTGGGCCTCCGCATTTCAGTTTGTTGAGCAACTGCTCCCGGGCTCATTCTCCTTCGTTACCGCGCCGGCGGATATGGACCAACTTACGTCGAAGCTGACCTATTTCAGTTTCGCTACGCTTACCTCCGTCGGCAGCAGTATCGCGCCGCTGCATCCTTTCGCGCGCTCGCTTACAGTGGCCGAAGCCATCGTTGGCCAGCTCTTCCCCGCTACCCTGATCGGCGCTCTTGTGGCCATGGCCATGGAGTCACGCGGCAAGTCCTGAGTCCGTCCCGGGTTTCACCGTCAGGCGCGCCGGAAAAACCCGAGACCTGGTTCAGGAATTGCACAAGATCTGAGGGCCTACCCAGCAACCCGCCGTGGGATTCCATGCGAGCGACATTTATATCGTAGGGATTCTCGCTGTAGGCTGGCCGGGTAATCTGCTCGATGATGAAAGCGGAGCATAGGATTGTCGATAGGCTTTCTTACCGCATTTCGTGCGCAGGACACCGGAGGGGCCGAACACTTTGTCGGTGGGCTGGAGCTGGGCTATCTCGATCAGGCCGAAGATTGCGGCCGAAGTGATGGGCTTGGTCAGGAGCAGGGCAGGTCTCGAGAATTGCTCCATGAAGCTGCGTGCAATTCGAAACATGGCGCTCACTGGCAAGGGCAGCGCCAAACCGCAGTCAGCGACGCGCTGGATCCAGACTCAATGCGTGACCGGCCCCATTCGAAAACAGCCTACCAATAATTCCCCCACGCGCTCCCGGCGAAGTTCGTCTTCGGCGCGTAGCCAATCTTCGTCAGGAGACCCCATGGGGCTACCTCGATCCAGCCACAGCCGGTAAGCCAGCCGCTCCAGACGTCGCCGTTGCAATTGGTCGTAATTCATCTGTTTGTACTCCTTTTTCGGATTCATTCTGATCTTTTGCCCGCGAAACATCGCTGTGATCGTTCGTTTCAGCGCTGTCTCGATTTGGTTAAGTTGCCGGATTACATTCGCCCCTGATAATGCAATGCAGTGGCCACCTGGATCGGATTGAAGCGAGGGAGCTTGCCACCTATTGGCGTCCCGACGTTCGCGGGACTTTCCGAGACGTCGTGAAGAGCCGGGCCGAATTCTACATGGCAGGTTTCAGGGGCGCGTGATTTCCATGCCGGCGAGACCAGCGTGAGAGTCGCTTCGCGGTGCGGACCGTGTACTTTTCCGGTACACTGACTCCAATGGTGCCTTCAACGCAAAGCTCGATCGCGTCATTGATGGCTGCCTTTCGTAAGGGCGATAGCGACGCAGGCGCTAAGCTCATGGACCTCTTCTATCCGGAGTTAAAGCGGATCGCGGCTGGGCAAATGCGCGGCGAGCGCCCAGGTCATAGTTGGCAACCTACGGTTTTGGTGAACGAGCTCTATCTTCAGCTGGTTAAGATCAAAGAGCTGCAACCGGCGGATACCGATCACCCCAATGACAAGGCGGCATTCCTCGCCTTGGCCGGCCAGATTATGAAACGGCTGCTGATCCACCATGCCAGACCTCTCTCGCAGAAAGCTCAAAAGATCCCGGTGTGGGATGAATTGCTCCTGGAGTCGAACAGCGGTCTGATCGAGGTGGAAGATATGCTGTCGCGGCTGGAGGCCATTAAACCCGTAATTCGAACAGTTGTCGAGCTTAAAGTTTTCGAGGGACGAACTGCCGAAGAAATTGCGCAACAACTCGGTTGTGCCACAGTGACAGTCCACCGCCACTGGCAGTTCGCTCGCCAGTTGCTCAAGGCGGAGTGGAAGTAAGTGACGGGTGGTACCGATGGCTGCGGGCTTAAGCGACGAACAATGGCGGAACATCCTTGATCTGGCCAATGCGGCGGTAAATTATCCGAAGAGCGAACGAATCGCTTTTCTGGAAGCCTCAGGCTCCAATCCCGATGTAATCCGCCAGGTACTGATTCTGACCGAGGCCTTCGAGCAGCCCGCGTTCTCAACGGATCGAGTCGGTACCAAAATTGGTCATTTTCTCATCACTGAACATCTCGGGCATGGAGGCATGGGCGACGTCTACGCCGCGCGCGACTTGGAGCTGGAACGGATCGTAGCGCTGAAATTCCTCAACCCGGAGTCGCTTGGTTTGGAGGGCGCCGGGGAAAGGTTCATTCGCGAAGCGCGGACCGCCTCGGCCTTGAATCATCCGAACATCGTCACCATCCATGAGGTCCTTCGATCGGACACTACCGTGGCGATCGTCATGGAATTAGTGGAAGGCGTGCCACTTAGCCAACTGCGTGGCACGCCCGTTCCGGCTCGGCGGCTGATCGGGATTGCCCGGCAGATCGCCGATGCTTTGGCAGCGGCACACGCGACCGGAGTGGTGCACCGCGATCTAAAGCCGGAGAACGTGATGGTGCGGCCCGACGGGCGGGTCAAGGTTCTGGATTTCGGTTTGGCTCGACGCCTGGGTGGCGAGAACGAGAAGCGGAGCGCGACGACGGTTTCCGATGTATTTGCGGGTACCTGGCGCTACATGTCGCCCGAGCAGGTGATGGGCGAGACTTTGACTGGTGCTAGCGATGTATTCGCTTTGGGACTGGTCCTCTATGAATTGGCCGCCGGCCGGCATCCGTTCCAGGCTGCGTCCCCGTTTGAGACTCTGCAAGCCATCGCGGGGGAAGAAGCCGCCCCACCCTCTGAGTTGAATCCGCAGCTATCGGAGGGTCTCGAGTCCTTGATCATTGGGATGCTGGCGAAAGATCCTGCGTCACGCCCGGCCGCTCGGACCATCGCAGATGTGTTGGCCGAATGGGACACCGGGCGCGTGGATTCCCACACCCAGGATGCATTTCGGCTCCCCCGAACGCGGCGCACCAAGGCGATGATCGCTGTCACGGTGGCGCTCTTGGCGGCGCTGGCCGCCATTCTGTGGATATTCTTCCGGCCGCAGAATCACCGTCCGGGGTTGTATCAGGTCACTTCGCTGGTTCCGGAAAATCGCGCGACGGCTGCCGCCATATCGCCCGACGGCGTGTACACGGCATACGCCAACGTGGACGGAATTTTTGTCCGCACCAATCAAACCGGTGAGACCGACCCGCTGCGTGCCCCGAAGGATTTCCTGGCGGACCAACTGCTCTGGTTTGTGGGGGGCACCAAGCTGGTTGCCAGCGGGTTTTCCCCAACTACCAACCAACACAGTATCTGGTCCATCTCCATGACCGGCGCCGAACCTCGTCAGCTGCGAACCGATGCCAGGAACGGCATCCCATCGCCGGACGGAACGCGGCTCGCCTTCATCAGTGGGGACCGTTCCGCCATCTGGACCGTGACCGCTACGGGTGAGGGAACACGGCCTGTTATCAGCGGTCCTGCCGGTGACACGTTTTCCTGCCTCGTTTGGACCGCCGATGGGCGGCATTTGGGGCTGCAGCGCCGGCATTATTCCGGCAACCAGGATCTAGGGATCGTCCCGCAGGACCGCTTCTACAAGCGGAGCCTCGAGTTCGTCGATGTGGAAACTGGAAAGCTGACGGCGAGCCTGCCCGATGTCTGGATCGAATCGGCAGTCTCACTTTCCGATGGACGGATACTGTTCTTGCGGCTAAAGAAACCAGGCTCCAATGAAGGCAGCGAAATCTGGGCAGTGAAGATGGATTCCTCCAACGGCTCGCTTCGTGGTTCCCCGAGCAAGCTCGTGGACGTTGCCTTGGGAGCGAGAGATCGCATATACAGCTTGACCGCGACGTCCGACGGAAAGCGGCTCATGGTCATCAGACGAACAAACCAGGATGCGGTATTCGTTGCCGACTTTTCGCCATCTCCGCCGCAATTTATCGGCGCTTACCGTCTGACGTTGGAACAGCGCTCGAATTTCCCCCACGCCTGGACAGCCGATAGCAGCACCGTGATCTTCGAATCGGATCGGAATGGAAGCTGGGATATCTTCAAGCAGCGCATCGATCAGCGCACCGCGGAGCCGATTATTGCAACACCGCGAACTTGGGAGGTGCTGCCGCAACTCGCTCCGGACGGGCAATCGGTTCTTTATGAGGTCGGCCTTTTAGACCACCAAGGGCCACCTTACACGCTGATGCGCATATCGGTGAAGGGGGGAACACCGGAAGTTGTCCCTATCGGCGGACCAGTTGATGAGTTTCGCTGCGCGTATGGAGCGCGTTGCGTCCTGAGAACCACCACGGACCGTCAACATTACATCTTCTATGAACTGGATCCGGTTCATGGAGTGGGCCGCGAACTTGCAAGGACAGCCTGGCTTCCCTCGTATTTAGGAGATTGGACCCTGTCGCCGGATGGTTCCGAAGTGGCGATTCCCAATCACGACTTCCGGTCGGCCAAGATCCGCATCGTAAGTTGGAAGGGCCATCCGAGCGAGCGCGAGTTGAACATCGCCGGCCTCACGGATTTGTCGGAACTGGGGTGGACCGCCGATGGGAACGGATGGTTTGTGACAGTGGAAACCAGCATCGGTACCCGCATGGATTATGTCCAACAGGACGGCCGGTTGTTTCCTTTGGGAGATATTCAAGGTTGGGCCGTGCCTTCGCCGAACGGACGAAAAGTTGCCTACCTGAACAAGATTTCCGCGTCGAACGCGTGGATTATTGAACCGCACTGATAAAAAAAATGGCGGCCTGCCGAAGACAGGCCGCCATGATAATTACAAGGGGAAGTACAAACAGTAGCGGATTCGCGAGCGACTATTCGACGGGTAACCACTCATCCGTCGGGTTGAACTCCTTAATGGATGCTGCGATCTTGGCCGTGTCCGGACCCAGATTCCGCTCGTAGACGACGCCGTCGCGGCCGGTCATGAAGGTCATGATCCCGGTTTCTCCATATTTAACGGGCGTAGCCAGGATGGCGAAGCCACCAATCATTTTTCCATCCACGATGTAGCTCTGCGCTCCGCCAGGAGCATCATCGCCCTGGGCGGTAAGGATGCGCAGAGTGTAGCCATCGAGGGTCAAAGGCTCTTCGAGAGTAGATGAACTCAGCGACTGCTTCGGCAGTTTATCAAGGTCGCTAAGGGGGCTAGGCGTTTCTTTTTCACCGGCGGGCCAATAAAGCCCGTCTTGTTTGTTTGAGGTGCTGATGATGCGTTGCGCAAATTCATGCGACGAGCCGGCACTAGTGGAGTAGATCTCTTGAGCGCTGGCGATCGCGGCGCTGGCGTCGATGGTGAGCAGTTCGTTTCGCCCGATTTCACGAGCCCGGATTTCCTCGGCTCCGGCCACTGCATCGAAGTACCATCGGCCCGAGCCATTTTTCGCCAGTGGCACGGGGAACGCGAAGTTGTCTGCTCCGATGTAAAAAACGCGACTGCCATCGGACATGTCAACCCAGCGATTCATCTTCTGGTACTTGGCGACGAAGGAGTCCATGGCAGCTTCATCTGCTTCTTTATCCCCCGTGCTCAGGAGGGCAGTAACTTCCCGCCCGAGAATCTGTGAGACTGCTGCTCTCTCGTGGTTCTTCGCCGCTTTGACCAGAGCATCACTGGCCTCGGCCGGCGATTGGAAGGTGATCGAGGAGCCCTGGGCGAACGCCAGGTTCGTTGTGCCGATCACGCCAATCGCGATGGCTGCGAGCGGCAGCATTCCGGCCAGAATCATTTGCTTCAACGTTGCTGTTTTGTTCTTATTCGATTTCATTTTCATTCTCCTTATTTAAATTGGTGGATGTCCTATTAACGCCGGCGGCCGCCACCGGAATGATGTTCTTCGTGCATTCTGGGCTCGCGTTCCGCGCGACCGCCGCCCATGCTACGACGACCTCGATTGCTTTCGTACCGGTTGCCAGCCCCATCTCCACTGAACCGGGAGCGGTTCTGTTCCGCACCACCTAAGCGCGGCTGGTTGTCATTGCGGTTCTGAGCCAATTCGCCGTTTGAACGTTGTGGACTAGCTTGGGCGGTTCGCTGAACTCCGCCATTGCCGCCAATCAGGCCATGATTCCCGTTGTCTCCGCCATTCGGCACCGTACCAGAGTGGGGAACGTCCGGGTGTAGGCCCCCATTGGGGCCGAAATACTCGTTCGGGTGATAGCCACCGTTCGGGCCATAGTGCGTGTCCTCGCCGGGATGATAGCCGGGATTGGGATGATAGGAGCCGTTGTTGCCGTAATACCCGCGGTTTTGAGTTCCGGCCGCTCCTCCGCTCCAGGCATGGTAGCCGTTGTAGTGATTGTTGTTCCAAGTCCGGTTGTTGATATAGGTGTTGTGGTTGTAAACGATGGTTGTATTACCGCCACCGCCGCAGCAGCCCCAGTTAATGTTCCAGGCGTGGAAGCCCCAGCCGAAACCGCCAACCACACCGCCGGCAACCACGCCGCCGCCTCCGAAAAAGGCACCGATGGAGATGCCCGAACCGAACGTCACCGATGCGGCCGCGAAGGCCACGGGCGGTGTGTAGAACGGAACAACCAGAGGCGCACCGTACACGATCGCGGGGTTGTACTGCGGAACGTAAATGACCTGCGGGTTCGCCGGCTGGATCACAATCGTATTTGGAGCGGGTTGAGTGACGTTGATCTGCGAGGACGACTGCAGCGCGCCCGCCGCCTGCGCTTTGGCACGCATCGCTTGAACCGCCGCCATCACATCCGACTGCTGGAAGTGATACGCCTCGCCCAGGCTCGAGGTCCAGGAGAGGTTCTTTGCCAGGTTATCGAGAACGGATGAGAACTGCGTCAAGGCCTTTACGCTCGGATCCCACGATTGTTGATCTACGGCCTGAGCGAGAACCGAACCCGTGAGGTTCGAATTTTGATGGACCCACTCGTCGGCCGCCGACACTTCCTCGGGGAAAGCGGCTGCCGCCAACACCTGCGCTACCAGCGCATCCGGGTACAGCGCAATGGGTGCGACCAACGCGTTCAGTTGATCCGCCGGTAGCGGTGCTGGCGTCGGATTATAACTATTCTGTTGAACTGGAGCAGGCGGCGAGTTGTAGTAGCTATTCTGTGGAGCCGGAGCAGGCGCCGGGCTGTAGTTATTCTGTTGAACCGGAGCCTGATAGTACACTGGCGGTGCGGGCGCCGGAGGTGCTAGCACGGGTTGAGATTGATAGGCCACTCCATTCGACGGCGGAGCTGCCACCGCAACCGTGGCGGGGCGGGTCGCCTGCCAAGGGGCGCTCTTGCCGCGAATCCCGTACGTGCCCGACATGCTGTCGCCGTAGATCTGTCCCCGGAAGTTGAGTACGGTGCGGGTCACAGTGCTGAATCTAATGTGATGCCCCTTCACCTCTCCTTGAATCGGTCCCGACTGCACAGGTCCTTCGAAAGATCCGGTAATCCTGTTGCCGTATTGCGCGATTTGCACGTGCTTCACGACAGTCGAACCGTTTTCGATGCTGGTTGAATAAATTGTCCAATCGCCTCGAACGTTGTCCGGCGGTTCCCCGGCAAATGTGGCCTTACAAAGCATCAGCGACAGCAGAGCTAAGCCACCCAGGCCCAGCGACGCGTTTATTTTTTTCATTGAGTGTCTCCTTTGGTTACGCGACGTATATTGCTGACTGCGTCGCTCGGCATTTGTAAGGCAATTCCCGAACCAGGGCTATCTTATTCGCATTGCTGGAGTTTGCGCTGCTGGGAACTCCCGGCGGCTCGAAAATTTTCGAAATCTCAAGAATGCCGGCGGCGCTTTCTGCTTCTCTCGATACTCTCAGGCTCTAAGGCTTGGTCGATGCACAGAACCGCGCGCTGTTTGAGAAGTTGATAGCGCTGAATCGCAGTTTCTACCAAGGATCCCAGCCGTGGTCACTTTGTGGTCCCGAAGCAAAGTGCAATCATCGCGCCTTGCTGGACGCGAAGACCGCGCAGAGTCGGGACCGTTGACTAATTGCTGGCTTTCAGCTAGAGAAAGGTCAGTCGGCTCTACCGATTCGATCCGTCCCACCATGCAGGAAATGTAGGAGCGACGACCATCGGGGAGTCGCGCTTTACTGCGGATGAGAAGCAGCGCAGCGGGGCCTTAGCTCGCCGAACACCGCCTTCCTCGGACGGAAACCAATTGGAGTTTCCGCCCGAGTTACCGTGCGCGCTCAGATGCTCCGAAAGTTATGGCACGCAATTGTTCGTTTTGCACTTCAAGATACAGACTGGTTTGCCGTTTTTTTCAGCGGGGCGAAGCAGGAGGATATCATACGGTTGCGGATCGCTCTCCCAGTTGAAGGTGTAAAACTGGTCTCGGGCAAAGCCCGCACCACCTGAAATGCGGTAGTCGTCCGTAGTTCCCGGCACGCGTTCTTTCTCCGGCGCCATGAACAGATCGTCGAGCAACGACTGCGATGGGAAAGACAGATCCATCCCCCACTCCGACGGCTTTGTTTTCTTGATCGCCGTGATGATAAACATATCCAGAGCGTTATTCACGGTCGGATTAAGGCTTGGGTACAGCAGCCACGAATCCTGCGGCGAAGTGTAGTAGTAGCTATGGCAAGCACTGGCGGTATACGGTTTATCGAAGAAGCTCCCGACTTGGGTAGGATTCGCAGCGGGTTGTTGAAAGAAAACGTCCAGCCGAAACACCTTACCAAGCAGTTGCTGATAAAACATTCGCTTCGCTCCCCAAGCGATCGCAGGCAATGCGGTCCGTGGCGCCGGGTAATCTTTGCAACTCGGACAGAAATACCAGGGAGCGGTGTGAGACCCATACCCGAAGCCGATGGTCTGCAATTTGCCCCAGTCGTTGACAATGGCAGTAAACATGACGTCCGTGGAGTTAGCCATAGTCGTCCCGATTGTGCTGGTCTTTTGCGCCAGGTCATTCAGGGTGACTTCGTATCCATCGTGCGCCACTTCATCGGTCGTGGCAATAAGGCCGAGAACACTCAGCGAGCCCAATACGGTGCTCACCGCGGCGAAGCCTGCACCGGCCCCGGGTAGCAAACTTAGCACCGCAGTGGCTGCCGATGCCGTCGACAGCCCATCGAGGACCAGTGTCGAGTTATTGTCTGGAATGCTCGATTGGATCTGCTGCGCCACAAGAGAAAGCTGGACTGAAACGTTGCTGCTTGTTTCAGTGGTCAGTTGCCTGAACTGCCCGTAAAGGGCATAGACATTTCTCAAATAACCCTCTTCTTTCGCCAACTGCTGGGTAACTGCCTGGAGATCAGCCGCCGTGTAGTTGGGATTTCCGTTGTACTGAATGTTGTCGTAGCTAATGCTTGTCACTGGTGGAGCCTGCCCTGAGGATCCGATGCCCCCGTCGTAATAGGCGCGGATGGGCTGACAGGATGTGCCGCATCCAAGTGCCGAGCCAATCCACCTTTCGTAGCTTGCCGAAGATGTCAGGTCTTGATAGGCGAGCTGTTGTCCCGGCGTCCATTGCGGCCAGTCCTGAGCCTGCTCGAAGGCAACCTGCTCCCACTCTTGAGTAAACAAGGCCGGCGATCCGAGATTGGGCTGGTCCGTGAGTGCAACGTCGACGAACCAGGAGTTCTTGCGGTCGCGCTTCATGAATCCGGAGATTTCACCGGTTTCCTTTTGATCACTCCAGAGTGAGGAGTTCTCTACCAACTGGTGTCCATTGCGATACTCAGAATCCATACTATTGATCAGCGTGTAGGTAGGCGGCTGTCCGGAAGAGGCGGGAACCAGTTTCGGCATCATATAGCCGTTACCACCGAGGGCGCTAATAGCCGTAAAGAAATCCACACTCACCTGGTTCGGGGAGGCAAACGGGACGCCGATTGTAGTGAGAATGATCAGATGATTCAGCGGTTGTTGGGTGATGATCCACCCCAGTTCCCGCAGAGCATTACGCGCTCCATTCGGGTCTGAACTATTGGTTGCAAATACATCCTTAAGTTGCACATTTCCAACCATGCGATCAATGACCACCAGCAGGAAGCCTCCGTTTGCCCCGTTGGGCAGTGTTCCATGAAAGTCCGCACCGGGCATCATCACCGTGGAGGTTCGATTTCCGGGATATGCCGGGTCGTTGGGGATGACCTGAATGGCGCGATATTGAGATGGAACAAAGAAGTAATCTTGACCAAAAGTCAGCATCAAGGAGCCTTTGAGTGGGTTTAAGTCCGAGATGCTCTGGTGATACACCGGATCGTAGCTTTCATACGCCGTGCCAGGTTTCGCACCGGCTACGCCGATGACACTGTAGTAGTAAGGCTGCGGGAGGCCGGTTATCGTCGGAAACGTGGAACCACCGATGGCTGTTGTGTCCAATCCTCGGACCATACCGGTGAACGAATGCGCAATCACAACGTCGCCAGCCGGAAGAGATTTGAGAAAGCCGGCTATGCTTCCCGAGTTTGTCAAACACGCCTGGCCGGGGTGACTCGTGTCGCTGGCAACGGTCTTGTCCGGATCGAGTGATTTGCGGCCTAGCACGAGGATCTGCATCGAGTTAATCCCTACCCCGACGTTGCATCCCAGCCCGGTGGGCGAATAGGTGCGGCGGGGAAATCCGGGACCAGGACCGACCACGATCTGATAGTTGTTGATATCCCTCGGATCGCTCTGCCACGAGACCAAGTCCACACTTTGCACCGCGACGGCGGGAATCATTTTCCGGATCGGTTCGCCGTTGAAACCGGCCGTCTGGTACTCGAATTTGATCCGCGCCGTCCCGGCCGATTGATTCGCTCCCTGTACATCGGCAGTGAAAAGATTGTCACCCGTCGCCAGGTCCGTAGGCAAGACTTCGGCGCTCTTGTCACAACCGCCCGCGCTGGCGCAGGCGCCCGGTTCGAAGTATTTCGTAATATCGGCGCCATTCAGACGGGCCTCCAATGTGCCCGCATCCGCGTCAGCGCTGAAATGCACAGTGATGCGCACGGGGTCATTCTGATAAGTGCCGTTTTGCTGGGGTGCAGAGATAGAGATAAGCGGCTCGGGCACATTTTGCCCGGAGGCGGCGGCAGACAGGACATAGGTTACCGCCGCGATAATGGATGAACTCGAAAACCATTTCATGTTGTGTTCCCCTTCGGTGAACAAGTAAGGCAAGGCGTCGACCACAACCCGGATCTGAAAAAGAAGGACTTAGAGTTTGCCGGCGTCCAGGCGGCCACGGAAATTTCCGAAACCTCGAAAAGCGGA
>JBEKJJ010000112.1:0-21474 GCA_050011295.1 Bryobacteraceae bacterium
GGGTCTGGGAGAAGTGTTAGACTGGCGATCCTATGGGCGAGATGAATGGGAAGGTCGTGGTGATTACCGGGGCCACTTCCGGGATTGGGCTGGTGGCGGCGGAAAAATTGGCTGGCATGGGCGCGCGACTGGTGCTGATTGCGCGTGACCGGTCGCGAGGCGAAGGGACCGTTGCCAAGTTGCGCTCGGTTGGTCCTGGGGCGGCGCATGCCGTGCATTACGCCGACTTGTCGACTATCGCGGAGATGAAGCGGGTGGCCGGGGAAATCGCCGCTGCCGAACCGCGTGTGGATGTTCTCATCAACAATGCCGGCGCATTGTTCAGTTCGCGACAGGTGACTGCGGATGGTATCGAGAGGACTTTCGCCACCAACCATATGTCCTATTTCGTGGTCACGCTCGGATTGGCCGAGCGGCTCCGCGCAACGCCCGGCGCCCGGGTGATCAACACGTCATCCGATGCTCACAAGGGCCGCCATCTGGATTTCGACGATCTGCAGTCGACCAAGGACTATCGCGGATTTCCGGTGTATGGACGCTCGAAATTGTGCAATATCTTGTTTACGCGCGAACTGGCCAGGCGATGGGCGGATAAGGGTGTGACTGCGAATAGCCTGCATCCGGGATTTGTTGCAACGCGGTTCGGAGATTCGAGCGGAGGGTTCTTCCAACATGGGATTCAAGTGGCGAAACTGTTCGCCATATCGCCGGAGAAGGGCGCGGAAACGATCATTTATCTCGCCAGCTCGGACGAAGTGGCGAAGGTGAGCGGGAAATATTTCTACAAGTGCCGCGCGGTGAATCCGACGAGCGACGCGCAGGATGATGCGGCGGCGCGGCGGTTGTGGGAAGAGAGTGGGCGGCTGGCGGGCGGCTAGTTGCTGGTGGCTGGTGGCTGGTGGCCGGTGGCTGGTGGCTGGTTGTTGGTGGCTGGTTGTTGGTCCCGGGGTGCTCAGTTTCTGGCGAAGCGATAGAGTTGGGCTGGCTTGCGGCCGGTTTTCTGCCATTCCTTCAGAGGTTTTACAATGCCTTTTTGGACGATCTTGCGGCGGAAATTTCGCTTGTCGAGATCTTGGCCTATTATGGCCTCATGCACGATCTGGAGCTCGCCGAGGGTGAATTTGGCCGGCAGAAGTTCGAAGCCGACATTGGTGTAGTCGAGCTTGTTGCGAAGGCGCTGGTGCGCGTATTCGACAATTTTGCGGTGATCGAACGCTAGCGCAGGGAGCTCGGCTACAGGGAACCAGGCTGCATCGGACGCGTCCGTTCCGGCATGCAGCGCCTGCGGGCGCGGTACTAGCGCGTAATAGGCGACGGTGATCACGCGGCCGCGAGGATCGCGCTTCGGGTCGCCAAATGTGTAGAGCTGCTCGAGGTAGACTTTGTCGACGCCGGTTTCCTCGCGGAGCTCGCGCACGGCTGCAGCTTCGAGTGATTCTTCCTCCAGCACAAAACCACCCGGAAGCGCATAGCGATTCTCGAAAGGCTTGGCCAGCCGTTTGATTAGCAGTAACTCGAGGCGCCGGTCGCGAATGGTGAAGAGGACGATGTCAACTGTCACCAGAAGTTTCGTCATGGCACGACCAAATTCGCCTTCTCTGGCGCCAGGCCGATTGTGGCGACGGCGCCCGAGTTGAAATCCAGATGGTCCGCCTCAACTCCGTCCGAAAAAATGACGCCGGCGGTGGGCATTTGCGATTCGAGTGTAAGCGGTTCGCTGGGCGCGACCATGCCGGCCACGATCCCTGCTTGAGAGTGACGGCTCAAGAAAGGCTCGCGGACGACGAACAGCAGGCGTTCCTCTTCCCAATCCAGACGCAATGGTTTTACCGGGGCGCCTCCCAAGAAAGTTACGATACCAGACGTTTCGTTAAATATCGACGATAGCCATCCGGTGCTGCCCGCGCCAGTGGACACAATGATCCCGCTAGAGGATTGGTTCTCGGTTTTATCTCCGCAAATGATGCGGTAGCGGGCCGAGATGTGCGAACTCGCGCCGATGAAAAGATCGTTGAACGCGAGCAGCCGTTGCGAGTCCTTGAGCCGTGCTTCCGCCATGCTGATGGCGCGGGTGGGGGTTTTGCCCGCGAGCGTGCGCTCGATTTGCGAACGAAGGTCCTGAGGCTGGAACGGCAGCAGAATTCCATCGAAGCGCGCGGGGTCCGGATTCACGGCCAGGATGGGCTGGCCTTGTACGTATTTGGCGGTGTTCGCCACTAGGCCATCCTGGCCGAGTGTCACGACGACGTCCCCTTTTGCGAAAACGTGCGTTGGAAGCAGGGCTCGATCCATCACTTGGATCTTGAGCCCCACTTCGAGAGAGCGGCGGACAAGTTCAAGCGACCGCTGGTAGGCGTCGTGCTCCTCCACGTAAGAGGAGAAATCGCCGCTCGAATGTTCGATGTAAAACTTGGCCTGCGCGCGTGTATTGAAGCGCTCGATCAGCTCTTCCAAACGCGTTTTGCGCGTGATCAGGACCATTCGGTCGAACATATTGATCACCCCCGTTGCACTGGCGCACTCAGCAGAGTCCGGAGCAGGTCCGGCGAAATGTTGAGTTCGCCGATTTTTTGCGCGTTGGTGGCGAGTTCCTGAAAGGCCATGGCGATGGTGTTGCGGGCATCCGTGCCTTGCGAGTTCAGCATCATCAGAAGCCGCCAATCCACACCTTGGACAGGCTCCAGCACGGCTTTCAGCGCGTAGGCTCTGGCGTCGGATTCTTTGCGCTCGTTTTCGGTTCTTTGATCGGTCAGCGCGGCGCGTTGCGTTTCCAGAGCGATTTCGCCTTCGAGTTCGCGTTCGTGCAGCTCCCGTTGTTTAGTCTGAACCAAAAGGTCGGTCTGAAGCTCGTTCTCCTTGATGCGACGCTCCTGTTCAATGGCGGCGTTGCGGCGCACGTAGATGGCTTCATCGGCAATTTGGTTCAGAGCCTCGCGGGCTTCGGCCTCCAACGCCTTGGCCATTTCAGGCGTCGCCCGGAGGGACAGCAGAGCCAGGTTCAGAATCTCGACGCCCAGTTGAGTGACTTCGGGATTCGCCTTCAGCCGGTCGAGCACGCGAGCGGCAAGGTCATCGCCGCGGACCAGTGCGGCGCGAAGAGGGAGCGCTTGCACCTCTCCCCGCAGCAGAGTCTGCAACGCGTATATCAGCCGCTCAGGCAGCTTCTGATATTGGTCGCTCGAGTAACGGCCCTGGGCGTCCAGAGTGAAATCGAGCATGGCGGACGCGCGTTTGGGATCGGCAATGCGATAGGTGAGTTGACCCTGCACGGTCAGTGTCTGGAAGTCGGCAGTGGGTTCGGTGAATACGAACGGAATGTTCACGCTCGCTAATGGAACCGACAGGATGGTAGCTGAAGGGCCGAAATAGAAGAACGCCAGTCCGGGGCCCTCGTGAGCCAATTTGCCTTTCGAGAAGTGCAAGATGTAGTCCGTGGGGTTGGCCTTGCGATAGCGGATGCCGAACATATTCGTTTCTCCTTTCTATTAGTGTTTCTATGACACCAGTATAGTGTCACATAGACACTAATGTCAATAGCCCTAGCGGTCGAGGCAAACTGTTAGAGTACGGGCGATGACGCGCCAGCGGTTGTTTATTGCTTTACGTTCGATTCCCATCGGGTGGGTAACTCTGGGCCTGCTCGTGTTTCTGCTGGAGCATCCGCTGCTTAGCTGGATTGGGCCGGTGGTTGGCGCGCAGTGGATTGCGACTGCAGGGCTGGGGCTGGACTGCGCCGCGATGGCCGGGACCGGTTGGGTGGTGGGGCGTCTGGCGCGGCCGAGTCCGATGCTAGGGGTGCTGGTTTTCGCAGCGACGCTTACTGTGTGGGATTTGAGTTTCCTGATCGCGATCAATGTCCCGTGGTTATTGCGGCTGGTGCTTCACGCAGTGAGCGGGGATAGCGGTTATTTGGATTCGTTGGTCACGACTGCGATGAGTCAGGTCCTTTTGTTTGGGAGCTTGGTGGTTGGGGGATTGTTGAGCCGGGCTGCGGCGAAGCCGGTATCGATTGTGGGCGGTGGTTAGCGTCCTAGACTAAAAGAGAGGAACTTTGTGACCGACTGGATTCCCCCAGCCTACAAGGATTACCGCTGGATTGTCGCAGATCCTGAATTCCTGGGTGGAAAGCTAGCCATTCGTGGCACGCGTCTGGCCGTTTCCTTAATACTAGAATGCTTGTCCAGCGGGATGTCTTTGGAGGACATAGACCAGTCCTTCGATTACGCTTTTCCACATGAGGCATTGCCCGAGGTTTTGAAGGTAGCGTCGGAACTGCCGATGCTTGACGCTACTTCGTGGTAGCGCTTCTAAGGAACTTCGCGCAAAACGGAGCGCGGCGCAGGCCAGTTCCTGGTCCGTTTGGCGGTGCGCGCCGCACCCTTTGCGCTTCTAAGGAACTCGCGCAAAACGGAGTGCGGCGCGGGCCAGTTCCTGGTGCGTTTTGCGGTGCGCGCCGCACCCTTTGCGCTTCCTGCCGGTCGCTGCCCCCTTACTGGTCAGCGGGCACGCCTCAGCATGCATGCAGCGATCGCTTGGAGCGGAAGAATCTCATCCACGGCGCCGCGCTTGATAGCCTCGTGAGGCATTCCAAACACCACGGAGGTAGCTTCGTCCTGAGCGATGGTGGCCGCGCCGGCTTCTTTCATCTCCAGCATTCCTCGGGCGCCATCATCACCCATTCCGGTCATAATTACGGCAACGGCATTCTGTCCGGCGTAACGTGCCGCCGAACGAAACAGCACATCCACCGAAGGGCGGTGGCGTGAAACTAGCGGTCCGTCTTTGATGTCCACATAGTAGCGTGCGCCGCTGCGCTTGAGAAGCACATGGTGATTGCCTGGCGCAATCAGTGCCCGCCCGCGCAGTACAGTATCGTTGGACTCGGCTTCTTTTACCGAGATTTCGCACAGACTGTCTAGCCGGTTGGCAAACGCACGGGTGAATACTTCCGGCATGTGCTGCACCACTACAATGCCGGGCGAGTCCGCAGGCAGAACTTCGAGCAGCGAGCGAAGAGCTTCCGTGCCTCCGGTGGACGCACCGATGACGATCACCTTTTCGGTGGTTTCGAGTACAGTACCTTGGGCGCGCGAAAGGATCGCGTCCGCGGTGAGCTTCGGTTCCACCACACGGATGGGTTTAGAAAGCTGCAAGCGGGCTGAGGCTGCCGCCTTGACGGCCTGACAGAGGAGAACCCGCGATTCCTCCAGGAATTGCTTGGTCCCCAGCCGCGGCTTGGCGATAATGTCCACGGCCCCGTACTCGAGAGCTTTGAAGGTGTTTTGGGCGCCTTCTTCGGCAAGGGAGGAGCAGATGATCACGGGGATGGGGTGCTGGCTCATGATCTTCTGCAGAAACGTGAGGCCATCCATGCGGGGCATCTCGATATCCAGCAGGATCACGTCCGGAATTTCGTCCTTCATGCGCTCAGCGGCGACGAAGGGATCGCTGGCGGTGCCGATAACTTCGATGGCCGGATCTGTGGAGAGTACTTCGCTCATAGTCCGGCGAACTACGGCCGAATCGTCAACGATGAGGACGCGAATCTTTGGTTGGTTCATAGTGCAGCCCTTTGAACGCCGTTCACCGGAGCCGCTCGCTCCAGGCCGCCAGCCGGTGCAGCAGCACTTCACCGGTGCCGGTATGGAAGTGAATTCGCCGGCCGCGGACCCCGCCCAAGTCGGAGGCGGATATCCTGAACCCTTCCTCCGCCAGTACGTCCAACGCGGCCTGGCAATTCTGGGCGCCGACGGTGGGCCGGCCGGAATTCATCCGGCCGACTGGGAGAACATCGGCGCCGCCGAACAGTTTAATCTCCACATCCTGCCGGCGAGCCCCCAGCGCATCAAACTGTTCGGCCAAGTAGCGAATGCTGAAATCGACATAGCGGTGCCCTTCGGCGACGCTAAAGTTGGATGGCCGCGGGACCGGACATCTCGGCAGAACGCCATGGCACAGTGCGCCGGCGCCCACGCGCGCGTTCCAGAAGGTCACTCCTACGCAGGATCCCAGAATCGTTCGTAGAATCGAGGGATTTCGAGCCAGATAGAGTTCTCCCGGCTGAAGGTCCAGGTCCGGGAGTATGACTGTCGAATCCGGCATCAGGGCTTCCTGTAGACCGCCGGCGCCACCGGAACCAGCGGCAAGTCCATCCCTTGTAGGGACTCGGAATGTCCAGCGAAAAAGTACCCGCCCGGCGTCAGTTGGCGCGTCAATTTTCCCAAAAGGCGCATCTGAGTAGGCCTATCAAAATAGATGATGACGTTCCGGCAGAAGATAATCTCCGGGGACTCGGCCAGGCCAAAGTCGGAATCCATGAAGTTGACGCGCCGGAATTCGATCAAGGCACGCAGTTCTGGAACCACGCGAAGCAGGTCCGAATTAGGATCGCGGCTGCGCATGAAGTACTTTTTCCGCAGGTCTTGGCGAACGGGAGCCACGACGTCGGATTTGAAGATACCCATGGCCGCCTTGGACAACACGGCTGTGCTGATATCGGTGGCCAGCACTCGAAATCCGAAGCCGGGCCATTCTTCCGAATATTCGCTGAGAACCATGGCCAAAGTGTAGGGTTCCTCCCCGGTTGAGCAGCCGGCGCTCCAGATGAGCGACTTCCGGTTGGCGCCCTTGCGCGCCGCTAAGTCCGGCAAGGCTTTGGAGACCAGGTAGTCAAAGTGGGCCGCCTCGCGAAAGAAATCGGTTTTATTGGTAGTGATGACGTCGATCAGGTGGACTAGCTCGTTTTCCTTGCCTTCCCGCGTAAATACGCCATCGCAGTATTCGTCGAAGGTCGCAATGTTGAGGTTTTGTAAGCGGCGCTTAATGCGGATCTCCATCATGGTCTTCTTGTCGGGACTCAAGTTAATGCCGGCTTCGCTGTAAATCAACTCGCGCAGCCGCTCGAAATCCGAATTAGAGAGCCCTTCATTGCGTCTACTCATGATAGGAAATGAAAGCGGGGCCACGTCCAATCGGGCCCCGCCCCTTTTAGGCGTGTACTTCAGCCAAAGGTTTGGCCAAATCCACGCCCCGGACCGCCGATAGCTCCTCGGCGGAGAAAACCCGGTCCATATCGAGAATCATGATGAACTGCGCGTCGCGCTTCCCCATGCCCTTGATGAAGTCGGTCCGGATCTGAGTGCCGATTTTGGGTGGTGGCTGAATCTGGTCCGGCTCCAGGTCAATCACCTCCTCCACCGAATCAGCGAGAGCACCGATGACCGTGGATTCGCCCTCGAGCAACATCTCCACCACCACGATGCAGGTGTTGACGGTTTTTTCCGTTTTCGACATCTCGAAACATAGCCGCAGGTCCACCACCGGTACTACATTGCCCCGGAGATTGATGACGCCGCTCATGAAGTCGGGCGTGCGGGGAATCTTGGTGATGGTGGTGAAATCGAGCACTTCCCGGACCTTGGAGACGTCGGTTGCGTACACTTCGTCTCCTAATTTGAATGTGAGGTACTGCCGCGTATCAGTGATTTCGGTAACGCTCATAATTGGTTTCCTTTCGCATCTTTTGAAGTTGAGGCGCGGACCGACAACCCATGCCAGCGACCCACGCCTCAACGCCTGAAGCTAGAAACGTTCGAACTCCTTATCAATCCGGTCGCCAGTTTCTCGCATCTTGAGGGCGACCCCGGATTTAGCAGCTTTCTTGGAAGCTGTCGTGGCGCCATGTGAGGGAGCCGTGTGATGGCCCACCGCGTCCTGCAGCTTGTTCAACGATGCGGGAGGCTTGGTTCCTCCGGATTTGGCAGCCGGAGCTTGTCCGCTATCTCCGGTGCGGAAGAATCCGAGCGCGCTCAAGAGCTGGTCGGATTGGCCGGTGAGTTCTTCGGTTGTAGAAGCCATCTCTTCAGCCGCGGAGGCGTTCTGCTGGATGACTTTTTCGAGTTGCTGCAGGGCCTTGTTGATCTGCTCGGAGCCGGTATCCTGTTCCTTGCTGGCCGCGGTGATTTCCTGCACCAGTTCCGCGGTCTTCTGGATGTCGGGTACCAGTTTGTCGAGCATTTCGCCGGCTTTCTCGGATACCTTCACCGTGGTGCCCGAGAGATGATTGATTTCCCCGGCTGCTTTTTGGCTGCGCTCCGCCAGCTTGCGGACCTCGGCCGCCACCACGGCGAATCCCTTGCCGTGCTCGCCGGCGCGCGCCGCTTCGATGGCCGCGTTGAGCGCCAGCAGGTTGGTCTGCCGGGCGATCTCCTCAATGATGGAGATTTTGCTCGCGATTTCCTTCATCGCCCCCACTGCCTCCAGCACGCACTTGCCGCTTTCCTGCGCGTCCTTGGCCGATTTGGTCGCGATCTTGTCGGTCTGCTGAGCGTTGTCGGCGTTCTGTTTGATATTGGAAACCATTTCCTCCATGGAGGAGGAGGCCTCCTCGGCCGATGCCGCCTGGGCGCTGGCGCCGTTCGATACCTCTACCGAAGCCTGGCTGATGGACTGGCTGGCCGATGATACTTCGCCCGCGATGGTGCGAATGTCTGTCACGGTCCGGGTGAGGCCGGCTACCATGGCGATCAAAGCCTGCATGAGCTTATCTTGGGCCGAGCGCTCTCGAACGGAAACTGTAAGGTTGCCCTGGGCAATCTCTTCGGCCGCATGCGTAACGTCGGCCATAGCCACGATGAGCGCGTTCAGATTGTTTTTGATGGTATTGAATTCGCCGTGATAGGTATCGGTGATTTGGGGTGGAAGGTCGCCCTTGCTGATGCGTTCCACGTAGTTGGCCGCGACATTGAGCGGCGTGATCACAGCATCCAGAATGGCGTTTACGCCGCGCACGATGTTCGAATACGCGCCTTGAAACTCATCCTGATTGCCGCGCTCGAGTAACTTTCCTTCGTTCGAGGCGTCGGTAAGCCGGGCGAGCTCCTTCTGCAAGCCCTGCAGAACTACGCCTACGTTGTTGACGGCCTGTTTCATCTTTTCGTGATCGCCCTTGTAGGTCTGCGCGATCAGCTCATCGATTTTCCCGTTGGAGATTTGCGCGAGAATGCGGTTGCCTTCGCCGATGGGCAGCAGGATGGCATCCAACATCGAATTGACGCCGCGTACAATTTCCGCATAGGCGCCTTGAAAATGTTCGGGTTTGCCGCGCTCGGAAAGCTGCCCTTCTCGAGAGGCATCGATCAGGCGTGCCAGCTCTTTTTGCAGGCTCTGCACTACCGTGCCTACGTTGTTGACCGCCTGCTTCATCTTCTCGTGATCGCCCTTGTAGGTATGCGCGATCAACTCGTCGATCTTCCCGTTGGAGATTTGCGCGAGAATACGGTTGCCTTCGCCGATGGGCAGCAGGATGGCATCCAACATCGAATTGACGCCACGCACGATATCGGCATACGCGCCGCTGAACTGCTCCGGCTTGCCTCGATCGGAAAGCTGTCCATCCCGGGATGCGTCCGTCAGGCGCATCAATTCTTTCTGCAGGCTCTGGACTACGACGCCCACGTTGTTGACGGCCTGCTTCATTTTTTCGTGATCGCCCTTGTAGGTATGCGCGATCAACTCGTCGATCTTCCCGTTGGAGATCTGAGCGAGAATACGGTTGCCTTCGCCGATGGGCAGCAGGATCGCGTCCAGCATAGAGTTGACGCCGCGTACAATTTCCGCGTAGGCGCCACTGAACTGATCCGGCTTGCCGCGCTCGGTAAGTTGTCCTTCTCGAGAGGCATCAATCAGACGCGCCAATTCCTTTTGCAGGCTCTGCACCACCGTACCTACGTTGTTTACCGCCTGCTTCATCTTCTCGTGATCGCCCTTGTAGGTCTGCGCGATCAGCTCGTCAATCTTCCCGTTAGAGATTTGCGCGAGAATACGGTTGCCTTCGCCGATGGGCAGCAGGATGGCATCCAGCATGGAGTTGACGCCCCGCACAATGTCGGCATAGGAGCCGCGGAACTGATCCGGCTTGCCGCGCTCGGAAAGTTGCCCCTCCCTGGAAGCCTCTGTCAAGCGCATCAGTTCCTTCTGCAGGTCTTGCACTACGGTGCCCACGTTGTTGACTGCCTGCTTCATCTTTTCGTGGTCGCCCTTATAGGTCTGCGCGATCAGTTCGTCGATCTTCCCGCCGGAGATCTGCGCCAGGATGCGGTTGCCTTCCCCGATCGGCAGCAGAATTGCATCCAGCATCTCGTTGATGCCTTGTATCATTTCGCGGTGCGTGCCTTGGAATTGGTCCACCTTGCCCCGTTCGTCGAGACGGCCCTGGCGCGATGCCTCCACCAGGCGCATAATTTCTTGCGACATGCGCTGCATCTCGGCATCGGCTGCCTGGGCAGAGCTGCCCTCGCCGGCGCGCTCATCTTGCGCGCCGTATTCCAGAACGGCTGTGCCGCCGTTGCCGGAGCTATGCGAGTTTTTCTTACCGTTTGCTTTACGTACCATCGATACTGTTCTCCTTTGAACGAATCGTTTGTCTATTCGGAATATTGCGTTTCCACACTGCGCCGCGTTCTCCGGCCAAGAGAGCGCTTGTTCTGAGACGTGCTCTGGACTATGTTCTGCACCACCCGGTTGGGATCGAGAATCAGAGCCACCGTTCCGTCTCCCAGGATGGTGGCGCCTGAGACCACCTGTACATTTCGATACAGCCGGCCCAGATTCTTGATCACGGTCTGATGATCTCCAAGCACCTGGTCCACCACGAAACCGTAGTGTCCGTGTTCGGTTTCGACTACCATGATCTGTTCGGCTTCCGGCTGTGCACGCTCCATCTGGAAGTACTCGCTGAGCCGGATATAGGGAATCAGCTCACCGCGTACGGTAGCCATGTGTTGGCCGTTCGATGCCGAAATATCCTGGCGAGTCAACTCCACGCATTCCAGGCTGTTGGCTAGCGGCAGTACGAAGTGCGCCTGGCCCACCCGGACCAGCAAACCGTCGATAATGGCCAGCGTCAGAGGAAGGCGGAGTGTGACTGTCATCCCCGTTCCCGGCTTGCTGGCGATGTCGATGGAGCCTCTGAGCCCCTCCACGCTGCGCCGGACCACGTCCATCCCCACGCCCCGTCCGGATACCTCCGTGACTTCGCGCGCGGTGGAGAACCCGGGCGCCAGGATGAGCGAGAAGATCTCGGATTCCGAAAGCCGGGCGGAACTGTCGATCATGCCCTGCTCAATGGCGCGGGCGCGTACCCGCTCTACATCCAGGCCTCGGCCGTCGTCCGCGATCCGGATCAAGACGTTCGCCCCGGAATGGCGTGCGGAAAGGTGAATAGTTCCGGTGGGGACTTTGCCTGCCGCGCGGCGAGCCTCCGGCGTCTCTATGCCGTGATCCATGCTGTTTCGTATTAAATGCACCAGCGGATCGTTCAGTTGATCAATCACCGTTTTATCCAGCTCCGTATCGGCGCCCTCAATGGTGAGTTCCACATCTTTGCGCAGCTCGATTCCGAGATCATGCACCAGCCGCCGCGAGCGTTCAAACGTGGTTTTGAGCGGCAGCATGCGGATGCTCATCGAGTTGTCCCGGAGCGCCGCCGTCAGCCCGTCCACCGACTCAGATATCTCCCGGATGTCGACGTCATCGTGGCGCGCGGCCACCTCGCTCAAGCGGGCCTGCACGGTTACTAATTCGCCAACCAGGTTGACCAGTTGATCCAACCTTTCGGTGGATACGCGAATACTCGCTGCAGTTGCCGAAGCACCCGCCCCTCGCCGGTCCGGGACGTTCTGCGTGGCCGGAGTTACTATCGCCGCCGAGGTTTCCGCGGCCTGATCCAGCACCGGCGCGATGCTGAGCTCCGCATCGTCCTCCACGAAGATGAAGACATCGCGGATCGTTTCAGCCGGCGCCGCTGTAGTGAGAACCATGTCCCAGGCCAGGTAGCAGCGCTCAGCGTCGATCTGGCTGAGGGGCGGAATCGCGGCGGTGTCGAGCGTGATTCGTAAAGTGCCCAATTCCCGCAATTCCCGCAGGAGCAGTAGCGGATTGGTCCCGTTCAAAAGCATATTTGGCGCCGGCCGAAATTGGATGCGCCAGTCCCGGGCCGCGCCAGGGACCCCGGCGTCCGAGGCCGTGGGCGGAGGACCCTTTGATTCGCCCGGAGTGCCGGCTGCGCCAGTCAACTGGCTTAGTTCCGAGAGAATCGCGGCCGAGCGGAGGTGGTCCACTTCGCCGCGGCCCGCCGCCGCATCCAACATGGTCTTAATCTGATCGCCGGCGGCGAGGGTGAGGTTAATTAGCTCGGCCGTGGCCGTCAACCGTCCATTCCGAAGCTGATCGAAGGCCGTTTCGAGATTGTGGACAAAAGCCGCAATGTCTTCAAAACCGAACATCGCGCCCGACCCTTTGATGGTGTGCAGAGCGCGGAAGGCCCGTCCTACAATCTCACGGTCGTCCCGTTTCTGATCCAGCTCCAGCAGTGCCGACTCCAGTTCATTGAGTAACTCCCGGGCTTCTTCCTGGAAGGCCTGCTTGTACTTGTCGATCATCCAATCACTTTCTTCACTACCGCCAGCAGCTGTTGCGTGGCGAACGGCTTCACGATCCAGCCGGTAGCGCCGGCGGCTTTGCCCTCCGCCTTGCGCGATGCCTGGGACTCGGTGGTAAGCATGATGATGGGAATCCCCTTGTACGCGGGATTCGAACGCACGCTGCGGATGAGCCCTATCCCGTCCAGGTTCGGCATGTTCAGATCGGTGATCACCAAGTTGACCGGCCCGGTTAATTTGGTCAGCGCGTCTTTTCCGTCCACGGCCTCGATCACGGTATAGCCGGCGTCGGACAGTGTGAATCTGACCATCTGACGGACGCTGGCCGAATCGTCAACGGTGAGAATTGTCTTGGGCATGGGTCACTGAGCGGAGAGCCCCGGGAACGGCTCAAATCCCGCCTCCTGTGCGGCTGCGGCAGCCGCTTCCGTAACAGGGATCGTTAATTTAATTCCGGCGCGCGCCGCATCCCGCCCGGCTGCCCAAAGCAGTTGCATGACTGTGATGTCGAAATCCCCGATTTGCTCCATATCCACGTGCAGATCCCTCCCCGCCGACACCCCTTCGAGCAGCGCTTGCTTTAATTCCGTCGCGGACGTGACGGTGAACTCGCCTTCCAACCTGACAATCGAATGAGAATCACGTCGTTCGATGATTACGGGCAAAACCCTACTCCTTGGCGGATCACACCGTCCGAGCCCAGCACCCCCATCCATCAATATTGGGACCACTGCAGGGCCACTTCGCTCTCTTTCGTTTTATCGGCGAGTCTCAGGTTTCCGACATATTCCACAGGGGCTAATCAGCAGAGTCAAAAGTTCCGCCGAACAACTGAACTCCGACATGCGACCCGTTGATGTGGGCGATTCTGGCAACGCCCCACGCTGAAAATGCCTTGCCAACATCCTCCGGCAACCTGATTTCAACTGTCACCTCATCATTGACGGCCAGCGCGGACGGCAGCTGGATGTGCAACAGCATGCCAAAACTGCTGATGTTCGTGGCGTTTGCAGGAATGGACTGGCCGCTCGCGGTGTGGACGAGAACTTCAGCTTCTATGGGGTAGCGCGCCTCTTTTCTCCGCTCGCCGGGTTTCGATTCCATGTTTGCTCCGAAGTGTTTGCTCCTAAGTGAAGAGAAGCTGCCAAAACTCTCCTGACCTTCTTATCGGCCAAGATCCGCCGATCCGGGCAAATCCTTCTACGATTTGGCGTTTATCGTCGATGAGAAGTCTATGCTCACGCCCGTTGGATGGCCGCCGGGATTCCGAATACGTACGGAGCTTGGGCGATGAATACCCCAGTGGGCGTCTCGACATTGCTGAACTTGAGCCGCGCTGTTCGGAGGCGGGTATTCGGCAGGGCTGATGGAAACCAGTGGAAGTCAGCCGCCGGCAAAATCATCCAAGACCTGGACGGCCTCAATCGCTCCACCGAGCGCGATTTTCTGAAGGTCGGCGAAAAACTGCTCGAATTCCGCTCCACCGCGCGCCAGATTGCCTCCGATATGGCTGCCGTGAGTGAATTCGTCTCAGGCGAGCAGGGCCGCAGCGCGTCGCTTGCCTTGGCCGGGGTATTGGAGCACTCGAGTGACATGGACGCGCGCATGCAGCAGAGCAGCCGGGCCATGGAACAAGTACGCGACCTCTCCGGCCGGATTCGGCTAGCCTTCGCTGGACTTCGTCATCGCGTGAGCGTCTTCAAAACACTGTGTACGCTGACGCAAATTGAAACGTCGCGCCTCGGAAACAGCGGCGTCGATTTCGGCGACCTGGCTGCCGAAGTAATGCCGCTGTCGGAGACTACACAATCCAGCGGGCAAGGCATTCTGGAGGCGGCAGCTAGGCTCGACCAAGGCGTCCAATCCGCCATTCTGAGTGGTTCTAGCCTGAAGGTACGGCAGCTCAAAGAGCTGCCCACGCTAATTTCAGGCGTGATCCAGGATTTGAAGGCATTGGAGGAACGCAGGCAACGGGCGGTTGAATCGTCGGCGCGCCAAGCGGAACAGTATGGCGCGGTGTGTGACGCAATCGACGGCGTGGTCCGATCCGTGCAATTCCACGACATAACGCGGCAACAGATCGAGCACGTAACGCAGGCACTCCGCGAGCTGCGTCCCGAATCGAAGAACGGCCGAAAGGCCCAGGAAACATTGCCTCCGGACGCGCGCGCCATTTTGAGCGTGCAATCCTCCCAATTGTCCGGAGCGGCTCAGGTTTTTGCCCAGTCGTTCGAAAGCATGGAACGCGATCTCGAACACATCGCGGCGCGGGCGCAGGATATGGCGCAAGCCAGCCGGGAACTGATGGGCATTTCGACAGACGAGCAGGACTCCTTCTTTCTGCGGATGGAGGCCGATTTCACCGCCATTCTCAAGATGCTTAGCGCCTGTAGCACCGCGCAGGCGGACCTGCAGTCCACCGCTCGATCCTTGGAGGAAATCATCGCCAGAATGCAGGGCTCCGTCACCGAGATTCGAGGAATTGAAATTCGAATCCAACGCATCGCCATCAACGCCACTCTGCGGGCCAGTCAACTGGGATCCGCGGGAGAAGCGCTGACCGTAATCGCTGGAGTGATGCGGGGTCTGGCTCTGGATTCCAACACGAACACCGAAGACGTCGCCGCTACGCTCGAGCAGATGTGTGCGGCATCCAGTTGCGTGTCGGAAGGCTCCAGTCAGGAAGCCTCCGGCGGTCATGCAAGCACGGATGAAGTCATGGAAAAAATGAAAGAAACCGTGCTGGAATTGCATTCTTCAAGCGAAGCGAGTTTCGGCCGCGTGAACGGGATCGCAGTCTTAGGAGCGCGCCTGGCGGAGGACATCGGCGCCGTCCGCGGCGGACTCTCGGCGGGCGTTCTTTTTGCCGAAGTAGTAGGCCGTGCTGTGGGCGAACTCCAACGGATGGGCGCGCAGGTTGGGACGGGGGCTTTGAAAGGTCTCGACGGAGCTCAAGGGCAGCAATTGGCGCAGCTCGCCAAGAACTACACCATGCAGAGGGAGCGCGACGTTCACCAGTCTGTGGCACAGGGCTCGGCAATCGCCATCGCCGCGCCCGTCGAGGTGTCGAAAGTTGCTCTGGAAAACGGCGACCTGGGAGACAATGTGGAGTTGTTCTGATCACGAAATGAAATCGGCCGGGAGTTTCCACAACACCCCGGTTCCGGCGCGCGCCACGATGCTCTTGTCGGGGGCGATCTCGAATTCTCCGAAGTCCACTACATAAGCGGCGTGCGATACCCGCTCGAACAGGACATCGATGGGTCGCTCAAAGGGCATCGGCTTCACCGGATGAATCGAGCGATCGGCCAGTCTGATACGCACCAGCTTTCGCCCTACGCGAGGCCCCTCCGCGCCGGTGAGCGAAGATTCGTCGCCGAACAAAGCCACAATCAGGTCGCCCGCATGCTGCTTTATATATGTTGGAACCAGCGCGAATTTCGTCGCGCAAGCGTTTACCTCGAACTCCAGCAGCGGGAGCTCCAGCCGCGGAAGTTCCGAGTGGTTGGATAGAAGAAACTGAATATCCGGATCGCCTGGTGCGCGAAAGCCCGGGTCCGTCGCCGGCCGGCCGCCGAAGAAATCTGGCCATCCGTACCACGCCCCGTGGCGCACTTCATAGAGAAAGTCCGGGCAGTTGAGGATGGGCCGGCTGCCCCGGTAATCCGCGCCCTGATCGGTGGCGAGCATTCGACCGTCGGCGAGAAATCCGAGTCCGTACGCGTTCCTCAATCCCCACGCCACCAGCTCCACACCCGAACCATCCATCTGGCAGCGCATCACAGACGATGTGCAGGGGACACGGCCGGCGATCTTCTGTCCGGGGGACACGGGCACTCCGAACGGCGAAAAACTTCCGGTGATAGCGCCGCGGGTCTCGGCATTGAATCCAGTGAGCGTCACGTCATAGCCGGGAATGTCACAGTGATGCGGAATGGTGGCGAGCCAAGGCATGTCGCCCGAATCTAAACCTAAAACGCCGCTGTTCGTCATCGCACCTTGGCTAAAGTAGAGCTTGCCGTCCGGGCCAATCACCACCATGTTGGTGTGATAGTTTCCAAAGCCTGGCAATCCGTCCACCAGCGTCCGCAGTTCGCCGGTCGACAAGTTGAAACAGGAGATGCGGCCGGGATTGCCGCCTTCAGAAATGATTAGCCCGCCAGAATGCCAAATGACTCCGTTCACCGGTGCGCGCAAGCCGCGGACGAGCGGCGTCACAGTACCGTCGGGATTGACTTGCGAGACAATGCCGCCCTCAGGCGCACCTCCGAAAGGAAGACCGGATTCAGCGATGTATAGCCGGCCATCCGCGTCCGCCGTCACACTGGTTGGAAAATTAAGATGCCGTGCGGCAGGAATGAGCGGCATTAATAGATTATTTTCCCGTAGTCTAACAGTATGGGGCGGATCGCGACGGTGGTTCTTTTAGCCGTACTGGCGGGAGCCGACAATTTCCAGGTGGCCTGCGGGCTCGGGATGTTGCCCATGGGACGTTCCAAAAGGTGGTTGCTCGGTGCATCCTTCGGATTTTCGGAAGCCATCATGTCGTTAGCCGGTTTATTGGCTGGATCATATCTGAGCATCCACTTCTTGGGCGCTGCGTCGCTGGCCGGTGCCATCATACTGCTCGCGAGCGGATGCTTGATCATTTATCTTGCCCTGAACGACGGGGATCTGGAGCCACTGGCCGACAACAAGTGGATGATCTTCGGTCTGCCTCTCTCACTAAGCCTCGACAATCTGGTGGCGGGCGCCGGCCTCGGCGCCAACGGTTATCCCGTCATATTGTGCACTGCGCTCATCGGATTGATTTGTACCGCGATGAGCCTGGCGGGTCTGTTCCTCGGAGAACGAGTTCGAAATCTGCTGCCGCGACGCGCTGGCGCGCTGGCTGGGGTTTGGCTGGTGCTGATCGCGGCGCGTTCCTTCTTCTTCAAATAAGATGCGCGCACCTCAATGAAACCGATACTGGACGCCCACGCGCACATACACGCCGGGGTTTGGAAAGCCGATGTACTCGTGATATTGCTGGTTGAATAGATTGTCCACTCGCACTGATCCGGTGAACGCATCCGAGAATTCGTAGCTCGTCGACAGGCTGGCGGTTGAGTAACCGCCGACGGTTTGTTGTAACGGTACCGGAACCTGAAAATCGTAGCGGCGCCCCACCGCTAGGATGTCCGCCTGCGAATGCCAGCGCGGCCGGATCTTCCATGTAATGCCGCCTCCGCTCTGCCAATGCGGGACGTCGCGCAGAGGCTCCGTCGTGTCCACCAACTTCCACTGCAAATATGAGGCGTAGGTGCGCAGCTCCAACTTCGAGTTGATTGGCGCAGTAAGCGCGAACTCGGCGCCCTCGGTCCGCGCCTGACT
Source organism: Bryobacteraceae bacterium (assembly GCA_050011295.1). GTDB lineage: Bacteria > Acidobacteriota > Terriglobia > Bryobacterales > Bryobacteraceae > Palsa-89. The sequence continues at coordinate 17,814 of JBEKJJ010000112.1, forward strand.
CCGGTTGACCAGGCGGAATACCACCGCGCTGAAATCGATTAGGTCCGTATAGGAATTGCGAAACGCGGTCAGTTCCGCGCGCAGCCGCCCCTTCAGAAAGCTGTTCTCCACCCCGGCGTCGTAGCTGCGGCTGAACTCGGGCTTGAGCAGAGGATTGCCAACCACCTTGTCCGCCAAAGAATAAAAAGACGGCGTCTTGAATCCGCGCCCCCAATTCGCCTTGAGTCTGGGGCCCTGGCTAGCGATTCGATAGCTGATTCCGATGCTCGGCGAATAGACAGCTCGAAAATTGGTAGTCTTATCCACTCGTAAACCAGCGGTCGCGGTCAGGCCGTGGACAGAATAGTTGAGGACGCCGTTCGCGTCCGCCGTATCGCGCGTGAGCGTGAAATTGTCAGGGATCGTAGCGTCCAGTACTCCGCTGCTGACCCCTTGTTCCCGCATCCAGCCGGCGCCAAGTTCAGCCGAAAAATTCGAGCCTAGGCGAAGTGTGTTCGTAAAGTTAAATCGGTAGCGTTTGAAATTGGTATCCGTGATCTCGGCGGGGACGGAATTGAGAGTGGGAGGGATGGCGTCCAATAATGCCGGAATGTTCGAGTTCTGCGTTCGATCGAAAAAATCGAAATTCAGTCCGTATAGCCAGATCGGGTTTACCTGCTGTTGAAAGCCTATGCCGGTTACCAGTTCCACGGTGTGGACCGATTGCGCTTGTTGCAGGATGGAGTATTCTGGCCCACCACCACCGGGCGGGAATCCGGCAGTCTCGGCATTCTGATAGCGGACTACAAAACTGAGTAGCTTGTCATTTCCTAAGGTGAGATGCGAGTTAACGCTGGCGGTCCCCAAACTATAAGGATCTTTCTCCACCTGCTGGCCGATGTCCAGGTATGAGCCCGCGAATGAATAATCCAGGTTCCCGGTCTTGCCGGACGCGGCGGCATTTATATCGCGTGTGAAGAAGCTGCCTAGCGCTCCGCCCACTTCGAAAACCGGCTTGCCCTCGCCCCGGCGCGGAATGATGTTGATGACTCCCGCGATGGCATCCGATCCATACATCGACGAAAGCGGCCCGCGGACGATTTCGATCTGCTCGATTCCGTCGGTGCTCATCGTCGACAGGTCGTAAGAACCGCCTAGAACGTCGGTGATGTCATTGATCGGAATGCCATCGTACAGCACGACGGTGAAGTTCGGTTTGCCGCCACGCAGCGTAATGGTGGTGAGCCCGCCTCGCGCGCCGGATTGCGCCACGAACAGAAAAGGGATCTGCCGCAGCACATCGACAACGTTCTCGGCGTGGCTGTCTTCGATCACCTGCCGCGTAACAACAACCACCGACGCCGATGTCGCCGATATCGGCGTGGCCTGTCCGGTTACCGTAATTACCGTCGGCTCCGCTGGCGGGACAGACTGCGCCCACTCGATCGCCGGCCAAAGCATAGCGGTCGCCAGGATCCTGAAAGTTAGGCGCGTCACGACCGTTTTAAGGTAACTGAAAACGGTACAGATTGGAGCCATACCCGATCACGACATAGTCTCCATAAATTGCCGGACCAAGGATATAGATAGACGGCCCGGAAGGTAGTCCAGGCGCGGTCCACAGATGCAGGCCGGTTTGGGCATCGAACGCATAGAGCGCGGGAAGCCAAGTGGATACGAAGACCACATCGTTAACCACCGCGGGCGAGCTTAGACCCACTTCTTGCGGCGTGGCATAGAGAGGAGTGGACCCGACGTTGTACATCGAGACCTTATTAGCGCCGACGGTGTTGACCTTGGTGGGCCAGGCATCGCTGAGATCACTCCAATTGATGGCGCGAACAAAAGGCGTGGTGGTATGGTCGATCGCGCCGCCCCAACCACCCATTCCCACGAAGATGCGTTGGAGACCGGCGTGGACCGCGGCAGTACCGAAAATGCCGTACATGTTTTCACCGCCCGTTTTTCCGCCGGGGTCGACATTCGGGAGTTGTGCACCGGTTACTGCGTCCTTTGGCAGAAGCTGACGGCTATTCAATTGGCCCATGGTCTTGGCGTCATAGATGAAGAAGGAACCAATTTTAGATCCAATGCACAGCACTCTGTCTGTCCCGCGCGTGAACAGAACCGGGCTGCTGGGCATATCGGTGTCGGAATCGCCAGGGTAATAACTGTCGTAAAGCTGGGGTGCGTTGTAGCCTCCAAAAATGCCGGAGTCCGCGTCGAGAGCGATAGCGCCGCTCCCATACCAGGAATCCGGAAGCGCGCCGTCGTTGTAGGAGTTCCCGGTGCCGACGAACACTTTATTAACGGAACTATCGTATGCCAGCGATGACCATGGCGAGCAGCCAATATGAGGCGGATCGGCGTGTACGCTGAACATGGTTGCCCAGGACGGGAGAACTCCACCAGGCGTGCAGCTCTTGGGAATTACATTCGGCAGATTGGTTTGTCCGCTATCGTTACCGCCAGTGAACTGGTTGGTGCAAAAGAGCCATTGCACAACCCCTGTCGTCGCATCCAGGCACCATATAAACCCGTACCCACCTGCTTCACCCTCGCCTGTTCCGACGTATACCTTGCCGTTCACTACTAGAGGCGAACTCCACGTATCGGCATTGGGGTTGGAAACTGGCTGGTTCTTGTCCTTGGTCGGGGTGTTTAGATCGGTGGACCAAACCAGCGTCATGGAGGCGCTGGCGACACAATAGACGAAGCCACCGAAGCTGGTGCAGTAGATGTTGCCGCCGACTACGGCGGGAGATCCTCCAATGCCCGTGTATCCTTGTCCGCTCGCATCGGTATCGGGGACCACGTAGGAGCCGTTGATCGCGCCCGTGGCCAGGTTGATATTGTAGAGCGTCCCAGTTCCCTTGGAGTTGTTCACAGTGCCGACATAGATGTTGCCTTGAACGATGCATGGAATCGTGATCACACTGCCGTCGAGCGCAATGCTTGCGAGAGCCGTCATGTTTGCGACGGTCGTGCTAGTGATATCACTGCAACCGGACGCGGCGCCGCTGTGGGATTGGTCGTGATGATACATCCACCAGTCCTGGGAGACGAACCGGCAAGGAAACCGGATCGGCCCGCGCAGCGGTAACTGTATCTTGTCTACGCCGTCAAGAACCGCGGGATTGGTCACGGTGTGGAATAAGCTTTCCTCGGCAAGCCCGGCTGGCGGAGGGTCCAGCTGTTTAATACTGTCGCGGAATTCGGCGAGGCTGGCATTGCCGGGTAGGGGCGGAGCGACAACATGCGCGCTGCGTCCACGGCGGGGTTCGGCCGACGCTTCGCTTCGCGAAAGATGGTCGCGCACTTCGGCCAAATCGTTATCCGGCAGGCTGAGGAAATGATCCAGGCTGGCGAGCGTGATTCGTTTCATTTCGTCGGCCGAGCTGCTGACTGCCATTTTCCGCTCGCTGGCCATGCGAAACAAAGATTCCCGGAGCAGCGGATCCTCAGGCAGGCTGATTGGAATATAAACTCCCGGGCTCGATATTTTCGCCCAGATCAAACGGCTGCTGGGGTTGACACCGGAGTTCCAGACCTTCTGGAGCGAATTGGATTTTTCATCCAACTTGAAGAAGCGAGTGGAAAGCGGGTCTAATCCGGCCAGACTGGAAGGGTCATATGGCTGGAGGAGAATGGTGAGGCCGAAATCGTCCGGCCCGGAAATCTT
>JBEKJJ010000113.1:0-21471 GCA_050011295.1 Bryobacteraceae bacterium
ACCCGCTGGATGGGGCTCGGCTACAAAGGTTACGGTATTCATGGAACCAATCGGCCGAAATCGATTGGCAAAGCGGCTTCGCACGGATGCATCCGGATGCGCAATCAGGACGTGGAAGATCTGTTCGAGCGCGTGGAAGTGGGCGATCCGGTGGAGCTTGTTACGGAAACGGACGCCGAGCTAGCCAAGGCCTTCGAGGAAACGGAAGTCACCGCAGCCGGAGGTGGCCAATGACGTCGCTGACTTTCTTAGGCGAGTTCCCGCAAGTTGCGCTGGCGTTGGCATTCAGCTTCGCGTGCGCGCTGATCATGGCGTTCGCCTGCCTGCGCATCGTAGTTCGGTTGGTGACACGCGAACAGTATAATGTGACCGATGCTCCGCGTAGGGTTAGCGCTATTGTTTGGAATGCTGATGGCGCCGCTCGCGCAGGCGCAATCGATGGCGGAAGCGGGGGCGCAACTGGCGGACGATTTCACCGCGAACATGATCTCCTCCCTGCCGCGGCGCCCCACAACCGTTTCGCTCGAAATCCAAAACCTGACGGCGCTAGCACCGGCCGAGTTATCCAGCTTCCGAGCCGCGCTTCGGGACGGACTGCGGACGCAGGGACTGCAGACAACAGTGGCGGGGCACCCTGACGCATGGTTAGAAGTGACGATCTCGGAAAATGTGCGCGGTTTACTCTTCGTAGCTTGGCTGACCCAGCACGACGCTCACATCGGTACCATGCTGGAGTGGAAACGCCCTCCGCCTACGGCGCGAAAGCCGCGAGTCAAAATCTCTGTGCAACCGATGCTGGAGCAGCCCGAAGCCATCCTGGATATGTTGCTGGTGGATTCCGGCTCCGAATTGCTGGTCCTGACCCCGAGCAAGGTGTCGAGCTATAAACTTGTCAACGGGAACTGGACACCGTCCGGGATCGCGGGCGTCTCCTGGGCACGGCCGGTCCCGCGCAGTGAGCGCGGCCGGTTCGAAAACGCGCCCACCGGTTTCCGTGTCTTAGTGCCCGGCACGTCCTGCAACGGCACGCTCGAACCGGAGTTCAAGATTACTTGCGCACCCGGCAACGACACTTGGTTTCTGAATCCGCGCGATTCCTCGCTCGCCGTCCGCTGGGTGACCGATCGAAATCTACTGGAGTCGGACAATTTCCGAGCCACCTTCTACGGGGCCGCGGCCGGTTGGTTCGCTACCTCCGAAGACCGTATCCTAAGTCCGACCGGCGACCTGCTGGCGGGTTCCGACGGCTGGGGCAGCGAGATTTCGAGCGTCGAGAATCCCTGCGGCTCCGGTTGGATACTGCTGGCTTCAGCGGCTGGCGATGCTCAGGATCACGATCAGATACAGGCGTACGAAGTGGTGGATGGACAGGTGGGCGGCGCCAGCGAGGCGATTTCTCTACCGGGGCCAGTGACGGCGCTGTGGCCGGCGGAAACCCCCGGCCAATCCACGCTGGTGATTCGAAATTCGAAGACGGGAAACTATGAGGCTTCACGCCTGGGCGTGGCTTGCGCTGAGTAGTCTCCTGCTTGTCCCACTGGCTGGGTCCACGCGGCCGCGTTATGGCGGAAACTTGACCGTAGAACTCTCGTCCGCATGGACCTCGATAGAATCTTCAGGCGGCATTGCGCCGTTAATCGCCGAAACACTGGTTCGCCTGAATGATAAAGGCGAGATCGAGCCGCTCTTGGCGACCGCCTGGCAACGCGATCCCGACCGCAAACGCTGGCGATTCTCACTGCGTCCGAAAGTTTTGTTTCACGACGGCGAGCAGCTGAACGCCTCTACTGCCGCGCCGTCTCTGGCGGCGGCCCTCAAGAAAAAGTACGGCGACGTCAACATCACGGCGGGCGGTCAGACGCTCGTATTCCAATTTGATCGCGCCATACCGGACTTGTTGACTGAACTATCGAGTCCACGGATGGCCATCTTTCGCAGCAGCGAGAAAGCCGCGTTGATCGGCACCGGCCCGTTCCGCGTGACTGCTTGGGAGCCTGGCCACAAGTTAGCGCTAGCCGCATTCGAAGACTATTGGGCTGGGCGTCCGTTCCTTGACTCCGTGACCATCAACCTGGGAACCACCAGAGACACCGGAGACGTCTTCGATATTCCTTTCGCACAATCACGCCGCGTATTACCGGAACGCATACGCATCTGGTCGGCGCGCGTGCGCGAGCTGATCGCGCTGGTATCGGAGAGTGTGCAGCCGGAAGTGTTCGAAGCGCTGTCGCTGGCTATCGATCGCGTGCCTATCGTGAATGTTTTGGCGCAGAGACGCGGAGAAGCCGCATTCAGCCTGCTCCCGCAATGGCTCAGCGGCTATGCGTTTTTGTTCGCTGCTCCTGGGAAGCAGATGGTTTCTCAACAGCGAACGGGTCCGTTGACTCTCAGCTATCCCGCCAACGACGCGTTCGAACGATCCATCGCGGAGCGCGTCGCGCTGAATGCCCGCGATGCCGGAATCATCTTGCAGCCAACGCAGAATCCGGCGCGGAATCCCGCAGGAGCCGTGCGGATGGTCCGTTGGCCGCTCGAATCCATCGATGCCGCCGCGGAACTCAGCCGGATAGCCACAATGCTGGGCATGCCCGACCGTGCGAATGCTTTGAATTCCTCCAACCCCGAAACACTCTACGAAGCCGAGCGCGCCTTGCTCGGCGCGCACCGGGTGATTCCCATCATCTATCTGCCAGAGGTTTATGGCATCGCGCCACGCGTGCACAACTGGGAGGCTGCGCAAAGGAATGGCGGTGGGTTCGCTCTGCACTTGGACAACATCTGGGTGGACCCGTGAGTTTCCGCACCAAAGTGTTTCTCAGTATCACGGCCACCGTGGTATTCGCGGTGTGGATCGTGGCCGGCGTGGTTTCAGCTCTTGTTACAAGATCGTTCGAGCGCCTGGACGCCCAGCGAACTGCGGCATTGGTATCGCAATTTCATCGGGAATTCGATCGGCGAGGCGCGGAGGTAGCGCGCCGCCTGGATGCGATCGCGAATTCGGATCAAGTCGCTCGCATCGCCGTGGATCTAGCCACGCCACAGTTCGATCCGGGAAGATATTTCGATGAGGCGCAGGCTCTCGCGCACGAGCAGTCGCTCGACTTTCTGGAACTAGTGGGCCCTGACGGCAGCATCATCAGTTCGGCCGAGTGGCCGGCCCGTTTTGGATACAAAGAAAGCTGGCTGCTGCAGTCTGACGATTCGAAAATCTTCCTGAAGCGTGAGGACCTGGCTGATGGCGCCGCGCTAGGCCTCATTGCCGTTCGCACAGTGAAGGCGGGAAATCAGCACCTGTATATCGCCGGCGGTCAGCGGTTGGATAAGCAATTTCTGGATACGCTACCCCAGGTGGAAGGCCTGCGAGTTCAACTCTATAACGCCTTCGACGCTGCGTCGCCGCCCCTGGTCCGCGAAGTCCAGCGACAACCGCGCGAGCTGACACGCACCACTCCCGAAGCGGCCATCACCGCAATTCCATTATTCGGGCGGGATAATCAATTGCTGGCAACTCTGCTGGTGGAAAACTCCCGATCTGAACTGGCCAGCCTCAAGAAATATATTCAAGGCACCGCATTTCTGGTGGGAACTGGCTCGGTCCTGCTAGGCTTGCTTCTCAGTTTCTGGACGGCGTCGCGTGTCACGCGCCCCTTGCGCGATCTTACTTCGAGCGTCCGTCAAGTGGCTGGCGGCATGTGGGACACGCGGGCTCGGGTTAGCTCGAGCGATGAAGTGGGGCAACTCGCGCGCGACTTCAATCGCATGACCGAGCAGCTGGTGGAGCACCGCGACCGTATGATCCAGGCCGAGCGCGTGGCTGCCTGGCGCGAATTGGCCCGCCGCTTGGCGCATGAGCTGAAAAATCCGCTGTTCCCTCTGCAGATCACCATCGAAAATTTACAACGGGCGCGCCAGACTCCGCAGTTTGAAGAAGTGTTCCGCGAAAGCACAACTACGCTGCTAGGGGAGCTCGATAATCTCAAGACCATCGTCGGCCGCTTCAGCGATTTCGCGAAAATGCCCGCGCCGGAGCTGGAGCCGCTGAACCTGGATCAGGTGGTGCGCGAGGTAGTCAAGCTTTTCGAAGCGCAGATCAGCGCGCCCGGCCGCCCACCGGTTGAAGTCAAGCTTGAGCTCGACGAAAATCTCGAGACCATCCATGCTGATCCCGAACAAATTCGACGCGCGTTGCGAAATTTGATCCTCAATGCGTTGGATGCAATGCCGTCGGGCGGAACGCTGACCATCCGCACTCAAGCTCTGGATGGAAAAGTAGCGCTCGAGATTTCAGATAGCGGGGCCGGTCTGACGCCAGAAGAATGCGAGCGCCTCTTCACGCCCTACTACACGACTAAGCAGCACGGCACCGGCCTGGGCTTGGCCATCGTGCAATCGGTAGTGAGCGATCATAAAGGCACCATCACCGTACATAGCGAACCGGGAAAGGGCGCAACATTTCGCATTGAGCTGAAGCTATGAGCAAACTGTTGTTGGTGGATGACGACGCGAATACGCTGGCATCGCTGGCGCGCGCCTTTCGCTTGGCCGGACACGAAGCAGTAGTGTGCGACAACGCGGATCGCGCCCTCGATTTGGCCAAGACGCAGCGCTTCGACATGATTCTTTCGGATGTCGTCATGCCGGGCAAGGACGGCCTCACCTTGCTGGCAGATTTGAGAACAGCGGGCATCCAAACTCCGGTTGTCATGGTTTCCGGTCAAGCCAACATCGAGATGGCGGTGCGCGCAACCAGATTAGGCGCCATCGATTTTCTCGAGAAGCCTCTCTCTACCGAAAAGCTGTTAATGACCGTGGAAAACACCGTCAAGCTGTCGCGTCTGGAAGACGAAAACCGGCGGCTCAAGCAACGTGCCGGCAAACAAGAATTGGTCTGGACATCAGCAGTCATGCAGGCAGTAATGGCCAAAGTGGGTCGCGTTGCGGCTAGCGAAACGCGCGTGTGTATCTTAGGCGAAACCGGAACCGGCAAGGAACTGGTGGCACGCACCCTGCATGAGAAAAGCCCACGCCACGCCGGTCCGTTTATCACTCTGAACTGCGCCGCGGTACCCGCCGAGCTAATCGAATCGGAACTGTTTGGCCACGAGAAAGGCGCGTTCACCGGCGCCACCTCACGGCACCTCGGCAAATTCGAGCAAGCTCACGGCGGAACGTTATTTCTGGATGAAATCGGCGACATGCCGGCCCTGATGCAAGCCAAACTGCTTCGGGTCCTGGAACAAAAGGAAGTAGAGCGCATCGGCTCCGATCATTCCATCCAGGTAGATGTCCGGGTGATCGTGGCCACGCATCGAAATTTGGATGAACTCGTAAAAAAGGGCGAGTTTCGCCAGGATCTCTACCACCGCATCTTCGTTTTCCCGATAACTCTGCCGCCGCTACGTGATCGCAGCGACGATATCCCCTTGTTGGTGGATTATTTCGCCCGCGCCGTTGCTGAACAGAACGATTGGAAAGCGCGCGAGATCTCTTCTGATGCCTATGCCGAGCTGAAGCGTTATCCGTGGCCGGGCAATGTGCGCGAGCTCCGAAATGTAGTGGAACGGCTGCTGCTGTTGTCGGACGATCGCGTGGATCTCGCCACGGTGCGCCAAGCCTTGCCGCTAGCGGAATCCACTTCAGCGCCATCCGGCGGCACATTGAGCGAACGAATGGACGCCCACGAGCGCGAGGTCATAATTGCCGAGTTGAAGAAACATGCCTACAAGATGACCGACACCGCTCGATCCCTAGGCCTGGAGCGCAGCCACTTGTACAAGAAATGCCAGCAATTGGGGATCGAGCATAAGAGTTCCTAGGTCCGCCAGAATATGCAAATCTGCCAGATTCGATACAATTGGCAGTATGAAGACCGTAATCGTCAAAGTAGATGGTTCCGGACGGGTCTTGCTGCCGGCCAAGTTTAGGAAAGAGCTTGACCTCAGGCGCGGCTCGGAGCTCATCATGCGCCTTGGTAAAGAGAGCTTACTGCTGAAGACCCGGGCGCAGGCCATTCGGGAAGCCCAGGACCATTTCTCCAGATTGCGGCGTAAGGGTGAGCTATGGTCGGAAGAACTGATCAAAGATCGGCGCCGGGAGGCGCGGCGTGAACGGGCGAGTTGATTACGTGCTCGATTCGACGGCGCTCATAGCATTAGTAGCTAGGGAACCTGGTTTCGAGAGAGTGGAAGAGCTTTTGGAAAGATCCGCAATTAACGCAGTAAATCTCACAGAGACTATTCACAAATTGGTGCAGAAAGGATCCGCCAGTCGTGTGGTGGAACGCATGTTGCAAGGGCTTCAACTGAACGTAATCGCCTGGACTGAAGATCTCGCCTATCGTAGCGCGGAGTTTGCCATTTTGGGAAAGTCGCACGGCCTTTCGCTTGGAGACCGCGCCTGTCTGGCGCTGGCGAGGCAGCTTCACGCTACGGCACTAACCGCCGATCAGGCTTGGGGATAAATCCCTGGGCTGAGAGTGGCCATACTGATGTTCCGCTAAAGGACGCATTGCGGTTCGTGATATTCTTACGGTTTCGAACGTTAATTCAAGGAGCGCACTAAGACCATGCGAGTCGGCGTATTCACGGCACTGCTTGCCCAGTTTCCTCTTGACAAGGTCCTCGAAAAACTGAAGGCCCTGAACATCCACACCGTGGAACTCGGAACCGGAAATTATCCTGGTGATCCTCATTGCAAATTGTCCATGCTGGAGGATCGGGCCGCGCTAAAGGAATTCAAGCAGAAAATGGACGACAACGGCGTCACCATCAGCGCGCTCAGTTGTCACGGCAATCCCTTGCATCCCAATAAGGCCGTCGCCAAGGCCTACGCGGATACCAGCAAGAAGACCATTCGCTTGGCGGAAAAACTGGGCGTACCTGTAGTCATCGATTTTTCAGGTTGCCCGGGCGACAGCGACAAGGCGAAATATCCGAACTGGGTCACCTGCCCGTGGCCGCCCGAATACTTGGACGTCCTGGATTGGCAGTGGGAAAAGAAAGTGATTCCGTATTGGACCCGGCAAGCCGAGTTCGCCAAAAACCACGGCGTGAAGATCGCCATCGAGATGCATCCCGGCTTCGTCTGCTATAGCCCCGAAACGCTGTTGAAGCTCCGCGGCATCGCCGGCAAAAGCATCGGATGCAACTACGATCCCAGCCACATGTTCTGGCAAGCCATCGATCCCATCAAAGCCATCCGCGTGTTGGGCGATTCAATCTTCCACGTACACGCCAAGGACACCCAGATTTACGATTCCAACCTCCCGAAGACCGGCGTCCTCGACACAAAGAAATACACCGACGAGCGGAATCGCAGTTGGATCTTCCGCAGCGTCGGATACGGACATGCATTCGGATGGTGGAAGGAATTCATTTCCACCCTTCGGATGTATGGTTACGACTACGTGCTATCCATCGAGCACGAAGATACTCTCATGTCGCCGGACGAAGGGCTGACCAAGGCCGCCGAATTCCTCAACGCGATTGTGATTCGCGATCAGCCGACCGCGCCCTGGTGGGTTTGAACGGTGGGGCAGGCGCTTTCGCCTGCCAACAGCCTCTGAGCGAACGATTCTACGCCGAAGCTGGGACCGCCTGGGGATGCGTCTTCGCCCATTCCGTCCAACTCATCGACGCATAGCCGCCGTCTTTAACATACGCATAGAACGCTGCGATGAACTCGGTCCGGAGCTTGTAAGTTTCCGAGCTGCCTTTGAATAAATCATATTCGCCAATGAGCGATTGGCGGCCCGTGATATCTTCGAGCGCCAGATTCCCGGCGTTGCGGATCATATCGTAGAGCGTCATGAACGTTGTTGTGCGTCCATCCCCTCCGTGGCAGTGGAAATGCAGCCACGCATTTGCTTCCAGCCCACGTACAAATGTCACGAAGCGATCCACCATGTCGTCAGTCGGGCGACAATGATCGCTCACCGGTATCCTTATGTAATCGATGCCGAGCTGGTGGGCCAAGCCCATTTCCGTGGTCGCATCCTGCACTTCGACGGTGACCGGATCTTTCGTCGAAAACTGACCACCTTCTCCCTTCACTAGCGTGCTGACCACAATGCTGCGCGCCGCAACCATGCGAATCAAATGCAGGGTCTCGTCGTTTTGGATCCATTCCAAGGAACGCCCGACGTTGGCCCAATCGTTCACGGCGTACCAGCTCACCGGGATGCCATTTATGAAAACGTGCGACTCCTGCCGCAGGTCCACCAGGTAGACAGTAAACTTGCCGGTGCCAATCTTCTTGACCAGATTTTCGAGCTGGGCTTCGTTGTACTGGCAACTGCCCGATATATTGAGAGCCGAAAGATTCTCGAGCGACAGCGCTCCTTTGCCATAAATCGAAGCCGTGTCGCGGAACTGCACCGGCAATTGCGCGCCGCCGTCAAAAATCAGTGCGGGGTTCGGTTCCCGGGTCGCCCCGGTTTGACTATCGGTCGTTGAGTTCATTTGAGGCCTCCCATGTTATCGCAAAGCGCCGAAGTTCGACTTGAGTTGTGATCTAATCTTCTTATGCTCTTCGTCACTTTCCACGAAGCAATCGCCACTATCTACGGATATGATGAACAGAATCCCAAAAACCCAGCCATCCAGAATGTGCTGACGCCCTCCACCTCCGTGCAGCTTTCCGAACTCCGAGGAATGTTACTCGCCAACGGCTTTCTTTATGTCGTGAATGGAGGAAAAAGTACCAGCAACATCGTCTGTTACGCTCCCAGCAGCAAGCCGTATCAGTACACCTATCAGAGCGTCTTCACTCCCAGCGTCGGGGCCATCACGCACCCGTTCGATTGTACGTTCCGCAGCGTGGGCTCGCCGGCTGTCGAATACTGGTACGTGCCCAACCAGGACTCGAATGTCGTTTCGATTCTCGCCTCCGAGACGCCGTACACTTCGTCGTCGCCAACCGGTGCGACCGCGTACCTTGCCGCCTTGCAGACCGCGCTACAGAACGCAAAAAGCCCGATCGCCAATAATGGATTCCTGACTTCCACATTCGTACCAACGGCTATCGTAGGCGCCGAGATTCCCCAACAGATCACGGTGGATCCGACGTGGGGAGGATTGACGCCGGTCTTTAGCTCGTCGGATGCAGAGCCGGCCGCGACCCCAGGGGATGCGGCCAAGAAAAAGCCGAAACAAAAAGTTCAGAACTCAGTTCGCGGAGTGGTGTGCTACAACAACGTGCTGTACGTGGCCGATGAAGGTGGCTCGGCCGTTCGTATGTACGACCCTGCAACGGGAGTCCCGTTGGGAAGCACCCCGGTCTCCGGCCCCGTTCATCTCGTTCAGCAAAACGGCGTGCTTTACGTGACAACAAGCAAAACCGTGTTGTACGGAAACTGCGTAACACCGCCGGCGAATCTGCCTCCGCTTCCTACTGCCACTCAGTTCTCAGGCGTGCCAGTACCGCCGCCGTATCCCACGCCGCCCACCGGATACACCAACTCGGTGACGCTCAGCTTGAAGGATCTGGGATTGAATCTCCCTTCAGGCTTCGGTCCGTCGGGGCTCGCCTTCGACTCATCCGGCAACCTTTATGTCGCCGGCCGGCTGTCAAGCCAAATTTATGGATACTCGCCGGCCACTGGAGTGAACCCGCCGTCTCCGTTTGTGCCTTTCAGCACCAATCCTATTTTTTCGAATCTGCCAGATCAGCCGGAATTCCTGCTGTGGGTTAGTGACCAATCGTAAAGCGCGATGTTTTATTTTGGTAACAACGCGGCTTGATCGAAGGCCTTCAGGACATTTTGTGTCCCCATGGCGTGCTTGGAGGATTCATAATTGAACGCATTTTAGCGCGCCGTCCTCCCCGACCCATGCCCGGAATCGAGCTTCTTCAGGGGCCACGTCCCTGGCGCGAACCGTGAAAACATAATCCCTAGGAGGCATTTGTCCCCACTCCTTACTGATCGTGTGTGGAATAATCAGGCCCTTCTGGCCGCTCTTGTGATCTGCTGGCCCCGTAAGAAGGTCCACCATTCCAACAGCTCCTGGATCTACTGAGAACTCCCGCTTTTCATAGGTAGGATCGTGCTTGACGTGAAGAGGGAGCGGCAAGTACCCGTATGGGTCCGGGGTGATACTTACCATCTCTGCCCGGACAAGATCCAACGAGTTAGAACTGCTCGGGTTGAACACCTCAAACCAGTACTCGACGCCATTACCGCCAGCGCTCCTCGTCCATACCCTGTGTCTCAAATTGCGAATCACAATCCTTGGCATCAGTCGCTTATGCTGGCTCGCGCCATGAACGATCAAGGCAACTACGAAGGAGGCGACCAGCAGCCATATGTAGACCGCCCAAGGAACAGCATGAGATGTGAACCGCTCAAGCAGGCCAGCCGCGATTAGGAGTAGACAGCCACCACCCAGCCGGCCCTTATACTGCATGAGCACTTCCGTAAGGTAGGATCGATAAACTGAGATCGCTGTCATTCAGCTACCACATCGAGGTGGGACAACTTGATTGTCGCCTTTGTTTCAGCTGCCCATCGTCAGCACCACACGGAAGCGCGCATGTCCCGACATCATTCGGTCGTAAGCTTGCTGCGCCTGCTCTAGCGGATACTTCTCGATCATCGGTCGAACGCCGGTGAGCGCGGAAAATCCCAGCGTGTCTTCGGAATCCGCCGCGACACCCGCGGCCCAGCCCTGGATGGAACGCATGCTGTGGATCAGTTGATTGGGCGTAACCTCGATCGGGTCCGCTGACGCGCCGATCACCATCAGCTTGCCGTTGTCGCCCAGACCATCGATCATGCCAGACATGGCCTTGCCGCTCGGCACGGTACTGAGGATGGCTTTCGCTCCGCCCATCTTCTGCAGCTCTTCGGCGGCGTTGGTGGCGTCGGAGTCGATGTAGGCATGCGCTCCCAGTTTCAGAGCAAGATCCTTGGTCTCCTCGCCACGCGCTATGGCGACGGTGCGATATCCAAACTTGTTCGCGAATTGCACGCCCAGATGTCCTAGACCGCCGATGGCTTCAATGGCCACCAGGTCACCCGGCAGCGCGTGAGCATGACGAAGGGCATTAAACGTGGTCACTCCCGCGCACATCAGAGGGGCGGCGTCTTCATCAGATAGCCCGTCCGGAATGGCCGCCAGCGCTTGCGCGGGCGACACCATGTATTCCGAGTATCCGCCGTCATGCGTGAAACCGGTAATTTTGCCGTTGTGGCAATTCATCAGATCGCCGCGGCGGCAGGCGATGCAAACGCCGCAGTGTCCTCCATACCAGCCCACTCCCACGCGTTGGCCTTTTTTCCAAGTGGTAACCTCGGAGCCGATCTCATCAATCACCCCGGCGATTTCGTGGCCAGGCACGAGCGGATATTTCAAGCCCGGCCATTGCCCTTCTACGGCCAGCGACTCGCTATGGCAAACCCCGCACGCATGGACACGGATACGAACCCAGTCCGGCTTCGGGGTTGGAATTTCTCTGTCAACGATTTGAAACTTTCCGCCTGGAGCGGGAATCTGAACGGTTTTCATAAGCCCATTATAGAAGCGCGTGGGACAAGACTCTGTCTTGTCCGGACAAGGCGGGCTCGTCCCACGAAAAATCGGGGAACGAGTATCCTGTCACCGCATTCTGTTTGACCGCATTTGGTCGCTTGACCGGATATGGTCACGACCGGATATGGGCGTTTTGGGGCAAAATCATCAAAACTGCCGTTAGAACGAGAATATTCCTTCCCTTATCCCACCTAACTCCAGGCGGCCTAGTATGTGCAGTAAATCCGCGAGATTTTGCTATGTGCCTGGCGATTCCGGGAAGAGTTTTGACTATCGAGGGCGACGATCCCGCCTTCCGCGTGGCTCAAGTGGACTTCTGCGGTGTCGAAAAGCGCGTGAATCTGGCGTATACCCCGGAGGTTCTGGCCGGCGATTTCATCTTGGCCCACATTGGATTCGCCGTCAGCCGAGTGGACCCAGAGGAGGCCGTTCGTATGCATGAAATGGGCATTGCTTGTTCCATCCTCGAAGCCGTTCAACGGGAGCGCGAGCGCTATCCCGGGATGAACGTGTCGAAAGTAAGTGTGCGAATCGGCGAATTCGCGGGCGTGGATGCCGAGTCCTTGCGATTTTGCTTCGAGGCCATCGTGATGAGTTCGGAACCAGCCCCGCTAGCGCTGGAGCTCGAAAACGGGAAACGCGGCGATGAATTGGAGATCGCTTATATGGAGCTTACATGAATCGAGTCGCGATCGAGAAAAGCGTTTTGAGTGTGAATAACCAGATCGCGGCGCACCTGCGTGACGCTCTGGATGCGAGCGGCGCGTTGGCTTTGAACTTTATCAGCTCTCCGGGCTCCGGCAAGACCGCGCTGCTCGAAGAAACGCTCAAACTTCTTCCTCATTCCACGCGCGCGGCTGTTCTGACCGGCGATATCCAGACCGATAACGACGCCCAGCGGCTGCAGCGATACGGTTATCCGGTGCGGCAGATCACCACCGGCGGCGCCTGCCACCTGGACGCCCGCATGGTAGCCGATCATCTCGGCGACTGGGAAAACTTCGAGCTGCTGCTGATCGAAAATGTCGGCAATCTGGTCTGCCCCACCAGCTACGACTTGGGCGAGGATGCCAAAGTAGTGGTCCTCAGCGTCACGGAGGGCGAAGATAAGCCGCTGAAATATCCGGGAATTTTTCGCAGATCCGAGTTGATGATCATCAACAAAATAGATCTGCTTCGGCACGTTCCTTTCCGTATGGACTTGGCGCGCGAAAACGCTCGCCGTATTAATCCGCGCATTGAAATCATCGCGACATCCTGCACCACTGGCGCAGGGCTTGGTCATTGGATGAATTGGCTGGCTGATCGGGCCGGCAAGAAAGTCAGGGCGGCACCATCACAGGAGGTTGTTCATGCTCTCTCCGGGACTTGATATCTCGGCCGCGCTTCAAAGGCGTGGCATTACGCGACGGCAATTGGCTAAATACTGCAGCGCCCTGTTGGCCACCATGGCCATGCCGGAACGCTACCTGGCGCAAACCATGGCCGCCGTCGGCAAAGTCAGAAAGCCGGTGCTGGTCTGGCTCCAGTTTCAGGATTGTACGGGGTGTTCGGAATCCATGCTGCGGTCGAGCCATCCTGAGGTCGCCGATATTGTCCTCGATTTGCTGTCGTGGGAATACCACGAGGTAATTATGGCCGGCGCTGGCAGCCACGCGAACGAGCAGTTAGACCGCATCGTCAAAGAGGAAAAAGGCAAGTATCTGGTAGTAGTGGAGGGCGCGATTCCAACCGCGGAGGGCGGCGCCTACTGCACCATTGGCGGCCACTCCGCTATGGAAATCGCCGATCGTGTCTGCCGCAACGCCGCCGCTACCATGGCCGTCGGCGCCTGCGCGTTTGATGGCGGGTTGGTGCGCTCGAAGCCCAACCCGACTGGTGCGCTGGGTGTCCATGAAGCGATTCCAGGCATCAAAGTGATCAACATGGCGGGATGTCCACACAATCCGGCCAACACCGCCGCTGTAGTGGTGCATTACCTGACGTTCCATGATTTGCCGGCGCTCGATCAATACAACCGGCCGCTATTCGCCTATGGACGCGTGATCCACGATCAGTGCGAGCGCCGCGCTCATTATGACGCCGGCCGCTTTGTCACTGAATGGGGAGATGAGGGACATCGCAAAGGCTGGTGCCTCTACAAAATGGGGTGCAAGGGCCCGGAAGCCACCTTCAATTGTCCGGTGGTGCAGTGGAATGATCACACCAGTTGGCCGGTCCGCGCCGGTCACGGCTGCATCGGCTGCGCCTCGCCGCGCTTCTGGGATCACATGTCGCCCTTCTACGATCGTCTGCCAAATGTGCCCGGGTTTGGTGTAGAGGCCAGCGCGGGATCCATCGGGTTGGGTCTGGTGGGCGCCACGGCTGTCGGGGTCACTGCGCACGGCCTGATCGGTATGATCAAGCCCGCACCGAAAGCACCTCCACCGCCTGAAGCGGAAGCAGGAGGGGGAGCATAACTATGTCGCGCCTCGTAGTAGATCCTGTCACGCGCATTGAAGGCCACCTGCGGATCGAAGCGCAAGTGGATGGCGGAAAGATCTCCGACGCCTGGAGCGCCGGGACCATGTTTCGCGGCATCGAGCTCATCCTGCAGGGCCGCGATCCCCGCGAAGCCTGGATCTGGGCGCAGCGCATCTGCGGAGTCTGCACCATCGTGCACGCGCTCGCGAGCGTCCGCGCCGTTGAAAATGCCCTCGGCGTCGACGTGCCCGACAACGCGCGCATCGTGCGCAACCTGATTGCAGGTGCACAGATGGTGCAGGACCACGTGGTCCATTTCTACCATCTGCATGCGTTGGATTGGGTGGATGTGGCTTCGGCGCTGAAGGCCGATCCCGCCAAAACCTCATCCATCGCGCAGTCCATCTCGGATTACGAAAAATCGAGCACCACTTATTTCAAAGGCGTCCAGCAGCGCGTAAAAGGCGTGGTCGATAGCGGCCAGTTGAGCCTTTTCGCTAGCGGCTACTGGGGACATCCGGCTTATCAGTTGCCGCCGGAAGTGAATTTGTTAGCCGTGGCGCATTACCTGGAAGCCCTGGCCTGGCAAAAGGATTTCATCCGCCTGCACGCCGTGCTGGGCGGGAAGAATCCGCATCCACAAACGTTTCTGGTGGGCGGCATGACCACGGCGATGGATGCCAATGAGCCATTTGCCGTAGTGAATCCCGAACGCATCACATTTTTGCGAGAACTGGTGAAAGGGGCACGGAAATTCGTCGAACAGGTTTATGTTCCAGATGTCCTCGCCATCGCTCCTTTGTATAAGGATTGGTTCACGCGTGGAGAAGGCGTGGGGAATTTCCTATCCTACGGCGATTACTCTTCCGGCAACCAGAAGGATCCCAGCACGTTCCTGTTTCCGCGCGGCATCGTGCTCGGCCGCGATTTAACCCAGGTCCATCCCGTGGATCCGGCCAAGATCACCGAATCGGTGCATCATTCCTGGTACGAATACTCCGGCGGCGATGCGAAACATCCTTCTCAAGGAGAGACCAATCCGAAGTATTCGGGGCCGAAGCCGCCCTATGACTATCTGGACGTCGAGAAAAAATATTCCTGGCTGAAGACGCCGCGTTACGACGGCCTGCCCATGGAAGTGGGACCACTGGCGCGTCTGGTGGTCGGCTACGTTTCCGGCCAGCCGGATATCAAGGCGGCCATCGACGGAGTTCTGAAAAAGCTGAATGCACCACCCGCGGTGCTGTTTTCGACGCTCGGCCGCATCGCCGCGCGCGCCATCGAATCGCTCATCATGGTTCGCTATCTGGAGACCTGGGTCGAGGAACTTTCCATGAATATGGAACACGGCCAAGTGGCGATTTTCAATCCCGTGCATTGGGATCCGGCCACGTGGCCCAAATCCGCGGCCGGTTTCGGATGGCACGAAGCACCGCGCGGTTCGCTCGGCCATTGGGTAGATATTGATGGCCGCTCCATCAAGAATTATCAAGCTGTGGTTCCCACCACATGGAACGCCGGACCGCGCGACGCCAGCGGCCAACGCGGCGCGTACGAGGCATCGCTAGTGGGTACACCCGTTGCCGATCCCAATCGGCCGCTCGAAATCCTGCGTACCATCCATTCCTTCGATCCGTGCATCGCCTGCGCGGTGCATGTCCTCGACGCCAAGGGCCGCAAGTTTACGGTATGCAACTAACATCTAACTCACACCCGCACATCGAAGTGCCTGGCATCGCCGACGCGCGGCATCCGCTGCTCGGGATGGGACCCACTGTCGCCGTATACGTCTGGCAATATCCGATGCGGCTGTTCCACTGGGGGATGGTGATTTCGATTGTGGTGCTGTCCTTCACCGGCTACTACATCCACAGCCCGTTCATCGTAGGTCAAGTGCGATTCCCATTCCTCATGGGCTGGTTCCGTTTCGTTCACGAAGCCTTCGGGATGCTGTTCATCGCGCTCTTCCTGTTGCGGCTCTATATGTTCTTTGCAGGGAACCGTTGGTCGAATTGGAGGCAGTACGTACCATTTCGCAAGCGACAGTTCAAGGAAATGCTGGAAGTGACGAAGTTCTACGCATTTCTCCGGCCGACTCCCATCTCGAAAGTGGGCCACAATCCGATGGCCGCGTTCTCCTATCTGGTTCTGTACCTTCTGGTCGCGGTTGAGATCGTTACGGGACTCGTCATGTTCAACTGGCTGCGGCACAGCCCCCTGCTCGGTCCGCTGGTGAATTGGATCCCGCGCGTGGTCAGCTTTCCGAATCTGCGCCTGATCCACTTTTTCCTGCTATTCGTTTTCCTCGCATTCGGAATCTTCCATGTGCATTTGGCGATGCTGATATCCCGCTGCGAAAAACGCGGTTTGATCGACAGTATTTTCACCGGCTATAAACTGATTCCCTCTCATGAACTGGAAGAGGAAGAGAAACAGGCCGTGGAAGAACAAGCATGATCGCGGTCTTGGGGCTCGGAAATCTGGTGCACTCCGACGACGGCGTGGGGATCCACGCGATCCAACATTTGAAGCGCGATCCGCGCGTAGCTCCAGACATCATGCTTCTCGACGGCGGCACGCAGGGGCTGAGCCTGGCCTCGCACATTTCGGGATTCCAAAGATTACTGGTGATCGATGCCGTTGATGCCGGCCAGCTTCCAGGCACTTTGATGCGTTTCGAAAGCGACGCGCTGGAAGGCTTACCAGGCAAGCCGAGCGTCCATCAGCTCGGGTTTGCGGATTTGATGATCGCGCTAAAACTGCTGGAAGAATCGCCCGAACAAGTAGTCGTGATCGGCATCCAACCTTTGTCAACCGAATGGAGCGCCGAGCTGACCGCGCCCGTGCGCGACGCGCTTCCAGCGCTGCTCGACGCGGTGATCGGACAGTTGGAAATGTGGAACTCTTCAGGCAGCTTTATCGGCAGCGTTGGTGTTGTAAACCGGCCAGATCCATCGGCGATAGATCGGCAATCGGCCGCGGGTTGCTTCCACGTAGAGGCGCCGTAATTCGATCTCCACCGGGCCCACTTTGCCATCCCCCACGGACCGATGATCCACGGCGACGATCGGTGCGATTTCAACCGCAGTGCCGGTGAAGAATATTTCGTCCGAAACGTAAAGCTCACTGCGGCTGATGGAACGCTCGACAACTTCCAGCTTCATTTCATTGCGCGCCAATTCGATAACGCTGGCACGCGTGATGCCTTCCAGAATATTGTCGGTGGATGGCGGCGTGACTAATTTGCCGTTGCGAAAAATGAAAAGATTGCAAGTTGCGCCTTCCGAAACGTGACCCTCCTCGGTCAGGAAAATCGCCTCATCGTGGCCGTTATGGCGCGCTTCATCGGTGGCGAGCACGCTGTTAACGTAGGCGCCGCAGATTTTGGCGCGGCTGGGAATCGCGGTGTCTTCAATCCGGCGCCACGAAACCACGCCGGCTTTGAGACCACGAACGCTGTCGAAATAATCGCCGAACGGTACTACGACGATTGCATACGCGTCGTACTCATCGGGAGCCACGCCGATCCGCGCCGAACATTTGTATGCGAGCGGCCGGACGTAGACGTGCGACCGGAATCCATTGCGGCGGCACAGTTCGGCAGTTAGGCCGGCGAGATCCTGCGCGCTTCGAGGAATGCCGATGCGCAAGATCCCGGCGTTGCGTTTCCAGCGCTCGTAGTGTTCCACCGGCCGAACCAAAAACAGATCCTGCTGTTTTTCTTCAAAATAGCCGCGGATGCCTTCGAAAACGCCCGTGCCGTAATTGAGCGCGTGAGTCAAGATATTGACGTTGGCCTCACCTAGTGGGACAAACTTCTCGTTGAACCAAACAATTGTATTGGGATCTGGAGCTTCGGTTTTCATTTGAGTATTTCCTCCTGGCCGAGTGCCAGCGCTTTGCGGTCGAGTGCGAGCCAGCGCTCAGATTTCACCAGACGGTGCATTGCGCCGTCGATCCATTTTTCTTCGATGAGGCCGGTGGCTTTGAGCAGCGCTCCCAGCATGATCATATTGCCGGCGCGGGCATCACCCAGTTGATCGCCCAATTGCGTGAAGGGCCGGACGATGAAGTTCACGTCGTGACGCGGTATGCCGGCCGGTAAATTCTCGCCGTTGTACAGCACCCAACCGCCGGGCTCTACGGCCGATAGAAATTTGTGGAGCGATGGTTCGTTCAGGGCCATCAGAACGTTGGGACGATTTACTAGCGGTGAATCGATGGGCTGGCTTCGGAGGCGAACCTGGCAGTTGGATGTGCCGGAACGCATCTCCGGGCCGTAGGAAGGCAGCCAGGATACTTGGAGTCCGGCATCGAGACCCGCTTCCGCCAGAATTTCGCCCAGAATGAGAACGCCTTGTCCGCCGAATCCGGCGATCTTGATGCGGAAATCCTTGGCGGACGGCCGGGCCGTGACGTCGACAGAGCGCGCGGCTTCGCATCCCAAAATCTTGGGAACTTCTTCAAGAGCCGGCGCCTCAAGCGGCGCGGGACGAGGCTGCGCTTCGGCGGTTTTGTCGCGGAGAATGCCGAGCGGATAAATTTTGGTCAACTCATCGCGAACCCAAGCCTGCGCGTCCTGCGGCTGCATCTTCCAGATTGTGGGACACGGCGAAAGAATCTCGATGAAGGAAAATCCCAGGCCGTTGATCTGATTTTCGATGGCTTTCTTGATGGCGCGGCCGGCCCGGACAATCATTTTGTTGTTGCCGAGCGCGACGCGTTCGATATAAACGGGCGCTTCGAGCGACGCCAGGACTTCGGAAACATGCAAGGGATAGCCTTCGTTCCAGACGCTGCGTCCGAACGGCGAAGTGATGGTTTTTGATTCCAAGGGAGTGGTTGGCGCAATCTGTCCACCAGTCATGCCATAGATGGCGTTGTTAATGAAAAAAACCGTGATGGGCTCGCCGCGATTGGCAGCGTGCAGAATCTCGGCGGTACCGATGGCCGCCAGATCGCCGTCGCCTTGATAGCTGAGAACGATGCTATTCGGGAGCGATCGCTTCACTGCCGTGGCGGCCGCGGGAGCGCGCCCGTGCGCCACTTGTACGTTGCCAACATCGAAATAGTAATAAGCAAATACCGAGCAGCCCACTGGGCTGATCAGCACGGTGCGATCCTGGATACCCAATTCGTCGATCGCTCGAGCGATCAGTTTGTGCGCAATGCCGTGACCGCAGCCCGGGCAATAGTGCGTCTGGTGTTGCAACTCCGCTTTGCGTTCGAAGGTTGCGTAGAAGCTGCGCGCTTTCTGGTGGAGAATTTCGAAGTCAGACATGGGCCACACCCTCCATTTCGCGCGGTACGCGTTTAAGGATGTTGCGGACCACGGCCAGAACATCTTCAGCAGATGGGACATTGCCGCCGGTGCGTCCGTAGAATTCGACCGGGCGGCGGCCTTCCACTGCGAGCCGGACATCTTCGATCATCTGGCCGGTGGAAAGCTCCACTGTCAAGAACGCCGACGCGGTTGCTGCGAGCGATCGAATCGCATCGGTCGGAAATGGATACAGCGTGATGGGGCGCAGCAGACCAAGGCGCAATCCTTGCGCGCGTCCGAGCTCGACCACCGATTTCAGAATGCGGGCGCTGATGCCATAGCCCACCAGAACCACGTCGGCATCCTCGGTTTGGACAGCTTCGTAGCGGGTTTCTTCGCGCTCGGCCTGTTCGTATTTTGCGTGCAGCTTCATAACATGGCGCTCCAGGGCGTCAGGTTCGAGGAAAATCGAAGTGATCACGTTCTGGCGTGTTTCCGCATTTCCGCGCACGGCCCATGCGGGCGGCTTCGGCAGAATAGCTCGCTCGGGGAATTCAACAGGCTCCATCATCTGGCCGATAAATCCGTCGGCGAGGACGAATACCGGGTTGCAGTATTTGTCGGCCAGATCGAAAGCGAGCATGGTGAGATCGCACATTTCCTGCACAGAATCGGGCGCCAGCACGAGAGTCCGGTAGCAGCCGTGGCCGCCGCCTTTTACCACTTGAAAATAGTCACTCTGTTCGGCGGCGATGTTGCCGAGACCTGGACCGCCGCGCGTAATGTCGGCGATGACGCAAGGCAGCTCGGCGCCCGCGAGATAGCTGAGGCCTTCCTGCATGAGGCTGATGCCGGGGCCGCTGGATGCCGTCATGCATCGGATGCCGGTGGAGGCAGCGCCATAGAGCATGTTCACGGCTGCTGTTTCGCTTTCCGATTGCAGAAATGTTCCGCCGATTTGCGGTAGCAGCAGGGCGGCAGTTTCTCCGATCTCGCTCGCCGGGGTGATGGGATAACTGTAGAAGGCGCGGCATCCGGCTAGGATGGCTCCGCGCAGGACTGCTTCATTTCCTTTCATTAGTTGTTTAGGCATAAGGCACTCCCTCCCGGTCGTGGCTCGGAAACGGCGCGCTTATATACTGTGATGGCGCCGGGCTCGGGACACGCGTAGAAACACAGGCCACAGCCGCTGCAGCCGTGTCCACTATAGACGGCCACATGGTAACCGTAGCGATTTAGTTTTTCAGACAGCCGGAGGACGCCGGGCGTGCAGGCTACCACGCATAGTCCGCACCCTTTGCATTCCTCTGAATTCGTGGCGACGGAACCTTTATCTGGCATGATTCCTCCTTAGCTGGGTTGGCAGGCGAAAGCGCCTGCCCCACGTTCGGCAAAAGTGACTAACTCGTCTTGGAATTTCGGATGCGCGATCGCGATCAGGGCTTCGGCACGTTGGCGCAGGCTCTTGCCGTGAAGATACGCGATTCCGTATTCGGTGATGACGTAATGCACATCGCCCCGCGAGGTTACTACGCCCGATCCTGGATCGAGTATGGGCACGATGCGCGAAATAGTTCCGTTCTTGGCCGTGGATGGCAGCGCGATGATGGGCTTGCCGCCTTTGGAGCGAGCCGCGCCGCGCACGAAATCCACCTGCCCGCCGAATCCGCTATAGGGCTTGATGCCGATGGAATCGGCGCATACCTGGCCGGTGAGATCCACTTGAATGGCGGAATTGATGGCGATCATGCGGTCGTGCTGGGCGATCACAAACGGATCATTTGTATAGGATGTCGGATGCATCTCGAACAGCGGGTTCTCGTGGATGTACTTGAACAGGCGTTGGGTGCCGAGGACGAATCCGACCACGATTTTGCCGCGATGAATGTTTTTGCGCTCGCCGGTGAGGGCGCCGGATTCGAAAAGATCGATCACGCCGTCGGAACACATTTCGCTGTGGACTCCGATGGCTTGCCGATCGCGCAGGTGTCTGAGCACGGCATCGGGAATGCCGCCGATACCGGTTTGGAGCACGGCGCCGTCGGGAATCAGCGAGGCAACTTGAGCGGCGATGCGATTCTGCACCGGCGTGGGGTCTTCGGAGGGAAGCTCGAGCAGCGGACGGTCCGTTTCCACCATGGCCGAAACCTGGCTGACGTGCAGGAAGCTATCGCCGAAGGTGCGCGGCATCTGGTGGTTCACTTCGGCGACGACGTA
>JBEKJJ010000114.1:0-21466 GCA_050011295.1 Bryobacteraceae bacterium
ATTGCAGTTGCTCCAACCATTTCTCGGTGACGCTGAGAGTGCTTACTTCTCCCAGCTTCGAGCCCTCGATTCCCACCGACGTCGTTACGCAAGCGAAGCGCAGTTCGCGCAGGTTCTTTAGCGTGAGAACGGCTTGCAGTCCGGTGTTGGACATGGCGATACTCCAGACGTTTTTGTCGTTGCCCTGCCGGCCGCTCAGATCGAGGTAAGTTAAATTCGGCATCTGGCGGAGTGCTTGCATTCCGGCGTCGCCCAGTTCGTTGCCGCCCATGGTCAATGACCTGAGGTTCGTCAGGCTGGTGAGCCGTTCCAGGCCGACGTCGGTCATTAAAGTGGCGCCGACATCCAGCCATTCGAGTAAGGTGAGTCCGGCAATATGTTCTAGCGCGGTGTCGCCCGCCTTGGTGCCGTGCAGGTTGAGGCGCTTGAGATTTTTCCAATCTTTGATGGCGGCCACACCTTCATCGGTGACGTACTCGGCGAAATAGAGATTGAAATCGGTAATGCCGCGCAGGTTCTTGATCTCTTGCATGCCGCCGTCGGTGATGTGGGTGAGGGAAAGATCCAAGACACTCAAAGCGGGATAGCGATTCAAGCGGCGCAGGTCGGTATCGGTGACCCAGGTCCCGCGCAGATTTACACCTGTAACCTGCCCTTGCGCGTTGCGCGCCACGCTGCCGCCGAGCTCCGTGATCCATTGAGTGTCGTCGCTCGATGCAGTTTCTCCGCAGGCTGAAACAGCCGCTAGGAGCAGGGCGAACCATAGGGTTTTCATTGGCGGATTCTCCGGTTGGGCAAAGCTGAATCGCGATCGAATATGATTTGACACTCGGGCAGAGCGGTTTTGAGCGCAAGCATGGCGTTCTCCGTGACCAGCGTGTGATAGATGTTGAGCGAGCGCAGCTCAGTCATAGAGCGCAAGCTTTGGGCGCCCTGATCGGTGATGCCGGTATTATCCAGGCTCAACTCACGCAGCCGGGGAAGACCCTTGAGAACCGCAATGGCCTGATCGTCCAGCGTCATGTAGTCGAGCTTGGCAATGCGTAAGTTCTGCAAGCCGGCTACTGAAGCGATGCCCTCGTCATTGGCGTGCGTGTGAATGAGTTCCAGGCGCTGGAGTTGCTGCAAAGGTTTCAACGCCGCGAGGCCGACATTGCCGATGCCGGTGTAGTTCAAATAAAGTTCGCGCAAATTGGTGAGGGCGGCGATTTGTTTTAGGCCGGCGTCGGTGATTTCGGTGCTGCTGAGATCCAGGCTTTCAAGTTTGTCGAGTTTCGCGAGGCCGCCTAAACCAGCGTCGGTGATGTCCAGAAAGCGGAGCCGCAGAGTGCGCAGGCCGGTGAGCAAGGCGATGTTTTCAAGACCGCGATCGGCGACATGGGAGCCGGCGAGATCGAGATCGCGCAATTCCGCTAGCCCTTTTAACTGGGCCAGGCCCGCTCCGTCTACCAGCGTCCCGGCGACTTTAAGAGTTTCGAGATGGCCTAACGCCGCGAGCTTCCCGAGGCCCGTTGACGAGACGGTGGTGTTGCTGAGATTGAGTTCGCGAAGACCGGTGAGCCGCTGGACGGAGTTGAGGCCCAGATCGGAGACTTGCGTTACTTGGAGCTCAAGCTTTTGGAGGTCCGGGAGATTTTCGAGAAAGGCGAGCTGCGCATCGCTCAAGGAGGTGGAAGCCAGGTTAATGGATGTAAGGTGGCCATCCACCAACTCAGCGCTTCCGCCCATCAGGCGAACCCACTTGGCAATGGCCTTAGGAGAGGAATCGGCGGGCTTCGCGGCCCCCTCGCGTGGCGTTTTCAAAAGATCGGCTCCATCGAAACGGACCTTGACCGCGGGCAGCGCAGCGCGTAGCGCTTCCACACCATTGGTGGTGACACGGCTGTAGCGGACATCCACGTCGGTGAGGTTTTTCAGAGCCTGCAGACTGGCCAGGCCGGAGTTCGTCACCAGCGTCCGGTAGAGATTCAGCACCTCCAGCGATTTCATGCCGGCCAGGATGTCCATGGATTCATCAGGCACCTGCGCGCCCAGCAGATTCAAGCTCTGAAGCGATTTCAAGTTACGGAGATGCTCAAGGCCGCGGCCGGTGATGCGAGTCCCGGACAGATCCAGTTCTTCGAGAGCGGTGAGATTCTCGAGATATTTGAGGCCGTCGTCGGTGATCAGCGTGTTCCGCAAAATGAGATGTTTCAAGTTCCGAAGCCCGGCGAGCGAAGCCATGCCTTCATCGGTAAATGGATTGTCGCTGAGATCGAGATCGCGCAGTTCGGAGAATACCGACAACTTGGGTTTGGCGAGGCCGCATTGCGCGCAGCGGAGTTGTTTTAGGCCGGACCAGGGGGCGAGCTTGTCGATGTCTTTGTCGCCGACATGAATATTCGAATTGAAATGCCAGCTGAAGGCCAGGCGCTCCACCGATGTCAGCGAGGCGAGCGCTTCAAACACACCCGTTTTGTCTTCGTTGCCTCCGCCCGGGTTCCAGATTTTGCCCGGCAGATAAAGCTGCCGCAGATGCGTTAGACCTTCGAGTTTGCGGAGCTCGACCGGGTGCATGACGGTGGCGGAGAGATCGATGGAGGCGATGTGGAAGTCGCCGGCCGGCAATTGAAAGACATCGCGGATGGGCGTGTTCGACCCCTCCAGGATCAAACTGCCTTCCCAGCGAAGCACCCACTCGGCGACTTCGCGTTCGGTGGCTGCCTGGGCGGCGGCTGCAAAAAAGAGGAGTGCCGCAATGAAATGGCGCATTCACCTGTTATTCTACAAGGACGAGCGGTGTGGCTGAAAAAAACCGCCGGGATCGATGGAAGTGCCCATGCATGAAAAACTGAGCCGCGACCGGCAGGAAGCGCAAAGCGCGCGGCGCGCGCCACCAAACGCACCAGGAACTGACTCGCGCCGTGCTCCGTTTTGCGCGGGTTCCTTAGAAGCGCTACCACCGAACGCGGAACTAACGCACTCGTGGTATCGCTCCCTGCCGGTCGCGGTTCGGTTACGGTCTCGAAGGGCTCCACATTTGCGTCCCACCACGGCGCGATGGAGACTTTCGTGTTGAATCGGATGATTGTGTTCGTTTTGGCGGGCGGCGCGCTGTGGGCGCAGAGCGGCGATTTCCAGACCACGCTTTTCCCGATTCTCGAGAAGGCCAACTGTCGCGCCTGCCACAACGCCGATGGCGTGGCTTCGGCCACTCGTCTGCATTTTCCCGAGGCTGATGCGGATGCGGCAAAGATCGCCGCGTTTGGAAATTCGCTGGTCGTCTTGGTGGACCGCCAAAATCCGGATGCGTCGCTTTTACTCCGCAAGCCGACCGCGCGGATGCAGCATACCGGCGGCGAGCGCATTAAGCAGAACAGCCCGGAAGAGGCCGTATTGAAAGCGTGGATTCAGAAGCTGGCGCAATTATCGGGCGCCGAGCTCGCCGTCGCCCTGAAGTATCGGGAACTCGAAGGTGAAGGTGCGGGTGCGGCGGAGGATGCCGAACTGCGGCGCCTGACACACAGCCAATACAACCACACGGTGCGCGATTTACTGGGCGACCAGACAGCACCGGCGGCAAATTTTCCGCCCGAGGACTTCGTTAACGGATTCTTGAACCAGTCCCGTGGGCAGAGCCTTTCCCCGCTGCTCGAGGAAGCTTATAGCAACGCCGCGGAGAAGGTGGCGCGGTCGGCCTTTCGCGGTGGCGATACGCATGGGCTGATTTCCTGTAAGCCATCGCGTGAGTGTGGCAAGCAGTTTGTGCGGGAGTTCGGAAGGAAAGCATTCCGGCGGCCGCTCGCGCCCGCGGAGCAGCAGCGCTACGAATCCATGCTGGCGCAAGAACCGGATTTCCTGAAAGGCGCGCAGCTAGTGGTGGAGGCGATGCTGCAGTCGCCGAACTTCCTCTTTTGGATCAACCGCGCATCCGACCCGAAATTGAAGGCGTGGGCCACCGCCAGCCGCCTTTCGTATTCGGTTTGGGACACCATGCCCGATGCCGAGCTTTTCGCCGCTGCTGAACGTGGCGAGCTGGCCACTCGAGCGGGCGTTGAAAAGCAGGTTCGGCGCATGCTCGCGGACCCGCGGGCTCGCGAATCGTTGGATGAATTTGTCAGCCAGTGGCTTCGATTCGACCGGTTGACGACAGCCAGCAAAGACCGCCGCAAGTTCCCCTATTTCACGCGCGAAACAGCCAACGCCATGATCACCGAGGCGCGCACGTTTGTTTCCGACCTGGTATGGAACGACGGCAACTTCATGGGTCTTTTCACGGCCAACTACGGCTACGTCAGTCCGGAACTGGCGCGGATCTATGGCGTACCGGCGCCCGCCAGGGATTTCGAGCGCGTGGCATTTCCGGCGAACTCGGAACGCGCGGGGATTTTAGGACAAGGTTTGTTTCTGGCATTGACGGCGAAACCGGAGGATTCATCGCCCACGGCGCGCGGCCTCTTTGTACGGGAGCAATTCCTGTGCCAGCATGTGCCGGATCCGCCTCCGGGCGTGAACACGAATCTGCCGCCAGTGACGGAGGCCAAGCCCCAGACCAATCGCGACCGGATGTCGGAACACACTACCAGCGCCTCCTGCGCCACTTGCCACACGCTGATGGATGCGGTGGGATTCGGGCTTGAGAAGTTCGACGCGGTGGGGGCGCGCAGAGAACAGATGGTCCTGGAATTCCGCAAGAAATCGGATGAGGACGAAGACGAAGATGGAAAACATCCCGTAGAGAAGCGCATCATCACGCTGCCCCTGAACACGAATGCGTTCGTCGCCGGCATTCCGAATTCGGAGTTTTCGTCGCCGCAACAGTTGGGCGCGGTGCTGGCCAAGAGTTCCCAATGCCAGGAGTGCATCGCGAAGCAGTATTTCCGGTTTCAGGCCGGAAGAAGCGATACACCGGCGGACCGTCCCCTGATCCGGGCCGTCACTGACGACTTTCGCACTTCCGGCTACCGCTTCAAAGAGTTAATATTGTCAGTAGTGCTGTTGAGAGAATTTCCCCAGGAGAGGCCGAGGCCGGATGTCGCAAATAATCACCAATCGCACTAGAACGTCCCGCAGGGCGCTACTGAAGGGACTCACCGCGGCCGGAGCGCGGATCGCCATCGGCATTCCGCCGCTGGTGTCGATGTTCAATTCCACGGGGACCGCTTATGCCCAGTCGGCGCCCGCGAGTGCCGCGCTGGTGGAGAAGCCGATCGAATCCCGATTTGTTCTGTGGTTCAACGGGAACGGCATTCCGGAACGCTACTGGATTCCGACCGAAGAAGGCAGCGACTACGAACTGACTCCGTGCCTTTCTCCGCTGGCCGCCTGGCGCAAAGACGTGCACGTGCTGAGCGGCGTGGACAATGCAGCCGCCAGCGGCAAAGGGAACGGCCATACCAACTCCATGAGCGGTTTGATGACCGGCCTGGATTTCACTGGCCGCGGGCCAAGCGGGCCGTCCATTGATCAGATTATTGCGGCGAAGATCGGCGGCGATTCGCGCTTCCGCTCGCTGCAGATTGGCGTGGCGCAGGAATCGTTCGGCGAGAGCATGCAGCGCAACATGAGCTGGGCGGGATACGAGCGGGCGCTGCCGCCTGAGATGATTCCGCACCGGCTGTTTGACCGCTTGTTTGGTGCGCGCGAAGAAGGCTGGGTGAATCGCAAGCGCAGCATTCTGGATGCGGTGCGCGCGGACGCTGTGACGCTGGAGAAGTCGCTGCCAACCGACGACAAGGCCCGCGTGGACGAGCATCTGTCGAGCATCCGCGATTTGGAGCGCGCCATTGCGGGGCTCCCTCCTCAGTACGCACAGGTTGATCCGCCGGACTTCGACGGCGATATGAAGGATTGGCCGCGCATCGCGAAATTGCAGAGTGACCTGCTGGTGCAGGCATTCAAGATGCGTCAGACGCGCGTGGCTTCTTATATGTTGACGAAATGCCAGAGCCTTACGCGCTTCCCGTGGCTCGGCTACACCTCGGCGCGGCATCATGACTACACGCACTCGCCGGACAAGATGGCCGGTGCGGACGGAACGGACGGCATCCACGTGCTGCGCGACATTTGCCGCTGGCACGTAGAGGAGTTCGCGTATCTGGTCGCCAAGCTCGAATCAATTCCCGAGGGCGATGGCACGCTCTTCGACCACACCAGCCTGATTTACGTTCACGAACATGCCGAGGCCAATCCGCATAAGAACAGCGGCCTGGCGATGCTGGTGGCCGGAGGGAGCAAGAGGCTGGCCAAAGGCGCTCACACGCGCATTACCGGAACGGTCGCCGATGTGTATGTGACGGTGGCTGATGAAGTGGTAGGCGCAGGGATTGGTAAGTTCCCGACAGCGACTAAGAAGATTGGGCCGCTGCTGACGTAAGATTTCCTGTAACAATTCGCACCTTGCTTCCACCCTCACGCAAGAGCCTCGCGA
Organism: Bryobacteraceae bacterium; assembly: GCA_050011295.1. Lineage (GTDB taxonomy): Bacteria > Acidobacteriota > Terriglobia > Bryobacterales > Bryobacteraceae > Palsa-89. The sequence goes on from JBEKJJ010000114.1 coordinate 6,410, forward strand.
TTCACCCAAATCTGTAAGTTCACGATATGACCGCAAACTGAGGCATTTCGTCCCAAGTGCGACCTTCCAATTGCCGTCCCGTCCTTTTCTTTTGAACGCCGCCCCATTGCTTAAAAAAGAACGCCACTCCGGCGCGGACGCATTGATTGCGTATGTCGGTCACCCATGAAGGATCGACGGGCCGCGCTCCTGGTCCGGATTCGCCGCCCACAATGGCCCAGTCCATTCCACATAGATTCAACCCGTGAAGGGGGCCAAGGAGCGGCTCCAGCGAAAGAAATTTCACGTGGGCGCTCGTCTTCCTCAGGTCGTCAATGCGTGCGACGTAGTTCTTGTTCTCGACGCTGACGCCCATCCAAATGTGGGGCGCCCATTCCAGCCGGGGACTAAGTTCAAGCAGCCGCTCAGATCGCTTCGTCAGTACCTGATACTGATGCCAATGCGCCTTTCGCATCACTGCGAAGACCTCTTGGATGTAAGAGAACGGAACATCGGTGTGAAACAGGTCGCTCATTGAATTGACGAAAATGCGCTTCGGCGCTTTCCACTTCAATGGCAACTCAAGCATGTGCGGCTGGAGAGTGATCTCGAATCCGTTCCGATAGTTCACCTGGCCCATCATCTTGAGCCGTTTGGCCATTCGCTCGGCATAACAATGTTTACAGCCCGGGCTGATCTTCGTACATCCGGTTACCGGGTTCCACGTAGCGTCGGTCCACTCGATGGTTGATTGTGCCATTATCGTTTTCCTCTCGATGGGAATGTCACCACGACATTGTCACCAAATGAATCTTTCCTGCGCTTGGATCTGGGCGGATTGCACGAGATCGATTTATTCTCCTCCAAGTTCTTCAGTGCATCCTTGTAGTTCTTCGCGATGAAACGACGCCCGACGTTATGCTTCTCGTAGATATTCTTCATCGATAGCGTCTGTCCAGCAAATTGCGCGAGCAACATTTCTCCAAGGTCGTCCAAAGGACGGTTCAATTCGAATAGGAGCGGAAACCGCTTGTCCGCGGGACTGTATTGGAAGCTCGGAACACCCTGTTCGTCCAAGGAGCTCTCCTTCGCCATGATTTCCTTCATGATGCCGTAGCCAAGTGGATGCTTGCTCACAAAGATCAAATGATGGCTAGTTCGACTGCCGCTGTCGTTCTTAAACCCGAAAGGCAGGACGAATCGGCCTTGGTTTGCGCCGAGCGCATCGCAAAGCTCCTCAACGATGCAACTCTCGCGGTCGTCCGGTGAAAGCGTCTCAAGCTTCTGTCGCAGGCCCTCGCCGAATAGAGCTGCCATATGTTCGTGAACCACGGGGTTAGTCAGTCCCATGTTGATGCGATTGTAATTGAAGAAGAAGATGCAATCGCAGCCCCAATCTTTCAATACGGAGTTGACGAGTTGAAGCGACAAGCCTTTGTACCCCCACGGATCAACGAAAAACAGCGTTGGCACGAGCTCAACCGAAGAAAACTCCTTCACCATCTCGGACCCGACCTCTTTATTCCTCACCTCGGGCTTGAACTTGAGTTTTTCAATCTCAGGAATCGCGTCTATTGCCTTTTGAAGGGCCTGGGCGTTGTTACTGTCCTTGTCGTTGAAAACCGTGACAAGCATTTGGCTCATCTGCTGGTCTTGAATTGCTTTCTCCAAGATAATCAGGGGCGTCGATTTGGTACCGTCCTCGTAGCGGCCTGGTCCCGCGAACAGGTCGAGGTATGCGATCTTGTTCTCTCTGGCTTGCGGCATGATGATCTTTGACCAGCTCCAAAAATATTTGGAAACTATGGCTGTTTTCACGGCGGACTGCTCCCGCGATTCCTCGAAAAACTTGTCCGTGGCCGTACGAGTTCAGATCAGTTACAAAATGCCATGTATTTTGTTTCAGCGTAGCAGCTTCGCCATTTATTCGCCAGCATAGTCTCAAAGGCGCGCCAACGCCTCTTCTGGATCACTGTTCGCGCGCTGAAAAGCGACGCCACGAAGTGCCTAACGGAACGTTAGGGGATTGTGTCTCTCGCCTCTTCCTTCCTAGAGTTTACGGAGCAACCTTCTGGTGACAGGAGCCGGCGATGCGTCATTGACGAAATGCCAGAGCCTTACGCGCTTTCCGTGGCTTGGCTATACCTCGGCGCGGCATCATGATTACACACACTCGCCGGACAAGATGGCCGGTGCGGACGGAACGGACGGCATCCACGTGCTGCGCGACATTTGCCGGTGGCACGTGGAGGAGTTTGCGTATCTGGTCGCCAAGCTAGAATCGGTTCCTGAAGGCGATGGCACGCTGTTCGACCACACCAGCCTGATTTACGTGCACGAACATGCCGAGGCCAATCCGCATAAAAACAGCGGCTTGGCGATGTTGGTGGCCGGAGGGAGCAAGAGGCTGGCCAAAGGCGCTCACACGCGCATTACCGGGACGGTGGCCGATGTGTATGTGACGGTGGCCGATGAAGTGGTCGGCGCGGGTATTGGTAAGTTCCCGACAGCGACTAAGAAGATTGGCGCGCTGCTTACTTAAGATTTCCCGCTTATTTTCGTAACTGCTGGACGAAGAAGTCCGCCATCATGTGATTGGCCTCGATTGCCTCAGGCAGCGTGGAGTCGTACCAGAAGGCATGCGCCAAAGCGTCAAAAACCACCAGCCGCGCATCCACGCCGGCGTTCAGGTAGGCGCGGTGCAGGTTCACGGTGCCCGAGAGCAGCAGATCGCGGCCGCTGGTGACGAACAGCGTGGGCGGCAATCCATGCAGGTCACTGAAGATCGGCGAGAGCACCGGATCCCGTGGGTCGGTGCCGGCTAAATAATCCCGGTCGCGAGTTTCCGGCTCCGGTGGATCCAGATGTCCTGCAAAGCCCCGCAAGGAATAGATCGCTTCCGAATCGCCGTGCCGGGCAAAGTCACCCAAGCCGCTGAAGATGCCGAGAGCAGCGGGTAGCGGCAGGCCCAGTTGCTTCAGGCGGGCGGCCACCTGCGCGGTGAGCACGGCCCCTGCCGAGGTGCCATAGATCACGATGTGACTGGGCTGGTAGGTTTTTAGCAGCTCCTTGTAGACGGCCACCGAATCATCCACGGCCGCGGGAAACGCGTGCTCCGGCGCCAGGCGATAAAGCACGGCCACCACCTTGATCTTGCTGTAGCCTGCGATCGGGATTGACTCCGTGTAGGATCCGGAATCCGAGTTGAAGCCGCCGCCGTGCAGGTTGAGCAGCACCTTGTCACGGTTGGCATCCGGCAGCCCTTCGGGCGTGACGATGCGAACCGGAACTCCGGCAATTTTTTCTTCCACCAGCTGATTGGGGCAGAGGCGGCTCCATTCCACGCGCGCACGAGCCGTGTAGGCATCCGTACCTTTTCGGCGATCGGCCAGCGACTGTGGTGGACCTTGGTCAGGCTCGGGCCGGCTTAGGCGGCGCTGCGCCTCCGTGCTGATGGTCTGCGGAATCGGTACCAGGCGCGTGACGTGAGCGGTGCCCTGGGCGTCGATGTAGCTGGTGTCGCGCGTGGGAGCCTGGGCTGCGGTGGTCGGCAGAGGAGCGGGCGCAGGTTGCTGGGCCTCGACAGTTGCGAAAGCCAGCCACAGCGCGAGTGAGGCGGAATGGGTTAAGAGCTTCATGGAATCGGACTCCTATTGTGCGTCCCGCCGTTAGCGGATGGCGGCTTGGCGGGCGGGCAAGGGCTGCCAAGCGGGAGTGCCGTCCTCCCATTGGTTATCGGTGAGTTGCTCGACGCCTGTGCCGTCGTAGCGCATCACGAAAATTTCGCCATAGGGCTGCGGCGCATCTGTGTAAACCACTTCATCCTTAAAACCCATCCTCGAACTGGCGAAGACGATGTACTCGCCGTCCGGCGACCACGCCATGTGCGCGTCGTTGCCCAGCGTGAAGGTGAGGCGCTTCGGTCCTCGACCGTCCGGCTTGACTGTGAAGACCTCGTAGGCTCCATCCACCAAACGCGAGAACATGATCAGATCGCCGCGCGGGGACCACAATGGAAAATTATCGTATTCCGCGGTCAGCGTCGTCACCGCCTTCGTTTCCAGGTTCATGATGCGCAGCCCGTATCCGTCCTTTTCGAAGGCCCGGTACACGATTCGCTTGCCGTCGGGCGCAAACGAAGGGAACGCGTTGTTGCCCAAGCCTGCGGTCAGTTCGCGGAATCCTGTCCCGTCCGCATTGACGATGGCCACCTGGGCGCCGTCCTCAACGCGATCGATGGGTTTGAGAAATTGCGAGCGAAAGCCGTCGAAGAACGCCGCGAATCCGCCGATGCCGAAGACGATCCGGCTGCCGTCGGGCGACCAGGCGCCGGCCAGTACGTTCCGGCTCTTGTCTTGGTAAACCACTTTGGATATTCCGGTGGACACTGTCGTCACGCTGAGAGCAGAAAGCTTTCCGGCGCCCGACGCCACCGCAACGTACTCATTTCCGGAAGGGCTGAACGCGGCCTGCATTCCCGCCTGAAATAACTCGTAATTCGGATTGCGGCTGAATGAGCTGCGCCAGGCCGGCCGCGGCACGCTTGTGCGTTTGGCAAAGACCACTTGGGTTCCATCGGGCGACCAGGATGCCGCACGGATGGCGCCACGCGGTCCGCGGCGGCCGCTCGAGTAGTAAATACCCGGCTCCTCTGTATCCTTCCTGATGAATCCGATCTCGTCCGCGGCCAGAGGAGACGGATTTATTTTGACGCCCGGCGAAGCGGGCAGATCGGTTGACGTTCCCGTCGCTGGGTCGATGGATACCAGGCGCGTGTCATTTCCGGGCTCAGGAGCCACTCTCCGATTCGCGAGCGTCTGTTCGCCGGTCATGCAGTACGCGATGACGCGGCTCGCGCCTTTCCATTTCGGACTGCCGCAGAAATCTCCGCTGTTCGAGATCTTCTTCAGCCCGGAGCCATCGGGCCGAATGATGTAAATGTCCGCCAACTGCAGCCGCTCCCAGCGTCCATGAGCGAAAGGCATCGGGTTGCCGCGAACCGAGGAGAAAGCGATCCAACTCCCGTCCGGCGACCAGGCCGGACGAAAATCGCCAGTCTTTCCCGTGGTGAGCGCCGTGGCGCGCAGCGTGGCCAGATCCATGGTCCAAAGGTTGGCCATTCCGCCCCCGCGCGTGCTGACGAACACCAGTTGCTTGCTGTTGGGAGAGAACGCGGCTTGATCGTCGTAGGCCGGGTCTGTGGTGAGCGGTGTGAGTCCGCTGCCGTCGGGATTTACGCGAAACAGATCGGCCGATCCGTTCCGGTCCGATGTGAAGACGATCGATTTCCCGTCGGGAGCCCAGACTGGGTCGTAATCCGTATCTTTGATCGCGAGCAGCGACCGCTCGCCGCTACCGTCGGATGCGGCAACAAAAAGCTCCAACTGGCCTTGTTGCGGAAATACCCGGGTATACCCGATTTTCCGGGGCGTGGATGTTTGAGCCCACAGTAAGGTGGTTGCAGCGAAAGCGGCGATTGGGAAGCGCATGTGTGATTCTAGCACCGTCCATCCCCGAGTAAGTGTTTGGATACGAACCCGTTATGACGCAATCGGAAAATTTCGCACATGGTCAGGGCCACAAGAAACTCTTGGGAAGTACTCGCATCTAATGCCCATTGGATCGGTGATAACGTGCCAGAAGATCACGGCGCCTGCCGCGAACCCGGAGTGTTGGTTTTGAAGAACCTTGCCTTTTGGTCTGGCGCCGCCGCTCTCCTCTGCGGGGTGGTCGCGATTGCATCTGGAATGGGAGACGAAGGACGAATGCCCGATCTGGATGGCGCGCTGGCCTGGCTAAACTCCACTCCGTTGAGCAGTAAGTCGCTACGCGGTAAGGTCGTCCTGATCAACTTCTGGACTTACTCCTGTATAAACAGCCTGCGCGAGCTTCCCTATTTGCAGGCGTGGGCAGCAAAATACAAGGATGCCGGCCTGGTTGTCATCGGCGTGCATGCGCCCGAGTTCGGATTTGAAAAGGAGCGCGCCAACGTTGAAAATGCCGTCCGCGAATTGAACGTTGTTCTTCCTGTCGCGATCGACAGCAATCACACAATCTGGCAGGCGTTCCGCAACGAATACTGGCCGGCCGACTACTTCATCGATGGCAAAGGACGAATTCGTCATCACCACTTCGGAGAAGGTGATTATGAGGAATCCGAGCGCGTCATTCAGGAGCTCTTGCGTGAAAACGGAGCAACCAGCCTGAACGCTGGCCCTGTTCGCATAAGCGCTCAAGGAGTGGAGGCGCCCCCGAGCGAGGATGTGCAGTCGCCCGAGACCTACGCCGGCTACGATCGCGCCGAGCGTTTTGGATCGGGTGAGCAATTGGGCCACGACTCGCGAAGGACCTACAGCCTTCCCCTTGCGCCTGCCTTAAATGAATGGGGATTGGCCGGCTTGTGGAACGCCGGCCCCGAGCATAGCGCGCTTGAGGCGGCGCCCGGCAAGGTAGTGTTCCGCTTCCACGCGCGCGACCTGCACATGGTGTTAGGTCCAGCCAAGAACGGCAGGCCCATTCGTTTCAAGATCACTCTGGATGGCGCCGCACCAGGAGACGATCACGGAGTGGATTCCGGCCCGGATGGTTCGGGCGAAGTTCGCGAGCCCCGGCTCTACCAGCTCATACGGCAGAAGAGGCGAGTACAAGACCGGACCTTTGTGATCGAATTTCTCGATCCGGGTGTTGAGGTCTTTTCATTTACCTTTGGATAAGAGTACGACAGTTCAGAAAAAGGAGACTGAAAATGGACATGAAGCTCGAGGTAGTGGTCATGCCGGTCTCGGATGTCGACCGCGCGAAGAAGTTCTACGGGAACCTCGGATGGAGGCTCGACGCCGACTTCCCTTTCGATAACGGCTTCCGCGTGGTCCAGTTGACGCCGCCGGGCTCGGGGTGCTCCATCCAATTCGGCACGAAGATCACGACAGCTGCGCCCGGATCGGCGCAGAGCCTCTACCTGGTGGTCTCCGACATCGAGGCTGCGCGCGCTGAGCTGGTCGCCCGCGGCGCGAAGGTTAGCGAGGTGTTCCACTCCGCGACGCCGGGCGGCGATTTCCAGCCCGAGGGCTCGAGTGGCCGCGCCGGCGGCCCCGCGCCCGATCACACCAGCTACAGCTCTTACGCCACGTTCAGCGACCCGGACGGCAATAGCTGGCTGTTGCAGGAGGTCACCACGCGGCTGCCCGGACGCGTCGATTCTGCGGCGACCTCGTTCGGCTCCGCAAGCGACCTGGCGAGCGCGCTTCGACGTGCGGAAGCGGCCCACGGCCAGCACGAGAAGCGCACCGGACAGCGCGACGCGAACTGGCCGGACTGGTACGCCGCGTACATAGTGGCCGAGCAGGCCGGCGGGAAACTACCGGCGTGAGCGGCCACAAGGAATTATGTCTCGAACGTTAACCACTCAAAAAAGGAGAATGCCATGACACCAACCACTGCTAAACAACAACTGAGCGAGCCGGCTGCTGACAAGAGTGCGATTCGTCCGTTTCACGTGAATGTTCCGGAAGCGGAACTCACCGAATTGCGCAGGCGCATCAACGCGACGAAGTTTCCTGAACGCGAAACGGTTACAGATGCGACGCAGGGAGTACAGCTCGCGACGGTTCAGGCGCTGGCGCGCTACTGGGCGACAGAGTATGACTGGCGCAAGATCGAGGCAAGAATGAACGCTCTGCCGCAGTTCATCACCGAGATCGATGGACTGGACATTCATTTCATCCACGTCCGCTCGAAACACGAAAATGCGTTGCCGGTGATCGTTACGCACGGATGGCCTGGCTCGATCACCGAGCAGATGAAGATCATCGAACCTCTCACCAATCCCACCGCGCACGGTGGAGATGCGTCCGACGCATTCCATGTCGTGATTCCCTCGATGCCCGGCTACGGTTTTTCCGGCAAGCCGGCCACCACTGGCTGGGACCCCGCCCACATCGCACGTGCCTGGGTGGTGCTGATGAAGCGCCTGGGATACACGAAATTCGTGGCGCAGGGTGGCGATTGGGGTGCAATCATCACCGAGCTAATGGGCGTCGAGGCGCCACCGGAATTGCTGGGCATCCACACCAACATGGCTAACGTGATTCCACTCGACATCGACGGGCTGGCGTTTTCCGGCAAGCCGGCGCCGGCGAATCTCTCGGCTGACGAGAAGCTGGCTTACGAACGGCTGAGCTTCGTCTATGCGAAGGGCATCGGCTACGGCTTCCAGATGGGGTTGAGACCGCAGACATTATACGGAATCGCGGACTCACCCGTCGGCCTGGCGGCTTATTTCCTCGATCACGACGCACGCAGCTACGAGCTGATCGCCCGTGTCTTTGCCGGAGGCAGCGAAGGCCTCACCCGAGACGACGTCCTCGACAACATCACGCTGACCTGGTTGACGAATACGGCGCTTTCTGGGGCCCGTCTCTATTGGGAGAACAAGGGGGCGTCGTTCTTCGCCGTCAAAGGCGTCGTGGTCCCGACGGCCGTGAGCGTCTTTCCCGATGAACTCTATCCTGCTCCACGGAGCTGGGCGGAGCGGGCGTATCCCAAACTTATCCATTACAACAAGCTCGATAAGGGCGGGCACTTTGCGGCGTGGGAACAGCCGCAACTTCTCTCTGAGGAGCTCCGCGCGGGCTTCAGATCGCTGCGGTAGGGTTCTTCACGAGGAGATGCGCCATGCCTGACCCTTCGCAGTTCAATACCGACCGCACCTATCCGGGCCTGTGGACGATCACCTTCAGCAACCCGCCGATCAACATATTTGTCCCCACAACGATCGTCGAATTGGGAGCGCTAATGACCGACCTCGAGGCGGACCAGTCCGTGAAGGTGGTAGTGTTCCAGTCGGCGAATCCCGATTTTTTCATCGCCCATCTCGACGTAACCAAGGCAGTGGAACGGCCAGACGTGCTGGGCCTTTGGCGCGACTTTGTGCTGCGCCTCGCGTCCACGCCAGTGGTAAGCATCGCCAAGATTCGCGGCCGCACGCGCGGCATCGGTAACGAGTTTGTGCTGGCCTGCGACATGCGCTTCGCCAGCCGGCACAGCGCCCTATTCGGCAACCCCGAGGTCGGCGTCGGACTGATCCCGGGCGGCGGAGCGCTGGAATGGCTCCCGCGCTTGGTGGGCCGCTCGCGCGCACTTGAGTTCGTTCTCAGCGCCGACGATTTCGATGCGGACATCGCCGAGCGCTATGGCTGGGTGAACCGCACTCTGGACGATGGCGACCTCGACTCGTTTGTCGATACTCTCGTCCGGCGTCTGGCTTCGTTCGACCGTGCAACGCTAGGCGCGGCGAAGGCCCAGATCAATCGGTTCGGGATGCCGACAGCTAGCGAGCTTCAGTCGAGCAACGAGATGATCTTTCCAATGCTGGCCTTGCCAGATGCGCAGGCGCGCCGTCCCAAGCTCCGTGGTATCGGTTATGGTATTCCGAGCGACTTTGAATTGAACTTTGGCCGGTACCTTCCTTCGTTCGGGCGGACGGACGACGATGACACGGGACAGAAGACGTGACATGAAACCCTGGAAAGCCGTTTTGCTGATTCTGTTTGCTCTTGCGGTTGCAGCCGCGGGATACGGGCTTAATCTCGTGCGACGAGGCTTCAGCGCACTTGCGACACCGTCAGCGATTGAGGAGTTCGCGGCCACAACGGCACGCAGAATGGCCGTGCCATCCTCGTATCGCCAACTTCGCAATCCCATCATGTCTTCAACGGAGAACATTCGGAGGGGCATGGAGCATTTCTCCGATCATTGCGCCACGTGCCATGCGAATGACGGAGGGGGCCACACGCTATTCGGCAAGGGCCTCTATCCGAAACCGCCCGACTTGCGTGCAGCCGGGACGCAGAACAAGAGCGATGGTGAGCTCTACTACACAATTCAAAATGGAGTTCGTTTGAGCGCCATGCCAGCTTTCAGCGAAGTGCACACTGCCGCGCAAACCTGGCGCCTGGTCTTGTTCATCCGGCACTTGCCTCAGATCACGCCCGAGGAACTCAATGAGATGAAGGCGCTGAATCCGAAGATGCAGGCGAATCCAGCGAATTGGTGAAGGACGGGGAAAGGAGCACCCGATGAAAGAACCAGACGACAGATCGCGCCGTTGCTTTCTCAAGGCGAGCCCGATGTTGGGCCTGGCAGTCGCGCTCAGACCAGCAGCGATCGGCGAGGCATTTGCAGATTCGCAATCCAATACTGCTCATAAGGAGAACACCATGGCCCAAACCAGTGCTACACAGGCAGCCGACAAGACGACTATTCGTCCGTTTCAGGTGAATGTTCCAGAAGCGGAACTTACCGAATTGCGCAGGCGCATCAACTCGACAAGGTGGCCTGATCGGGAAACGGTCACGGATGAATCGCAAGGCGTGCCGCTTGCGGCAATTCAGGAACTTGCCCGCTATTGGGCGACAGACTACGATTGGCGCAAGATCGAGGCGAAACTGAACGCCCTGCCGCAGTTCATCACCGAGATCGACGGGCTGGACATTCATTTCATTCACGTTCGTTCGAAACATGAAAATGCGTTGCCGCTGATCGTTACGCACGGCTGGCCCGGCTCAGTCATCGAGCAGCTAAAGATTATCGATCCACTTACCAATCCTACGGCACATGGCGGGAGCGCATCGGACGCCTTCCATCTGGTGATTCCGTCGCTACCGGGGTTCGGGTTTTCAGCAAGGCCCACCACTTCCGGCTGGGGTCCGGAGCGCACTGCAAGTGCCTGGGTCGTGCTGATGAAGCGCCTTGGATACGCGCAATTTGTGGCGCAAGGCGGCGATTTGGGCGCGGGCATCTGCACTGTGATGGCCAAACACGCACCTCCAGAATTGCTGGGAATTCACACCAACTTCCCTGGGACGATTCCATCCGACATTGCGAGGGCGCTGCAGTGTGGCGATCCCCCGCCATCTGGCCTATCCGCCGACGAAAGGCGTGCTTACGAGCAGCTGACCAATCTATTTGCGAAGAAACGTGCCTACGCGCAAATGATGGCAACTCGCCCGCAAACGCTGTACGGATTGGCGGATTCGCCCGTCTGCCTGGCAGCTTGGCTCTTTGACCACGGTGATGGTTATGGCCAGCCGGCGGCGCCGATCACATCGGCAGTGCTCGGGCGCACGGTTAATGGATACTCCGCAGGTGATCTGACACGAGACGATGTACTCGACGACTTCACACTCTACTGGTTGACGAACACGGCGATTTCTGCGGCTCGTTTCTATTGGGAACTTCACCTCAATCTTTATAACGCGGCCAATGTCTCCGTCCCAGCTGCGGTGAGCGTCTTTCCCGGCGAGAACTATCAAGCCCCGCGAAGTTGGACGGAGCGGGCGTATCACAAACTCATCTACTACAACCAAGTAGACAGAGGCGGACACTATGCTGCGTGGGAGCAGCCAAAGCTTTTTTCAGAAGAAGTTCGCGCTGGCTTCCGATCACTGCGATAATCATGAGCACTGAACCGCAGCTTCTTGGTCAAACCGTCGTCGTGATCGGCGGCAGCTCCGGCATCGGCCTCGAAACGGCCCGGCGTGCACGCGCTGAGGGAGCCAAGCTGATCCTTACCGGCCGGAATCCCGAGCGGCTGCAGCGCGCGGCGAGCGAGCTCGACGCGCTGAGCACCTCGGCCTTCGATGCCGCGGATTCTGCGGCCCTCGATCGGTTCTTCCGGGACCTGCCGGCCACCATCGACCACGTGATGGTGACAGCCGGCCGGCCGTACTACGGGCGCCTGGCCGACATGGACTTCGAGCAGGTGCGCCGCGCCCTCGACGCCGATCTTTTGCTTGCGCTCCAGGTAGCCCGCAACACTGCCGGCAAAGTGAGGCCGGGAGGCACGCTGCTGTTCATGGGTGGCACGGGCGCCCGCCGCCCCGGCATCGGCCTCGCGATCGCGTCGGCAGTCACGGCCGCGCTCCCGGCTCTCACGGCCAACCTGGCGCTCGAGCTCGCGCCCATTCGAGTGAACCTCATCGCCGCCGGTTTCGTCGACACACCGTTGTCGGCCGCGATCCTCGGCGATGAACTCGAAAATCGCCGCAATCAGCTTCGCGCGACGCTTCCCATCCGGCGCGTCGTCGAACCGGCCGACGTCGCCGCGCTCGCCGTGCACATCATGACCAACACGGCGCTCACAGGCGCAACCTATGACATTGACGGCGGGCAGCAGCTGGTCGCCGGGTAGCTAGAGCGGACCGCATGCAAGGGTAATTCGGATGCGGCGCTTTCAGGCTTCGTGGATCGCCCGTGCCACCCGATAAGCCGAGCGCGTAGCTGCCTCCATGCCCCAGTTCAGATTGTCGCAGTAGGCTCCGGCGAAATAGACGCGTCCCACCGGTTGAATGGACGCGGGCCAGAACTTGCGAAGTTGCCCTGGCCGATAATCGCTGGCCTGGCATCCCATGGCCCATTTATCCCGCGACCAATCGATCGTCATGATGTGATCGATGTCCGCGGATTTGCCGGGGTAGTGACGCTTGAAAACGCGCAAAGCAGCATCCGCGGGAGAACTCGCCTGTCCGGTGCCGATGAGCAATCCCCGATTGGTCGCGACATCCTCAGCCATCGGCCACAGCGGTCCCAGAATCGGGCTCCCGAATTCCATGTTCCCGCTGTAGCCGTCCCGCTCCCAGAATTTGGTCCGCGATTGGAAAATCGGGCGCGTCTCGAGGGTGTAAGGCATGTTCTCGATCACGAAACGTTTTGCATCCGGCCACGGGGGAGCGACGGGTATCTGGCGAAGGATGATCGCGTTCATCGAGCAAACCAGGTAATCGCCCTCGAACTTCCGGGTTGCGCCACTCTCGGAACAGTTCACGGTGACGCCGGTATCGCCGTACTGGATGCGCGTGACCGGGCAATTCTTGCGGATGCGGCCTTCCAAGCGAGCCGCGAAAGCGTCGGGAAGAGCTTGATTGCCGCCCTTCAAACGATAAAGCTCGTGCGGATCCGACGGCAAACCTCGCAGCCGCACAATCGCCTCGCCCCAAATTCCGTGCAGCGCTGAATCATCCGAACCAATGCTCTGAATCGCCGCCTGCGATGCGCCTTCGCGGCGGAGCAGATCTGTGATGGAGCAGTCATCCAGTGGGTCCAACCCCACGCCAAAGGGTTGATACTCGTCCCGGATCTTTTCTATGTAGCGTCCCAGGTACAACTCGGTCAGATCCCGTGAGTGCTGCTTGGTTATATAGTCGATCTCGCGCTGGTTGTAACCGCTCGCCTTCACTGTCTTGAGTGCGATGGCTTCTTGCTCGCCCACCATGCGTCCGTTGACAATCTCCAGCACATTTTCCCGATGGGGATATGCGAGAACGGGAAGCTCGAATTCCTTTACGTAGCCGCGATAAAGCTCGTAGCCTGGCCGCGTGAAGTGCTCGGCGCCGCCATCGGCGTACAACCCATCCTCCAGTCCTTCGCGAACGGTGAGCACGTGGCCGCCGGTCCGGTTGGACGCTTCCAGAACCGCCACATCGTGGCCCCTTTTGTTGAGCTCCCACGCGCAGCTCAAGCCGGCCAGGCCAGCGCCCGCGACTATCACCCGCTTGGGGCGCGCCGCCGCGGCCACCGGCCATGGACTGCTAAAGTTTGTCAGGAGCGCCGCAAGTTTGAGAATGTCACGCCGATGCATTAAGTTCACTCATCCATCATCGATCAATCCCCTATTGCACTCCAACCGGGGCATGTGATTTAATCGAGCCGATCCAGCTGCACGTGGCGATCCTCGAAAAAGTTTACTATCAGAAAGCGGCTCGTTTGCTGGGCTTGCTTTGGAGGATCGCCTGTGGAGTTTATTGCTGCATCCCGAGTTTCAATACTCGCATTAGCGGCTTGCTGCGCGGCTCTGGCAGCCGACGACGGCGGCGCAGTGTATCAGAAGCATTGCGCGCAATGTCACGATAAAGGCGTCGGCCGCGCGCCCCAACTGCTTACGCTGAGCCTATCCACTCCGGAACGCGTGCTGGCCGCGCTCACCAACGGCAAGATGGCCGAAGAGGGCAAAGCGCTCACAGAGGCGGAATCTCGATCCGTGGCCATGTTCGTTACCGGCAAATCGTTCGGCGCCGAGGACGCGGCCAAACAAGGCGCGTGCGCCGAACCCGCGCCGGCTTTCGAAAAGCCCTTCTCTGGCCCTTACTGGAACGGGTGGGGCGTGGACACGTCCAATCGCCGCATGCAACCGGCGGCGATGGCGGGCCTGCGCGCGGACCAGGTCCCAAAATTGAAGCTGAAGTGGGCATTCGGTTTCGCCGGTGGCGGCCGGGCATTCGCACAGCCCACCGTGGTGGGCGGACGCATCTTCGCGGGCAGCGACTCGGGTAAAGTGTATTCGCTCAATGCCGCGACAGGCTGCATCTACTGGATGTTCAAAGCCGATACGCCTGTGCGCAGCGCGATCAGCATCGGGCCGGTGGGCGCGAAGTGGGTGGCATATTTCGGCGACCAGCGCGCGCAAGCCTATGGCGTGGACGCCGCCACGGGCGCGCTGTTGTGGAAGGTGCATGTGGAGGATCATCCGGCCGCTATGATCACCGGTGCGCCGGCACTTTACCAAGGCCGGCTGTATGTGCCGGTTTCATCGTATGAGGAAGTGACCGGCGCGTCACCCAAATACGAATGCTGTAAATTCCGCGGCTCGGTGACCGCGCTCGATGCCGCCACAGGCACGCAGATTTGGAAGAGCTACACCATTGCGGAAGCCCCGCATCCGGTGCGCCTGAACAAGCAGGGAACACAACTTTGGGGGCCGTCTGGCGCAGGCGTGTGGTCATCACCCACGATCGATCCGAAGCGGCACGCAGTTTACGTGGTCTCGGGCGACGCTTATTCCGATCCCGCCGCGCGCACCAGCGACGCATTCCTGGCTTTCGATATCGATACCGGGAAGCTGCTGTGGTCGCGCCAATTGACGGAGGGCGATGCCTACGTGGTCGGTTGTCCTGCCGGAGACAATTGCCCGGAAGCTAAGGGTCCGGACTTCGATTTCGGCTGTTCTCCGAACCTGGTGGATCTCGCGAACGGCAAGCGCGCGCTGGTGGCCGGGCAGAAATCCGGCATGGTGCATGCGCTCGA
>JBEKJJ010000115.1:0-21285 GCA_050011295.1 Bryobacteraceae bacterium
CGATAAACTGTTGCATGGCGTTCTCCTGTAGTGTTCTGAGATTGGCTATCGAAAATACTACAACGCAGAACGCCCTTCTACTTCAACCGACACTGTTTGCCCCGCAGGGGCACTGTGCCACAATGGATTCAATACTTGCTGAGCGGGGCCAGAAACTAAGTAACATTGGGACGCCATCCTGCGCGCGGTTGTCAACCGCGCAGTGGTAACCGCGCAGTTCCCCCTTCGCGGTACGATGATGCAATGCGGTTCATCGCTATTGCGTGCGCGCTGATCGCCGCCGTTTTCTCGAGCGCCTGCGCCCACGCGCGAGTCACCACCACAATCAAACCCGACGGTTCCTGGATGCGCAGCGTCGCTCTGATCGGCCAGGAAAAGAAGGAAGGGCAAATGACGCCAACGCTGGAGGATACTTTTGTCCTTCCATCCGGCGCGGCGTGGAAATCGCACGAAGAGAAAAAGAACGAAGAACGTACGCTGTTCTTCGATCGTGCACTCGCCGTGGGCGCTTCGCTCGATGGCGACGTATCCGTCAAAGCAGGCGCCGAGGGCAAGCTGAATCTGGTCAACCAGGCTACTGTCACTCGGCTGGCGCAAAACCGGTACGAATATCGCGAAACGCTGCACTGGAAAGGCGATCCCACCAAGGTCGCGGGCAAAATTAAGCCGGAAGATCTGGCGAAGATCAAGGCTAACCTCCCAGGGGCACTCGCGACAGACGCCAACGCGCAGGCGCTCGCCGATAAAACCGCGGAATTATCCATCCCGCTGCTGTTCGGACCCGGTGATCCGCTGCTGGCCATGGGATTTCTGCATCCGGATCTAGCGGTGAGGCGCGCTGGCCAGCGGATTGGCGCGCTGATGGTGAAAGCGCTCGAGCAACAGTTCGGCGACAAACTCAGCGCTGCCCAGCGTAGGGACATCGCGTCCAAGATAATCCAGGACACGTTTTCTTCAGCGACTACCACTCCAAATCCACCGGACCCCTCTTCCGCCTCCACCAGTAGCTCCGGATTCGTGCCACTTTTATTCGTTGTGAAAGCTCCAGGCCGCGTGGTTTCCTCGAACGGCGAAGTGGATGAACTCACGGGCGAAGTATTCTGGGGATTGTTTTCAGAAGCCGCGGCGTTCAAGGATGTCGTGTTGACTGCTGTGGTGGAGGTGAACTGAGATTGTTAGACCGTCGTAAATTCTTGTTGGCATTGGCGGCCGCGGGCGGCTCTGCCCTCGCCTACGATCAGCAGAAACGGCGGCGGGTGGGGCTGATCGGCACCGGCTGGTACGGCAAGTCGGATCTGTTCCGGCTGATTCAAATCGCTCCGGTTGAAGTGGTCTCGCTGTGCGATGTCGATAAACGCATGCTGGCTGAGTGCGCCGATATGGTGGCAGCCCGGCAGGCGTCGAAGAAGCGGCCGCGAACCTACAGCGACTATCGCGAAATGCTGAAGGAGAAGGATCTCGATATTGTCGAAGTTGCCACGCCGGATCATTGGCACGCGTTGATCATGATTGACGCGGTGAAAGCCGGCGCCGATGTGTATTGCCAGAAGCCCATCAGCGTGGATGTAGCGGAAGGACAGGCGATGCTGGCCGCGGCGCGCAAATACCAGCGGGTTGTGCAAATCGGAACGCAGCGCCGCAGCACTCCGCATTTGGTGGAAGCGCGCGACAGGATTATCCGCGCAGGGCGTTTGGGAAAAATCGGACTTGTCGAAATTTACTGCTACTACCACATGCGCGCGTCCGAGAATCCACCGGACATAAATCCGCCGGAATATCTGGATTACGAAATGTGGACCGGGCCTGCGCCCATGCGGCCCTACAACTCGCTGGTGCATCCGCGCGGATGGCGCGCATTCATGGAGTACGGAAACGGGATCGTCGGCGATATGTGCGTCCACATGCTCGACATGGTGCGCTGGATGTTGGGACTGGGCTGGCCGCAGCGCATCGCATCGACCGGCGGAATTCTGGTGGACAAGGCCAGTAAGGCGAATATCTCGGATACGCAGACTGCCACATTCGATTTTCCGGATCTCCGCGTGGTGTGGCAGCACCGCACTTACGGCGATGCTGCCGACGAGAAGTATCCCTGGGGCGCCACGTTCTATGGAGACAAAGGTACGCTGAAGGCGAGCGTTTTCAGCTATGACTTTACGCCCGCCGAGGGACAAGGCCAGCCCGTCCACAAGGACGTAACCTACGAGTTCGAACAGTATCCGGAAGATAAAACCGAGAAGGATCTGGAGCGGCACGTGGCTCCAGCGATTCGTCATCACATGCAGGATTTTCTAACCGCAATCGATTCTCGGGGGAAGCCGGTCGCGGATATCGAGGAAGGCTATATCTCAACCGCAAGCTGCATCCTAGCCAATCTCGCGATGAAGACCGGCCGGACGCTGCAGTGGGATGCTGTGAAGCAACGTGTGGTTGGTGACGACGAGGCGAACCGGCTCCTTACTCGGCAGTACCGGCACCCGTGGGTGCATCCGTCTTCAGCGTAGGACAAGCCTCCGGCTTGTCCGCACAAGTCATGTCAAGGCCAAATAGAAACCTCCTGTTTTTTCGACGGTGCAGCCTGATCCGCCATCGTGTTCGCGGGGATGCACAAGGGGGGCAGCTGCCAACCGGCAGCGTTGTCTTGATTCAGCCACCGCACGATAAGCAGGCATCCCTCAGATTGGATCGCGAGTCGGCGCAGTTCGAAGAGCCGTTTGAGAATCTCAAGCGTTCGAACCAGCTCACCCGGAGGAAAGATGATGAGATTTGGCCCCCAGGAAAACGTGGTTTCCAATCCGGCCTCCTGGGCCGAGGTAAGGTGCACGGCGTCGGCAGTCCGGATGAAGAGGTCTTGTGGCGCGGACAGTATCAGTGCGCTTGTCCTCCGCAGTACACCTTCAGTGACGAGTATGAGGTTCCACAGCCCGTCTCAGATGTGAGCGGAAAAGCGAGAGGCCAGGTCACTCGCGTCGGCATGTGCGTACGAAACTTCCCGTACTCGGCGGTGAAGCATCGCATGAAACTCGGCCAGGGCCCAAAGCGACGAATAGATCGTATCCGCATTCCGGACGAGTTCGCGGACGCGGGATGATTCCGGCTCATTGAAGTAGAACTTCGCTATATAGGACGTGTCGGAATACAAGGCTATCGGCCTCGATCGTCCTCAATGATCTTCGTGCTGTCGCTCACTCAGGGCATCCGATCCCAGACTCTTTGCATGGACGCGAAGATCGGCGCCTTTTTTGCTGCGACCATGCGCCGCGGAGAAGTTACCGGGCGCAACTCCGCGACCGGTTCGCCACGTCTCTCGATCGCGATTACTCCGCCCTCAGCTGCCTTGCGTACTAACTTCGACGTGTTGATGTGCAGCTCGCGGACAGACGTCGTTCTCATATGCTACATTGTCGCACCTGACTTGCCCAGCAAAGCCGAGGCTGGTAGGGCGCCTCGTCGTTGGCCCGGAGTTGGAAAATTGCATTCCTGAGGCCCCAGCTTCGACTGCGGCTCCCCAGACTGGACGCATTTCGAACTTTTGCGGCTGAGTGCCCGCTAACTCCAGGTGTTCTTTCAACCGTTTCGGGTAACGGGATCGGAGTGTGCGGATGAGCAGCCCTCTCAATTGCGATCGCCGCCTTTTTCTTGCTTTGCCTCTCGCCGGTTGAGCCGTTTACCCGCATATTCGATCACTTTTTCGATCACTTTATGTCCCGGCAGGATTTTGGCTACGAACAGGCTGTGTCAAGCTTGCGGAACATCCGCATCCTTGAGACGCTCGCCCATCTGGGTTCCTATAAACCACTTGCGGAGCCTTGGCAATTCGTGGGGCACGCCTCTTGACACACTGCGGATTGCGGTTCAGTAATAGCACGCGGATTACGGTCTCAGTTAACCAGTTTCCTATTGCATTCCCTTTGTTTCGAACGCTTGTCTTGCTGTGTTACTGGTCGCACTTGTCAGTGTGAAATAGAAGGTGGCTCCCTGATTGAGTACGGCGTCGGCCCACACTCTGCCCCCGTGCCCCTGGACGATACGCCGCACGGTCGCCAAGCCAATGCCAGTTCCTTCAAAGTCCTCGCTTCGATGCAGGCGCTGAAACACGCCGAACAACTTGTCCTGGTAGCGCATATCGAAGCCAACCCCGTTGTCCCGAACGTAATAGACGTCGCTCTCTGTGCTGCCAACCTCGATTTTGGCGATATCCCGCGTACGGCTGTACTTCAGGGCATTCGAAAGAAGGTTTACGAACACCTGCCTCAAAAGAAGGAGATCGCCCTTGCACTTGGGAAGGTCGCCGATCTTGAGTTCTACTTTTCTCCCGCGGCGTTCGCCTTCTAGATTCTCCCAGGCCTGCCGGACGAGGTCAGTAGGCGCGAGTGTTTCGGAGTGCAACGCTTGCTGGGTCAGCCGCGAAAACGACAGCAGGCTGTCGATCAGCTGTCCCATTTGCTCCGCGTTGTGACTTACAGTTCTTAGGTACCGTTGCGCTTCCCCCGTGAGCTGTGGCGCGTACTCTTCCAGCAGGATTTTTGAAAAGCCGTTGATGGCTCGGAGCGGCGCGCGCAGATCGTGAGACACCGTGTAACCAAAAGCCTCGAGTTCCTTGTTGGATTTCTCCAACTGGGCACTGCGATCCTGCACGCGTTGGTCTAGTTCGGAATTCAATTTTCGGACTTCGTCTTCCGCTCTTTTGCGTTCGCCAAGCTCTTGATGAAGTTGCGCGTTCAGTCCGACCAATTGGCGTGTCCGGTCCGCTACCTTGCTCTCCAATGTCTCCTTAGCTGCCCGCAGCGATTCTTCTGCTGTCTTCATCTCGCGGGCAACAGCGGTTCGCCGCCGCAGCAGGATCATCCCATTGAACGCGAGGGCTAAGGCCGCCGCCGCAATCGCCTCGAGGCGCTCCGTTTGAAATAAATTGGCAAGCGCTTCCATCCTATCTTCTTTACCTACGACAACGACCGTTAGCGCAGGAATCTTCTGCATCGAGGCCATTACGTTGGCCCCACGATAATCAATGAGTTCCCCAAACACGGTGTGATCTTCAACTGCAGAATGAGCGGCCCGAAGCAGCGTATCAGTCTCCAAATCGCGGGCACCCTGACGGGGCCAGGTAAAGCGCGGAGGTGACACATAGCGGGCCTCGGCGCCTTGTAGTTGCAATAACATCGTCTCGCCGCTTCGCGTTGCGCCCCGGCCCTTGAGCAGCGGAAGAAGTTCCCTATCCAGCGGGCTGAGCACTGCCACAACACCGAGAGGGCCGCCGGCTTGCTGATTGGCCGACTCAGCATCGATCGGTGCCATAAAGGCTAGCGCTAGTTCTTGCCCCGATGCGGGGACTAAAGCAGCTACGTAATGCCGGCTACGCAGGACCTCCAGGAGCACACTCTGAAACTCCCGACTTTGAATCACCATCGGCCACGGTGCGGAGCCCGTTTCTTGAACGAGGACGTGACCTTGACTGTCGAACAAGCAGATCGCAGCATATTCGTAGACTTTTCGGTAATTCGCGAACAGCCCGACAACCTGCCTTCTTGAAGCGCGGTAAGGAGAAGATGTTGTACCTGAACGATTCGCAAAAGCCAACAAATCGCCGGTAGGAACGAACTCAGCAAGCAACTGTACATCATCCTGGCTTTGCTGAAGGGAGTTCCTTAAGGTCCACGTGCGATAGCGAACCGCTGAAGAGAGCCGGGATTCCGACAAGCCGAGGGCCGTCCTGTACTCGAAGTGGAACACCCACAAAGTGAAGCCCAAAATGAGGGATGATCCGAGGGCCATTATGACCAAGTCGGATTTGGGCAGCTTGGTCGTTCGTCGCGATGGATGATCCGCCACATGGGACTCCGACTGGTCGGACTGATGCATGCTGAAGAACCTCGTCATGCGTAACTCCTACGGCTACATAGGGCTAGTACTAGATTGGATCGTTTTGTCTCACCTATCTTTCGGATACCTACCAGTTGTTGCGCCATCCGAGTGAATCGGAAAGTGCCCTAGATCGACCTCACGCGCCCGGCCCCCACCATAGAGAGGTCCCCCAAATCGCGTCGAAATTCCTTCACGCCGCGCGCCGCTGCTTAACTGAGACGGGGGGGGCTGTGCAGGATTTACAGCGTTGACAGCAACGCCGTAAAAACCGTCAAGATTAAAGATGTGTTCGAGTCAGGCGGTGGGATTTTAATGGGCCTGGCAAAAGCCGTCGTAGCAGATGCAGATGCCAGCAACAAAGTCAGAAGTAAGGTATAAAAGAACTGCTTCATAATTTCTAGCCCGGAAAAGGCAACTGAAGGGCCACGGCTGCGACCACCGCCAAACACAGAGTTAGAATGCCGACACGTGCCGTTTTGATTTTGCACAAGGTCTATCAATCACATATAAAAAAGGCGCGCAACTCGATAACAATGCCGTCGCCAAGAACCAGAGAAAGTGAGGAAATTCAACGTATTACTCCGACCCAAGGAGGGTCGTGGCTCGGTAGATGCCGGCGCAGTTTTGTAATGATCGAAGGCCCATCGAGGTCTTTTTGTAGAGCGGTTGACCTCTTCCCAGCACTACTGGTCCGAGCCTTTGAAGTAGTTGCATTTTGGGACTTCGTTCCACTAAGGGAGTGCGGATTTCCGTCTTGAAACATTTCGATAGTCAAAGTATGGTTGTGTTGCAACTTGCGTAGCGCTGTGTGCATACAAAATATTCGATCTGGCTGCCCTGAACTAGGCCGGCCGACCGCGTGGCGCATCTCTAGTGAGCGATAAACGAGTCCGCCAAGCGTGATAGTAGGAAGCGCAAAGGGTGCGGCGCGCACCGCAAAACGCACCAGGAACTGGCCCGCGCCGCACTCCGTTTTGCGCGAGTTCCGTAGAAGCATATGGCTTCAGGGCCCGTCGGAGTGACCGCTCGCCGAGGACGATTAGGTGGTCCAGACACTCCCGGCGAATCCAGCCGATCAACCGTTCTACATACGCGCGTTGCCAAGGCGAACGCGGCGCGGAGAGCACTTGCTGGATACCCATCACTTTCACTTGCTGCACAAAATCCTGTCCGAAGATCTGGTCGCGATCCCGCAGCAGGTACCGAGGTGCGCTGTCCGAGGGAAATGCTTCTCGAAGCTGTTGCACGATCCATTCCGCCGTCGGGTACTACGTTACGCAAATGAACGATACGCCGACGCTCGTGCGCCAGCGCCAGAAAGACGTATAGGTCAAACCGGATGGTCGGTAACGTGAAGAAGTCGACCGAAAACCAGAGTCACAATGTGATTGTCCCGGAAAGCGCGCCAGGTCTGCGAGGGCGCTTTACGCCGACGGACCATATATTTGGCAACGGTCGGTTCAGTGATCTCGATTCCAAACTTCAACAGTTCGCCGCCGCACTCAAGTAACTCGTAATCCCCTCAGAAGTCCTGAAGTGGCTCCAGGAGTCGGTCTCCGAATCCGATCTCAATGAGCGGGCCGCCCGAGACAGGGAATTAAAGCGGCTGGAAGAACAACACCAAAGGCTCGCTTCAAAACTGGATGTCCTTTACGACGACCGGCTGGAAGGTCGCATCAGCCCCGAGATGTATGACCGAAAGGCGCTGGAATGCCAGAACCGAGCAACCGCCCTTGGACGCCGGATTGACGAGATACGCGTCGGCGCACCAGCCCCAGCCCAGGGTGCTATCGACATGATGGCGCTAACCAGCCGCAGCCGATCTGTTCTTGATTCAACCGCCGCACGAGAAGCAGGTATTGTGGAAGATCAAGGGCTAGGTACACTCCCGACCTACGTGTCTCGTGGAATCACCGAGACAGACCACTACGTTTTACGCGGTGGCGAGTCCGGATCGAAGGCGCGCTGAATGGCAAGGCTCACCTGACGCATGCGAGCAGCTGAGAGTGGGCGTGGCGAACGCTCTCCGAGGAGGGATTTCTTGAGCGTGGTAATGAAGTGGCCCTTCAGCCAGGACGGCCCTGGTAGTCCCGTTTCTCCAGGCTCAAATCTCAAGGTGGTTGGGCCGTCCGCACCTTGGCTGCCGAAGGGAACGATCAGAACGGAATCGACTCGATCGCTCATGTTGCGGGAGTCGAGTGACACTACCAAGACCCAGTGGCGAACCGCCGGGTGGCCGAGCATGGCGGTCCAGATTTCACCGCGCCGGGGAGGAGCGTTAGGGCTGGTCAAAGTCAATCTCTTGAGACGCGGCACTCAGGGCATCTTCGAGATCAGTCTCTTCCGCGGCGGCCTTTGAAGTGAGGCCCTTGAAATAAGCGGCGGTCTGACGCTCCAAAGTAGCCCGGTTGTCCAGCCGGCGGGTCATTTCCACTGCCTTGTCCACTGCCTCTCCGACACTTTCGGCCCTGCCCGACTTCACCATAGCGTGCAGGTAAGCATAGTTGTTAGCACCGATCGTGGTCGATAGCTTCTTGCGTTGCAGCACGTCTCCTATTCTAGGAGATAAGGAGTCGCCTATGCAAGGAGTTTAATTAACGGACGAACCGCGGCTCGGGAAAAACTCTCGAATGCTCGTTCGGCGTCCCAGGAACAGCTCGCGTCTCCCGCTCATGGTAAGAAAGTACACATCATTCCGCCACGGCAACGGTCTCCATGTACGCCGTTTGTACACGACCGGTGCATTACTGCAGGCATCTGCATCTACCTGCCGCGAGAATAAGGTCTTGGCTCCCCACTCAGGACGCATTTTGAACTTTTGCAGCTCAGTGCCCGCTAACTCCAGGAGTTCTTTCAACCGTTTCGGGTATCGGGATCGGAGTGTGCGGATGAGCAGCCCTCTCATTTCCGATCGCCGCCTTTTTCTTGCCGGGCAGGGAGCGATGACCTGAAAATAGATTCATTCCCCAGGGTGGCCGAAGGCCATGTGCGGTTAACCGGCGCGTGGAACTGCCAATTCGTCCGGGAGCCAAAGATGTTGAGGAACTATCGCGTTTTAGCGGCGCCACAAGGACTTCCCTAAGTAGGGGCCCACATTTCGGAACGAGGTTGAGCAGCCTTATTTCTGGATCGTACCCCGGCACCCTTGGGCGCCGCAGAAGCAGCGAACTTGTTGCGTTTCCCTTCCGAAATTGTAGTCGACGGAGAGTTCCTCACCCGGCTTGATCATACGAAGGCTTACGTACAGAATGTGGCCCTTCATCACGCGGCTGATCAGGTTGGGTTGGCAACTGTGATTGATGATTTCAGCGCCGCTCCCGCCGATGGCGCCATCGATGCTCCAGTAATTGTCAAGCACAAACAAGTACGTGTGGTCCGCATGCTTTGCCTCTCGCCGGTTGAGCCGTTTACCCGCATATTCGATCACCTTACGGTTGGCCGGAATCAGTTCGCGCGCGTAGACGCCGTAGCGATGAATCTTGGACTGCCGGATCGAGAGCTTGAAGACTGCATAGCGGGGATCGATGCGGGGGGTTTTTATCAGAGCTCTTCCCATACATGATGTATTTTAGCGGTCGCACCATCGCAGCAGTCAAAAATCGCAAGCCTCCCGAGCCATCCCCCATCGGATTCGCTTGCGATCCTGACGAAACGCTTCGGTTAGTAGATCCTGGAGGCAGAAACCAGGCGCGTAAGTCATGCGGGGATGCGCGGGCCGCGTCAACTGGCTTGGCGAGCTAACGGCGAGCAGTGTGACGTTCTTTTTCAGATTTGGATCAACGCACGCACGCGAGCCACAAGGAGATGTCCTCCATGGGCGGTCCCGTCGGAACGTCCTACTACCACGTGCGCATGTGTCTGCTGTTCTCCCTCCCTGAGAGCGATGTCGCCAATGAGCGAAAGCAGTTCCACTTGTTCGTGGAGAACGCTGGCGGGCTCGAACTTCTTCTCTCCCAATTGAACCAGCCCAGCTTCGCGTAAGAAAGAGCGCCGATGGCCTGGAAGCTACCTTCCCGCTAAACCTTGTTCCTTTGAGAACTGCTGCAGCACGCTTGCAATCTCGTCACCCTGGGCGCCTGCAATGGATGTGCCAAGCCCGTGCAAGCAGCCCATGTGCCAACTGGTCGTCGCGTGCAGACGGCATAGTAACTCGATTAGCCGAAACAACGAGCCAAGACGCTGTAGAACCGCAGCCAAGGAGATTGGCAGGTCAGTTGCATTCCTTGGCAATGAAATGTGGATAGTGAAGATCGCTCTAGAACGGCCGTACACTTTCATCGTCCTTGCCTTGCTGATTCTTATTCTCAGTCCGGTCGCTATCCTAAATACCCCAACTGACATCTTTCCAAATATCAACATTCCGGTTGTGGCCGTCTCCTGGACTTACACAGGTATGAATCCGGAAGAGCTGGAGGGCCGGCTCACGACCGTTTATGAAAAGGTACTAACCACGCTGGTGGACAACATTGAGCACATCGAGTCAACCACGGTAAATGGAACAGTTGTGGTTAAAATCTTTCTACAGCCGGTGGCAAGTGTCGATCGGGCCAACGCACAGGTGACCGCGGCGTCTCAGACCATTTTGCGCCAGTTGCCGCCGGGAACGTTGCCGCCGTTGATTGTCAACTACACCGCCTCCAGTGTGCCCATTCTTCAACTCGCGCTTTCTGGCCCGGGACTCAGCGAGGCGGACCTGAATGATCTGGCCCTGAACTTCCTGCGGCCGCAACTGGTGACGGTTCCTGGAGCGGCGGTCCCTTATCCTTACGGCGGCAAGCAACGAGAAGTGATGGTCAACCTGGATACCGGACTGCTTCAGTCCAAGGGCCTCTCTCCGCAGGATGTAGTGAACGCGGTGGACGCGCAAAATGTCATCGCGCCGTCGGGAACTGCGAAGATCGGTCAATTCGAGTACGACATCGCCACCAACTCCGCGCCAAGAACGGTCGAGGAAATGAACAGCCTGCCGGTGAAAGTGGTGGGCAACTCGACTATCTATCTCCGGGATGTCTCGCACGTGAGCGATGGCTTCATCCCGCAGACCAATATCGTTCGCCAGGATGGGCACCGCGGCGTGTTGGCAACTGTAATCAAAGATGGCGACGCATCCACGCTCAGCGTTGTCCAGGGTATTCGCGCCCTGCTTCCACGCGTACAGCAAACGCTGCCGCCGCAACTCAAAATTCAGCAGCTAGCGGACCAGTCCATTTTCGTTCGCGCGGCCATCAGTGGTGTTGTTCGCGAAGCTGGCATCGCCGCCGTCCTCACGGCGTTGATGATCCTGATCTTCCTGGGAAGCTGGCGGAGCACCGTGATCATAGGCGTTTCTATTCCGCTGGCCATCTTGAGCTCCGTGATTGTCCTCGGCTTGCTGCATCAAACCATCAATTTGATGACGCTGGGCGGTTTGGCGCTGGCCGTAGGCATCCTGGTGGACGATGCCACGGTGACCATTGAAAATATCTCCCGGCACCTGGAGGAAGGCCAGTCACTACACGAGGGAATTCTCCAAGGCGCGGCGCAGATCGCGGTGCCCGCGCTAGTTTCCACACTTTGTATCTGCATCGTCTTTCTTCCCATGTTCTCTTTGGGTGGCGTGGCGCACTTTCTATTTCAGCCGCTGGCCGAAGCGGTGATCTTCGCTATGCTCGCGTCGTACATCCTGTCGCGAACCTTGGTTCCAACGCTCGCCATGTACCTGCTTAAACCTCGGGAAGAAAATGCCACTCCCTCGCGGAATCCCTTTACCCGGGCACAGAAGGCGTTCGACAGAGGGTTTGAAGCTTTTCGGCTGGCCTACCAGCGGTTGCTGACAACACTAGT
This sequence comes from Bryobacteraceae bacterium, assembly GCA_050011295.1. Lineage (GTDB taxonomy): Bacteria > Acidobacteriota > Terriglobia > Bryobacterales > Bryobacteraceae > Palsa-89. The sequence goes on from JBEKJJ010000115.1 coordinate 11,689, forward strand.
CGGGAAACGATTTCTTTTTGTTCCGGTTTTTTTGCTGGTCTGTTTTGCGGCTGCCGTGCTTGTGCCATGGCTGGGTCAGGACTTTTTCCCGAACACCGACAGCGGCCAATTCATTTTGCATGTTCGCGCCAAGACCGGAACTCGAATCGAAGACACTGCCATGCTTTGCGATTTGGTCGAGCGCTCGATTCGCCACGAGATTCCGAGTAAAGAGGTGGCGACCATTACCGACAATATCGGTCTCCCTTATAGCCAGCTCAACTACATCTACAGCACATCCGGAGGCATAGGCGCCTCCGATGCCGATATCCTGGTTTCGCTCAATGAAAAACACCACCCCACGCCCGATTACATTCGCGATCTTCGGAAATCCTTGCCGGCTGCGTTCCCCGGCACTTCTTTTTACTTTTTGCCAGCCGACATGACCACTCAGATCCTAAACTTCGGGCTCCCGGCTCCGGTGGATGTGCAGATCGAGGGGCAGGACATTCAGGCGAATCGCGAAGTTGCCAACAGCGTATTAAGCCAGCTTAGGCATGTCGCCGGGCTCACCGACCTGCGCATCCAGCAGGAGTTTGACTATCCCAGGTTTAACGTGAATGTGGACCGAACCAAGGCCGCCCAGGGCGGCTACTCGGATCGCGACGTCAACAACAGCCTGCTGGTCGCCTTGAGTGGAAGTTTTCAAACGGCTCCAAGCTATTTTTTGAACTGGCAAAACGGTGTGCAGTACGAGATGATCTCCCAGACTCCGCAATACCGTGTCCAGTCTCTGCAGGATGTCGGCAACATACCCATCAGTTCCACGGCGATGATTCGTCCGGAAATTCTCTCCAATGTGGCCTCAATCAGCCGCGGCAGCGAAATGGAAGTGATGTCTCATTACAACATCCGCAGGGTGGTGGACATTTACGGTTCGATCCAGGATCGCGACCTCGGCGCAGTGGGGCGGGACGTCACTCGCATCGTGAATCAGAATCAGAAGCTGCTGCCTCGGGGCAGTTTCTTCCGCATCCGTGGACAGCTGGATACCATGCGCACATCGTATGAAGGCTTGCTGGCCGGACTCGGGTTCGCGATCGTTTTGGTTTACTTCCTAATCGTGGTCAATTTCCAGTCGTGGCTGGATCCTTTCATCATCATCACGGCGCTGCCCGCCGCGTTAGCCGGTATCATCGTGTTTTTGTTTCTCACCCACACGACTCTCAGCGTGCCCGCTCTTATGGGCGCGATCATGTGCATGGGTGTCGCCACGGCGAACAGTATTCTCGTGGTGGCATTTGCCACCGAACGGCTTTCCAGCCACGGTGACCCGCTGAAGGCTGCCATCGAGGCCGGTTTCACGCGTTTTCGGCCAGTTCTGATGACCGCCCTCGCCATGATCATCGGCATGATCCCAATGGCCCTCGGGCTGGGCGATGGAGGCGAGGAAAACGCCCCTCTCGGCCGCGCGGTGGTGGGCGGCTTGCTATGTGCCACTGTGGCCACACTCGTTTTTGTTCCCACGGTGTTTGCATTGTTGCACGGACGGCGCGGCAATCCGCAGAGCCCGGAAATGGAGAATCCGAATGCCAGAAAATAAACAGGAGCAAAAGGGTCCCAGCCGATTGGCCTTACTGCTAGGCCTAGCGGTGGCTGTTGCGCTCGGACTTTTCATCTACTTCGGCGTCCACGGCCGCCTGGAAGCGGAATCCAACCTCCAACATGCTACGGAAGCGGCCGCCGTCGAGGATATCAGCGTGGTGCGTCCGAAAGGAGCAGCGCCCATTGATGAAGTGGTCCTACCGGGAGCTACACAGCCTTTCGTCAACTCCCCTATATACGCACGCACCAACGGATACCTGGTGAAGTGGTTTTACGACATAGGTGCAAAAGTAAAGAAAGGTGACCTGTTAGCGATAATTGACACGCCCGAGCTGGACAAACAACTGGAACAGGCACGGGCCGACCTGGCGTCCGCCAAGTCAAACCTGGCATTGTCGAAGACCACCGCGGAGCGTTGGCAGGGGCTGGTAAAGACGCGTTCCGTTTCCCAACAGTCCACCGACCAGGCCGTCGACAACCTCAGCGCGACGCAAGCGTCGGTTGATTCCTATTCTGCCAATGTTCGCCGGCTCGAGGACCTGGTCTCGTTCGAGAAGGTTTACGCTCCCTTCGATGGAGTCATCACCGTTCGCAACACGGATACCGGCTGGCTGATCGATGCAGGAGCGAGCTCGCCCAGCAAGCAACTGTTTCAACTCGCACAGACCAGCACTCTTCGCATCTTTGTGGCCGTCCCGGAAGTCTACTCCCGCGCGGCACGGCTAGGCGCCACCGCGATTCTCACTTTGGATGAATTTCCAGGCCAGACTTTTCGAGGCAGAATCACGCGGACTTCCCAATCCATCGACATGGCATCGCGAACCCTGAATACGGAAATAGACGTTGACAACCCGACCGAACAGCTGCTTCCCGGGGCCTACGTGCAGGTTCATCTCAAGTTGCCCAATCGGACTCGATCGATGATTATCCCTGCGAACGCCCTATTGTTCCGCTCCGAAGGTCTGCGCGTTGGTGTAGTTCGCAACCAGCATGCGCAGTTGATTCCGATTACGATCGGCGTGGACTATGGCAGCAGCGTACAAGTGACTTCCGGAATGACCTTAGAAGATCAGGTGATCGTCAGCCCCTCGGACTCTTTGATCAGCGGCACGCCGGTACGGATAGCCAAGCAGGCAGTGGGCACGGCGCCATGAAATACGTCCGCCTTTCTCCAACGCTTTTCTTGATGCTGCTGGCTGGTTGCATGGTTGGGCCCAAGTACCAGAAGCCGCCGGTTCCTGTGACCCCTGCGTACAAGGAACCCCCGCCCGACTCATTCAAAGAGTCCGATGAATGGAAGAGCTCCCATCCCAGCGCTGGGGTGCTCCGCGGCAATTGGTGGGAAATCTTTGGCGATCCTCAGCTGAATGCGCTCGAGGAGCAGCTCACGGTGTCTAATCAAGATTTGAAGATGGCCGAAGCGCGCTTCCGTCAGGCGCGCACCCTGATTCGTTACAATCGGGCGGCGCAATTTCCGACGATCTCGGTGGACCCAAACATCCAATCCTTGCGCCTTTCACCAAACCAACCCTATTTTCCCGCCAACGTGGGTAGCGGCAGCAGGGGAGAGTTCAGTCTCCCGTTCGATTTTTCTTATGAGGTTGACCTGTGGGGCCGGATACGCCGCACCGTAACCTCGGCAGGCGAGGAGGCACAGGCGACTGCCGCCGATCTACAGACCGTCGCTCTCAGTCTTCACGCCGAACTGGCTGTGGACTATTTCGAGCTACGCAGCGCCGATGCACAACAAAGTCTGCTGGACGAAACCGTGAAGGCCTATGCCGATATGGTGCAACTCACCACCGATCTGCTCAATGGCGGGGCCGCGCCCGAGTCCGATGTCGTGCAGGCGCGAACGCAATTGGATACCGCGCAGGTGCAGGATACCGACATAGCGGTAATGCGAGCTCAGTATGAACACGCGATCGCGATTTTGATTGGAAAACCTCCCGCGGATTTCAGCGTGCCACCCGCGCCGCTAAACATCCAGCCGCCTGCCATCCCGGTCGGCGTACCTTCCCAGCTTCTGGAGCGGCGTCCTGACATCGCCGCCAGCGAGCGCCGGGTGGCCGAGGCTAATGAAGCCATCGGGATTGCACGAGCAGCCTATTTCCCCAGCCTGGTCTTAGGCGCCACAGGCGGCCTGGAAGGAAGTTCGATCGCGAATTGGTTTGCCTGGCCGAGCCGGTTTTGGGCTGTGGGTCCCTCTATGTTGCAAACAATTTTTGACGGCGGCCGGCGCCGCGCCACGTCGGAAGGCGCCTTGGCCAATTACGACGCTACGGTAGCTAATTACCGCGAGACGACGCTCACTGCATTTCAGCAGGTGGAGGATAATCTCGCGGCGCTCCGGATACTGGAGCACGAAGCGCTGCAGCAGCGGGAGGCGGTTACCGAGGCGAAGAGGGGAGTTCAGATCTTTACGAATCGATACCAGTCCGGCGTCGACCCCTACCTTCAGGTTGTCTCCGCTCAGACCATAGCACTTCTGAACGAGCGGAACGAAGTCGACATTCTGCGGCGCCGCATAGACGCCAGCGTTTTCTTGATCAAGGCGCTGGGCGGTGGCTGGGACGTCTCCATGCTACCTCAGATCAGCTCAATGCGCTGAGTGTCGTTGTGCTACGTGAATCGCCCGTAGGGTCTCCGACGCGGCCGTTGGTTTCTGGCAGTGGTCCTGATTATTGGGGGCACGCCTCGCGGGCGCTAATTTAACGGTAACGTCGAGCCTCGCAGAGCGCCGTTTTCGGCCAATGTCCGAGTGTCTGACAAACCGCCCACAGCCTTGTCAATGAGCGCGTTGCCCTGAAGTCCACGACTGAGATCGAAGTATGCGCATTGCCGTTCACGGCATGCGTATCCTGTGCTTGCAGCTATGCCAAAGGTAACCCACCCAGAGGATGGTTGCGGCAAGCCACATCGCCAAAGCGAGCCCCAACCTGTTACTCAGACCAGTCTGCCAGCCAGGCAGAAATAAATGGAATACAAACACAATTGGCAGGAGAGCGAAGAAGATGCTTGAAATCATCGCAGTTGTTCGCCTGCTTAGACGGGCGACATACTGAAACCAGAAAAGGCCTGCGACACACCAGAAGAGCGCCAGCTGCCAGGGATTGTTTAGAAACGCGGCCCAAACCAGCCGCCCATTTCCGTAGACGGTCATTAGTGGCGCGCAAGTGAAAAAGAGAGCTACTCCAAAGACCACGCGACGCCGGAAGAATTCTTTGCGAGCCCACTGTAAGTCGCACTTTTCTCTTTCCGCCTCCGCTCGAACCGGCGCTGTCCCGCGCAACTGTTCGAGAGGCATCGCAGCCGTTCGCGCGATTCGCTCAAAGTCCGGGTTCTCCCGGAAATATATCTCCACCAACTGCTTCGTATCCTCGCTGGCCTCACCAGAAAAATAGACCGGCAGCAAATCGGTCATCACTTCGCGTGTGATATTCATCGCTCTTCTCCCGAAACTTCTAATTCTTCGCGGATCGGATTTCGAACCGCCATCAGCCGCGCCCGCGCGCGGTGCACTTTCACCCTGGCCGCTGCCAGCGTGATGTTCAGCGCAGCAGCGATCTCTCCATATGGCATGTCATCGAGCGCGCGCATCAGCAGCGCGGCGCGATCGGTCTCCTGCAGTTTCTGCAGCTCTGCCAACACCGTCTCCAATTCCTGCCCGTGTTCCAGGCGTTTGTGCACACTAGCTCCTGGGTCCGTGTGCTTTTCGTCCAGCCCCGCTCTTCGCCAGCCTTGCCGCTGCAAGTCGCGGTGAACATTCCTTGCAACTGCGAAGAGATAGCTCTTCACCGTGAGTTCCCGAATGCGACCGCGCGTCGACCAAACGCGCAGGAAAGTCTCTGAGGTGATATCGTCCGCCAGCGAGCGGTCGCCACACAGAAACAGCGCAAATCGCCGCACCGCTGGCGCGTATTTCTCGTAAAGACTCTGGAAGTCCATCATCCCTGTCACAGAGAGTACGCACGAAGAGGCCAGATGTTACACCGGTTCCGAGCTGTTTCGTTCTCCGCATTCAGGACAGAACAAACATGGAGCAGCCGGGAGATTGGGTTTTGGACGAGCTCAACAAGCGCGTAGTCGCCGAGTCGCTCATCGAAAAATCGCGTGCCGGCCGAGTGACGCGCCACTCGTACGGAGCTCGGGTGACGGTGACACGGGCACGAAGTCCTTTTATACCGGCCAATGTTCTGGTTGAGGGGCTCGCGGCCAGCTCCGCAAAGCAGTATTCTTTTCTCGTTCGAAACTGACTTTGTCGGAGGGTGAAGGCCCGGCCAGCAGATCGACACTTTGGCAGAGAACGGTCAGCGGCGGGCCTTCACGCCAGCCGTGATTCTCTTTATCGCACTGCCAGAGGCGCAAGACAACATCGACCCGGGGTAATCCCATTGGACCTCCTGCCGCGGCGATGTCCAGTCTGCCGGAACAACACGATCATCGGCCACGGACGGCGGCTCCGGCAGGGTCATGATGACCAGCACGATTGTATCTGGGTGCGACGCGGAATCTGTCTGCCGTGCAGGAAGACCTTCACCATCTTGCCCGATTGGCTGGCGCCGTCCGGGCACTATAGCCTGCGGTGTCGACAGCAATCCTGCGAGCGGATTGCCGTGGGTGATTCGGTCGAGCAAGCAGCGCCGTACTGCAAAGATCCGACACGCTTGCCCGATCCATCCACCGTGCGCCGATGGGCGCAACGGCGACTACTCAGTGTGTGGTGCTGGTCGAGAGCTAGCACTCAAAGCGAACACTTTTTGCAGACGCCCACCATCCTTGCCTGGGATCTGGGCGCGCTCTGCCGTATTCTGCCGATCGAGGCCAGAAGTCCGTGAGTCGCCAAGCTCTCGACGAGTTGAAACAGCAGATTTCTCTGTTGGACTATCTGCAAGGTCAGGATTGGCAGCCGGCCCGGCGACTCAGCCGCGGTCGATGGATGGGCCTGTGTCCGCTGCACTCTGATCACAAGCCAAGCTTCCTGGTGGATCCCGGCAAGAGCCTGTTCTATTGCTACGGTTGTGGCCGCGGTGGTGACGTGATTCGCTTTGCCGAACTCTATCACCAGGTGAAGTTCCCGCAAGCGTTGGCGTTGCTGCGGCAATGGCGTGGCTTGGCGCCGTTGTTGCACGAAGCCACGGACTTCTATCGCATGCAGTTACACCGCCACGGCGAGGCGGTTGCCTATCTGCACCGACGCGGAGTTCGCTCACCGGAACTGATCGAGCATATGCGGATCGGTTACGCGCCCGGTGGCTGCCTGCGAGGTTGGCTGACGCGCTTGGGATACCCGCTCCACGCCTTGCGTCAAGCCGGTTTGGTCACTGCCGCTGGCTACGACGCATACCTACATCGCATCGTGTTTCCGCTGGAAGCCAATCTTTATGGCCGTAGCATTTCGGCTTCGGCACCGGCTCACCGTTTCTTGCCCGGCGTCAAGGGCGGCTTGTACGAATGGGAGCGAGTCCGGCGATATCCGGAAGTAATTCTCGTCGAGGGACTGTTCGACTACGCCGTGCTGTGGCAGGCCGGGTTTCAAAACGTCACCTGCGCGCTAGGCAATCATCTCAATGCGCGCCAGTTTCGGCAACTCTGCGATCGTCCCCGAACCGTCTATCTGACCTTGGATGCGGACGCTAACGGCAGTGGCCCACAGGCAGCTCAGAGCCTTTCACGAAGTCTCCGCGAACGAGGCATAACTGCTCGCCTGGTCTCACTGCCCGAGGGCCACGACCCGAACAGCTTCTTCGTCGGTGGCGGCAATACTCAACAGTTTCACCATCTGTTGGAGCGGGCTGGCCTGTGAGATTCCGTGTAACTCAACAGCCCGGACTGAGCCACGCGCACAGTCCGTTTCGCGTGGTCGCCCAGACCGGCCGGGAAGTGGAGTGGATCAATCGATATCTGGACCAGGAGCGAGTCCGTGGCGTGGCCGATTCCACACTGCGCAGTTATGCCCACGATCTACTCCATTTCCTGCGCTGGTGGGCCGCCGCCAATCGGACCTCCAGCATCACTAGACAGACCCTGACCGAGTCAACATTACTCGACTACATTCGCTTCCAGGTCAACCAGAATCCGCCGCCGGCTGCCGAGAGCATCAATCGTCGGGTAGGAACCGCCGAGCGTGCCATGCGGCGTGAGTTTCCCGAAGCCGCTCGTCTGTTTGCGCCCGGTTTTCAGAACTGGTACTGGCGGCAATCACGGCTTGGCTATGGACGGCTGCGCCCGGCGCTGACTCAGTTGCGGGTGAAGACGCCCAAACGCCTGGTTGTGCCGCTATCGGTCGACGAGGTGGCCCGCTTCTGGTCCAGCTTCCGCACAGCGCGCGACCTGGCCATCGTCGGCCTGATGTTATTGCATGGCTTGCGGTCCTGCGAAGTTCTAGCGCTCAACCGCGAGGACGTCCAGTTCCCGGAGTCGCAGATCCGAGTTCAGGGCAAGGGCAAAAGGATTCGCGTCCTTCCTCTGGCTCGCGAATCCGTGGAACTGATCGAGCACTATCTGAGTTTGGAACGGCCTCCTCTCTGCGGCCAGGCTTTATTCGTTTGTCTCAAAGGGCCGGCTCGCGGTAACCGGATGACACCTGCTGGCCTGCGCTCGCTGTTCCGTCATCACCGGCAAACCACGCGCGTGACGCAGGCTAACCCGCACCGGTTTCGGCACACCTTCGCCTCCGACATGATCCGCGCCGGCATTAGCCTCCCGGCGCTGATGCAGCTCATGGGGCATGCCCAGATTCAAACCACGCTGGTCTACATCCAACTCACTCCACAAGACGTCTGGGAGCAATATACTCGCGTGGTTGCCCAACACATCCGGCCCGCTCCGCCGTTGCAGCCATGAAACGAAAACGTCTTCCGCTCCCCACGCATCCTCTGACGAAGCTCTTCCGCACAGCGTCGGAATCGGTGACAACTTCGCTGGGGGATGCATCCGTTACCTCCTATCGTGGAACCGTGCGCCATTTTCTGATTTATCTCGGCGCTCACTATCCTGAGGTTTTCTCTCTCGATCAACTGCGCCGCGATCCCCACATCCTCGGTTGGCTGGCTCTGCTGCGGTCACGCAACCCGCCATTGGCCACGATTACACGCGCCAACTATGTGATCTATCTGCGCCGTATGTTGGAAGAACTCGCCTGGACCCAGCAGCTCCCGGCCCTTGCCCATCTGCTCGGCCGTGACGACGTTCCCCGCAAGCAGCACCGTCTGCCGCGTCCTCTGACTCCCGAGCAGGATCAACTTATCCAGCGGGAGTTGTTGCGCCGCAATGATCTGGTCAGTAATATCCTGTTACTCCTCCGTCACACCGGTATGCGCATCGGCGAATGTGTCGATCTCTCCGTGGATTGTTTACGCACCCTGGGGCCTAAGCAGTGGGCCATCCATGTACCGCTGGGCAAACTCAAAACCGAACGCTGGGTTCCGGTGGACTCCATGGTCTGTCAATTGGTCGAACGGATCCGTTCTCTACGCCCGCTGGATGCGCCGCCTGCGGGCCGCTTGTTGCTAGCCCGCCCACGTGGCCGTTTCATGTTGATTCGCAAACTCCGCGCTACACTGCGGGAGGTCTCGGCGGCAGCCGGAATTGCCGCCCGCATCGTCCCGCACCAGTTTCGACACACCTACGGGACTGAGATGCTACGCGCTGGCGTCGGCTTTGCCGCAGTCATGAAACTCCTCGGCCACAAGAGCCCGCACATGACCTTGGAGTATCTTGAAATCACCCAACAAGATCTCCAGCGCGAGTTCCACTTAGCCCGCTCTCACCCCAGACACTTGGCGCCATCTCGGACCCTCTCCTCTGCTTCCCCACCTCGCCCGGATCTCACTAGCTTGATCGACTCCCTCAAACTCACCCAGCAAGTTGTGGAAATGTTCCGCCGCAGCCTTACCGAGGACTCTCCGCGTCGCCTTCTTGATCGGGTTGCCAACCGACTCACCAAGATCCTCGCGGAAATCAGAAAACTCAAGGCACCATAAAAACGGGCAGAGATTGGCCGGTTAAGTC
>JBEKJJ010000116.1:0-21229 GCA_050011295.1 Bryobacteraceae bacterium
GATTGGACCTACTACTTCGGATTCGGCGGCGGGTTCGAAGTCAACATTGCACGCCATTTCGCGATTCGAGTGCAAGCCGATTTCGTTCACGACAACATGATGAGCGACCTTCTGCCGGGCCACAATGAGGTCCGCTTCTCCATCGGCCCGGGCTTGCAGTGGGGCCGGAATATGGTGGAGTAGAACGTCTTCGTGGGGCGAGTCTCCGACTTGCCCCACAACCGGTCGGTCTTGCCACGAGCTGCTAAACCGAACCTGACAACATACTCAACAACTGGGCCCGAATCTTATACTTCAAAATCTTGCCGTTCAGGTTCTTGGGAAGCATCGGCTGGAAGATCATGCGCCGGGGTATCTTGAACTTCGTCACATACTGCGCCACGTGCAGTTGCAGATCCTGCTCGGTGATCACCAGGCCAGCCTTCAACTGCAGTACAGCGCAAATATCCTCACCGTAAACGGGATCGGGAAAACCCACCACCGCTACTTCCGCAACCGCAGGATGAAGATAGAGCGCTTCCTCGATTTCCCGCGGCGAGATATTCTCGCCGCCTTTAATAATCAGGTCCTTCTTCCGGTCTGTGATAAACAGGTGGCCGTCCTGATCCAAGAAACCAACATCGCCGGTGTGTAACCAGCCGTCTTTGAGCAACTCGCGCGTCGCATCCGGATCGCGCCAGTAGCCGGGCGTGACGTTCGCCCCGGCGAGACAGATCTCTCCGGCAGTTCGCGCCGTCGCTGGACGGTTTTGATCATCCAGGATGCGGATCTCGACGCCGGGACTCGCGACGCCGGCCGAGCCCTCGCGATATGGCCGATCGATCTCGTAACCCGTGGCCACCGAACAGGACTCAGACAGACCATAGCCTTGATCGACGCGGCAGCGGAACACCGCCTCCGTCTTTCGCCGAAGCGGCTCGGGCAGCGCCGCACCGCCGCTGATGATCCGAACTAAGCTCGAAAGGTCGCGCCGCTCGCGCTCCGGATGCTGCAGCATGTACATCAACATAGTGGGAACGACGGGCAGGTAGATGATTTTGTGGCGCTCAATGGCCTCCAGCGCCCTCCCCGGCTCGAATTGCCGCATCAACACGGTGCTGAAACCCCACCGGTTCGCCACGTTTTGCACCAGAACGCCATACACGTGCGTCATAGGCAGCGGATTTAGCATGGGGCCGCGCTTCAGATTGGGATTTTGCCGGAAGGCGCTTTCCACGGCCGCCGCGAAGTTTTCGTGCGTGATCATCACACCCTTTGGCAGTCCAGTGGTGCCTGAAGTATAGAGCAGAATTGCGAGATCGGAAGGCAGGCTGTCGATGGGTGTCTCGATTGGCGCCACGCTCTCGATCAACTTTTGAATATTCTCAGTGCCGGGAACTTCACTCGGTCCGAAAACCAATATCTGCTTCAGCGTGTTAACTTCGGAGTTGGCTTGACTCAAGCGCTCGGCCAACGGGGGCAAGGTTAGGGCGACGATGGGTTCGGCCCCGCGCAGGATATTGGCTACCTCACCGGCGGTCCACTGCGGAATTACGGGGACAATGGTCGCACCGATCATCCAACAGGCTTGAAAAGCGGCACAGAATTCCGGCGAGTTGGGTAGCATTACTACCACCCGGTCGCCCTGGCGCACTCCATAGCCTTCCAGTATTCGTGCCAACCGGCCGGCGTAGCGTAGCTCTTCGACGTTGGTGAAACTGCGGTCCTCAAAATACAGCCGCGTATACTCGCCAAACCGCTCGATATTTTCCAGATCCAGGCGGGCCAGGTTTCCCGCTGTATACTTCATCTCTTGAATTGCTTGTTTCATAGCGGACGCACTCCTCTCCTCCCCCCTTTTTCTATAGATCCAGCGCTTCCTTGGCAAATGAGCAGCCAATGATGGGCTGCAGCTGTGGCACGCGTTTTACGTGGCAAACTCCGGACCCGAAGGGTCAATTGCCACACCCAAAGCTCCGATTTCCAGCGGTTTATTTCGCAGAAGCGATTTCTAAAATCTCGGGCTTTGGAGCTTCCTCGGCCCGGCGGGCTTCCACCGGAGCCGGCTCCGGCTCCATTGCACGTCGCAACCCCACCGCCGCATGCAGCTCATCGAACGTCTGGTCCAGGAAATCCCGCAGCTGGTTGAGATCGGGCGCGCCTGCGCAGTCACCCGTCAAGCTGAAATAGAACGTTCCGTTATAGCTGACCATGGCGCAGCAGACACCCATGAAATCGCCGATCGGAACATATGGATAGTAAGTCAGGACTTCCTGGCCGAGTAAGTAAAGGGGATAGTCAGGACCCGGGACGTTGGTCGAAACCATGTCGAACGGAAGCACTGGCACCTGGTTCGAGAGCGCGCCCGCCAGTTGCGCCTGCATGGGAACCGGCATCAACGCCAACAGGCTGCCCGCCAGCACCGTCAGGTCACCGGCGTAAGCGTGTTTCACCGCTTCCGTCCGTTTGTGGATCTCGCTCAGAAGCTCCACCGGATCCGCGATGTCGAGCGGAACATTGACCGGCGCTAGCGTAATCTTGTTCCCCAATCCCTGCTTTGGATCGCCATTGCGGCGATTCACAGGCACCATCAGGCGCAACAGGCGATCCTTCACCAGTTGACGATGCAGCTTGGCGTATCGGCGCATCGCGCCCGCCAGGATCATCATGCCAACGTCATTCACCTTCACGCCGCACAGATGACGCACCGCATTGATCTCGGACATGGGAAACTCCGTCCACGCTACTCTCCGCGGGCCCAGAGACGGCGCGTAAAACGGGAAGCGTTGCGTAGGCGGCAATATCTCCGCTGCCGAGCTGAGCACCGGAACTGAACCGGCGCGGATTCCGCCCAACAGTTCTTGGGCAACGTTGAGAGCCGCCGATTGTACCGAGAGCACACGCTCCACTGCGTGGAAATACCCGCTGACCAAAGAATCGGTCAATACATCCCAAGCCGGTGCGGGCGTGGGCGGATGGAAGGGCTTTTTCGGTGGCAGGGGCTTTATTTCCGGGCTGGTATCCATGATCAGATGCAGCAGCGCCACACCCGCCACCCCATCCACTATGCAATGATGCAATCGCGCAATCACGGCGGTCTTTCCGTCGTCCAATCCGTCCACTAGCGTCAGATCCCACAGCGGCCGGTTGCGGTCCATCACCTCGCTGAAGATATGACCGGCCAGCCTTTCGAGGGCCTCCAGAGTGCCGCGCTCCAAATGGACAGCCCGGATGTGGTTGTTGATGTCGAATCCAGGATCGAACTCCCATGTGGGATACCCAGCCTGGAACGGTGGAAACACCACGCGCTGCCGATAGCGCGGAATCAAAGGCAGCTTCGCCTCGATCAGCGATTTCAAATCGTCCAAAGAGATTGTTCCGTCCAGAACGAAGACGCTCCCGATATGCAGGGGCATCTCCTTTTTTTCGAGATAGAGGAAAAGGGAATCCAGGGGTCCTAGCCGATCGTTGATCATAGCTAAGAAATAACTGCATGTTTAGTACCGCCGGAATCTTCCACGAATGCTACCGAACCGCGACCGGAAGGAAGCGCAAAGGGTGCGGCGCGCACAGCCAAACGCACCAGGAACTGGCCCGCGCCGCGTTCCGTTTTGCCCGAGTTCCTTAGAAGCGTGAAATAGCCCAATTACGAAGCCATTTGACGCAGGCACGGAGGCGAAGCTCCTACAACCCACTCCAATCACCCACTCGAAGTTGGCCCCCAAGTTGCCGCTTGTATACCAAGGTGTCTACCAAGGTACAAACACGTGATTCCTAACGAATTGATACCTCCGGAAATCAAGCTGATCCTCAGCGCCTGCAACGGCGACGACGCACCCACCGCCGTTCGCATCCAACGCGTGGAATCTATTCTCAACGGCCCAGCCGGCGATTCCGTTCGATCCGCCCTCGGAAGCTGGATCGCCCAAGTGGCTTCCGTCGACCAGCTCGTACCGGACGCCTATCGAAAGTGGCGGCCGCTGGTTCGAGATTCCATTGAATTCCTGTTCTCACGGCTATCGGCCGCGCGCCTTTCGGCAAAACTTGTGGAGCAAGCCGACTTGCCCCTTGACACCCCGCCCGCCCGGCGTCTCCTCGAACTGATCGCCAGGATGCCCGGAATACAAAAACTGGGCCAAGTTATCGCGCGCCACCAGCGCCTGGACCCATCCCTGCGCAAGGCTCTCTCCGAACTCGAGAACGAAATACGCGACGCCAACCCGAAAGCAGTCCGGGCCATTCTGTCTGCGCAGTTGGGGCCGCTGCTCCGGAAATACGCCGTTAAGGTAGATCGCACGATATTCTCCGAAGCCAGCGTCAGCGCGGTCATTCGTTTCACTTACCGCGAGCCGGGCGCGAAGCACCGCCAACCCGGCGTCTTCAAAGTCATCAAACCCTACGTTCGGAACTATTTCACCGAAGACCTCAGTCTTCTGCAGCAGCTCAGCGACTTCCTGGCCGACGCCAACCGATATGGATTCGCCACCAGGCATGTATCCGAAATGGTGGCCGAAGTCCGCCTGCTGCTGGAGCGCGAGTTGGACTTCAAGCGCGAGCAGGCAACTTTGCTTGAAGCTGTCCACACCTACCGCATCAACACCGCCATCGGCGTACCGGACGTCATCGCGCCATTGTGCACCACCGAAGTCATCGCCATGAGCGAAGAACCTGGAACCAAAGTCACCGAGGTCTTTCCGGGGAAGCCCTATTGGAAGCGGCGCGTCGCCGAGCAACTCGTAGAGGCCCTGGTCACCGTCCCCCTGCTCTCGCGCGACAGCTCCGTGGTGTTTCACGCCGATCCGCACGCCGGCAACTTGTTGTACGACGAGCGCGCGGGAAAAGTCGGGATTCTGGACTGGGCTTTGACCGAGCGGCTCAGCCGCGACCTGCGCCGCCACCTGGCGCTGCTTGTAATCATGACCGTTCTGCGGAACCCCGGTGGCGTTCGAGATGCGCTGGTGCATCTGGCTGCGCCCAGCGAACGGCGCGACCCGGAAAAACTTCGCGTGATCCACGAGCGCGTGGACAAATTCTTCAAAAGCTTGCCCTGCAATCGCGGGGCCGGCAGCATCGATGCCATGCTTTTGCTGGACGAAATCGCGCTCCAAGGCATCCGCTTTCCAGCCACTCTCGCCATGTTTCAAAAAGCGCTCTTTACTCTGGATGGCGTGCTGCACGACATCTCGGGATCCGAAGTCAGCATCAGCTACTTGATCGTCCGCGATTTCGTCATCCGTCTGCTGGTGAGTTTCGGCCTGGACCATCCGCCGCTCTCAGTCAGCGACTTGATAGCCGTGGAGCGCAGCGGGCTGCTGTATCCGGGTCGCTTGGGCGCATCAGCATTGTTCGGCGCACGCAAACAGGCCCAAAGTGAAATGAGGTAATCCTATGATGATTCCTTCCGGCATTCTCAAGAAACTCTATACGCGCAGCAGTCTGAAGAACACCGGGGAGGGCCCGCAGTTCTCTATCAAGAACCGGTTGAGTGATGCGGAGGTGGTGGGTGTCCGCTCCATCGCGATTGACGGCTGCCCGGTGGCCTTGGACCATGTGTGGTTCGATCTCGCCGACGGCCGCGCGCTCACTCCCGCGGAAATCGATACGGCCCACCCCATCCCGTTTCCATTCAGCTCCGTGGTTACGGTCCGGACGGACCGGCCCGAGTTGAAGATGGGCAAGCACGACATTGATGTGGCCTTTGAGACGCGTCCGTTCGGCCGGCTGCATCTTAGCGTGGAAGATATTATCAGCGAAGATGGTGAGCGCCCCCGCCACATCCCGCGCAACGATACGGACGACTACCAGCCCGACATCATCCTGAAGCGGCAAAAGCTGATCCAGCAATCGAGCGGCGTCAAACTGCGGCACCTCACCAAGTATTCCTTCGATCCGCATCTCGCCCGCGGCAACTGCGAGAATTTCACCGGCGTCGCCCAAGTGCCGCTAGGCTTCGCCGGCCCGCTCCAAGTGCATGGGGAATATGCGGAAGGAGAATTTTTGATTCCACTGGCGACCTCGGAAGGCACGCTAGTCGCATCCTACAACCGCGGCATGAAAGTGCTGAACCTCAGCGGAGGCGTGAAAGTCACCGTGCTGGCCGACGCCATGCAGCGCGCCCCCGTGTTTGTATTCCAGGACGCCCGCGCCTGCCGTGATTTCGTGAACTGGGTCGGAGTTAATTTGCCGCAGATTCGCTGCGAAGCAGAGGCAACTTCGTCAGTCGCCAAACTGCTGCACATCGATCCGTATCTCGCCAACAAGTTCGTCTATTTACGGTTCAATTTTTCCACCGGAGACGCGGCCGGTCAGAATATGGTCGGCAGAGCCACTTATGCAGCATGTTGCTGGATTCTGGATCACTATCAGGGCATCACCCACTTCTATCTCGAGTCCAACTTCGCGACCGACAAGAAGGGCTCGCATGTGAATATCATGCGCAATCGCGGAAAGCGAGTCACCGCGGAGGCTACCATTGCGCGCGACATAATGATCCGCAACCTTCGCGCAGAGCCCGAACAACTGGTGCACCACTACGGCGTGGCCAACGTCGGCGCATTTCTTTCTGGCGCCAACAACAACGGCGCCCAATCGGCCAACGCCATTGCCGCCATGTTCATCGCCACTGGTCAGGATGTCGCGAATGTCGCGGAATCCTCCGCGGGAATCATCTACTGCGAGCTGACGCCCGAACGCGATCTATACATCTCCTTGACTATCCCTTCGCTTATCGTCGCCACGCACGGCGGCGGCACCGGCTTGGCCACGCAGCGCGAATGTCTCGAAATCATGGACTGCTACGGCACCGGCAAAGTAAACCGCTTCGCCGAAATCGTGGCCGCTGTCGCTCTAGCCGGCGACGTCTCCCTAGCAGGCGCAATCTCCTCCTCCGACTGGGTCTCGAGTCACGAAAAATACGGCCGCCATCGCTAGAATCGGCGTCGTCTGAAACGCATCACTCGTATCGCAAAGACCGCAATGGATCCACCCGAAGAGCCCGTCTGGCGGGCACCAGTGCAGCCACGCCAATCATCACGGTAAACACCCCGATAGCGCCCAGGTATGCAATCGGATCGAGGTAGCTAATGCCGTAGAGTTCGCGCCGCAAGAGCTGCGACAAAGCGGCTGCTCCGGTTACACCCGCCAGCGCCCCAACGAGAATCGGCAGCGTTAATTGCCGCACCACTACCGACAAAACCTGGACAGAGCTCGCGCCCAGTGCCATGCGGATGCCGATCTCTTTCGTGCGATGCGAGACGGAGTATCCGACCAGTCCCACAATCCCGAGCGAAGCTAGTAGCAGCGCAACGAAGCCGAGCAAGCTTACGGACATTGCCGCGTATCCCGCGTCCTCCATCTTCCGCCGGAAGGAGCTTTTCACTAATTGAACCTCGGGAAAAATCGCAGGGTCAATCGATCTGGCTACCGATGCCACAAAAGGAACCGACCCTTCCGGCGGCCCCACCGTCCTTAGCAGCACCACCATCGAAGACAGATCCGCGTCCCCGGCCAGATAGTAGGCTTCCACTGCGTCCGGATCTTGAAGCGCCACCAACCGGGCGCTGCCCGCAATTCCAACAATCGTCTTGCTCGCATCGCCCATCTGGAAGGGCCTTCCTAACGGGTTCCCCTCGGGCCATTGCTGAGCGAAAGACTTGCTGATGACGACAGCAAATCTATCGCTGCTGGTGAGATTCCGGCCTTCGAGCAACGGGATCTTCATGGTGCCGAAAAATTCCGGGTCGATTGCGTACATGTGAACATCAAGCGAACGCCCTCCGAAATCGGCGCCCGTAATTGACTTCCTATTACCCAAAGGCGCACTGGAAGTCATAGACACGGATTCCACTCCCGGCAGATTGCGGAGCCTGCTTTGAAGCTTGTTCAGATATGTTCGCGCGCCGGTTTCCGTGTAGCCGTGCGCGGCCAGGCCCGGGTCAATGGAAACCACCTGCTGATATTCGAAGCCCGGATTGGTGGTGACAGCGTGATCCAACGCGCGCACCAGGAGTGCCGACACAATCACCAGCACGCAACTTGCGGCAATCTGCGCCCCGATCAGTACTTGGCGCATGCTAGTGGCACGCTGTCGCTGCCGGGCTGCTTGTAAAGCCGGGGTGAGCCCAAACATAATTGCGGACGCGAAGGCAATTCCGACGGCAAACAGCGCTATTCTCCAATCCGGAGCCGGATTGAGCCAGGCTGGCGTTTTCGCCAACACCATCAATCCACGCAAAACCAGATAGCCAAGCGCCAAGCCCGCCATCGCCCCTGCGAAAGCCAGCAGCAGGCTTTCGGTAAACAGCTGGCGAACCAGCCGTCCGCTGCCGGCGCCCACGGCCTTGCGAATCGCGATCTCCCGTTCCCTCGCCACACCCCGCGCCAGTAGCAGACTGCCTAAGTTCCCGCAGGCCACGGCCAGAATCAGCAGCGTCAATGAGCCCACCAACGCCATCAACGGATAGCCTTGGTCGGATTGCTCTGTGCCGGTTCCATGCCGCCCCCCTCCCACATTCTTCGCATATCCGCCGGGAGAACTGGGAAGGTTTTCCTTTTCCCAAATATCGTCCGGATGCTGCTGGTGCAACACCGCCGCGAGCGATGCTAATTCATTCTCAGCCGCAGCTGCACTCAATTCCGGCTGCAACCGTCCGAACATCGTTACCCCGTGAGCATCCACCGAGAAATCCGTGAACAGATGACTACCCGTTACGAAATAAGGTTGTTGATTGATAGGCAGCCATAGATCGGGATTGTCCATGCTCAGGCCGCTGAAGTCCTGGGGTACAACGCCAATCACGATGGCCGGTTTATTGTTTAAACGAATCGTCTTCCCGATAATCAAGGGATCGGCCCCGAAGTGGCGCTGCCAGAATCCCTGGCTCAGCACCACTACCGGCGCGGAATCCGCCGCTCCGTCCTCGGCTGCATCCAGCACTCGTCCGAGCAACGGCCGTGCTCCTAGTTCACTGAAGAAATTAGCCGTGACAAAGTCTCCAGTGAGCGGTTTGGGCTCACCCTCGATTGCCAGTTTGGTGTCCATCACGGCCAGCACTGCTGAAAGCGTCTTCGAATATTGCCGGAAGCATGCCATTTCCGGATAAGGCACCTGCCACGCATAATTTTTCGGCGCGCGTCGTTTAAAGCGCAGCAATGTATCGGGGCTGCGAACAGCGAGCGGCCGCAGGACCATCAGATTAAAGAAGCCAAAAGCCGCAACGTTCACACCGATCCCGAGTGCCAGCATAACGATGGCAGCCAGCGTGAAGCCAGGCGAGCGCCGCAGTTGGCGAGCCGCATAGCGAAGGTCCTGCGACAGCCGCTCTATCCACGTCCAGCCCCATGCATCGCGGGCCTCTTCGCGCAGAAGCAGCGTGTTCCCGAGCGGCATGCCGCCGTCCTTAGCCGCCATGTCCCGATGAAACTCCAGGTCGTTCCGGAGCTCCTGATCGAACCGGCGACGATTCAAAAGATATCCGAGACGTCGAATCCATTCGTGCATGTTTATTGTTCCTTAGGCGGTTTTTAGAACGGATCGAATGGCCGCGTGGGCGCGCTCATAATCCGACAGCTCGCTCTCAAGCTGTTTACGGCCGGCGGGCGTGAGCCGATAGAATCGAACCTTGCGATTTGTTTCTGAGATCCCCCACTCCGACGTTACCCAGCCCTTCAAGAGTATTTTCTGCAAAGCCGGATAAAGCGCGCCTTCCTCAACCTGCAGAACTTCAGAAGAAAGCGTGTGAATCCGCTGGGCGATCGCGTAACCATGCAAGCTCCCCGAGCGAAGCACGCGTAATATCAGCAGAACCAAGGCTCCGGAAGGCATCTCAGTCTTAGGCATAAGCTATCTACTGGTAGTATGGCGCTTTTCCGCGAGTCTGTCAAGAGACAATGAATTCAGACGCGCAACGAACGAGAAACCAGAAACGAGAAACGTTATTGCCCAACCATCTGATCTCCGAAAAGAGCCCCTACCTCCAACAACACGCCCACAATCCCGTAGATTGGTATCCCTGGGGCGAAGCAGCCTTTGAAAAAGCCCGCCTCGAGGACAAACCTATCTTCCTGTCCATCGGCTACTCCACGTGCCACTGGTGCCACGTCATGGAGCGGGAGTCGTTCGAAAGCCCGAGCATCGCGGCGATTCTCAATCAATCCTTCGTGCCGATCAAAGTGGATCGCGAAGAGCGCCCCGACGTCGACCACATCTACATGATGTACGTCCAGGCTACTACCGGAAGCGGCGGCTGGCCCATGTCGGTGTTTCTCACGCCCGATCGGATGCCCTTTTTCGGTGGAACCTATTTCGCGCCCGACGATCGTTACGGCCGTCCCGGATTCGCCGTGGTTCTTGAGCGCATCGCGGAAGCCTGGAAAACCCAGCACGACAAGATTCTTGAATCCAGCAGCAACGTCATGGAGCAGCTCAAGCTTCATTCCGAATCCGCGCTAGCCAGCGCCGCGCTCGACACCAAGGCGCTGGACGCCGCTTTCCAATATTTCCGCCGTACTTTCGACACCACGCATGGCGGCTTTGGCGATGCTCCCAAATTTCCCCGCCCCGTGGTCCTCAATTTCCTGCTTCGCTATCACCATCGCACCGGCCGCGCGGAAGCTCTCGACATGACGCTGGCCACTTTACGCGCCATGGCGGACGGCGGCATGCACGATCAACTGGGCGGCGGATTCCACCGCTATTCCGTCGATGAACGCTGGTTCGTCCCGCATTTCGAAAAAATGCTCTACGATCAGGCCCAGCTCGCCATCTCCTACATCGAGGCCTACCAGATCACGCACGACCCGTTCTACGCCGGCATCGCCCGCGCCACGCTGGATTACGTTCTGCGCGACATGACCCATCCTGACGGCGGCTTCTATTCCGCGGAAGACGCCGATAGCGTGATCGATCCCGCGAACCCAAAAGAAAAAGGCGAAGGAGCATTCTATCTCTGGACTGCACAGGAATTAGAGCAGCTCCTCGGCCCTCAACTAGCCAAGGTGTTCGCCTTCCGCTACGGCGTAGAACCGAGCGGCAACGTCCATCACGATCCGCATGGCGAGTTCAACGGCAAAAATATCCTCTACGTGCGCCAGACAGTAGCTGAAACAGCTACTGACACCGAACTACGCGAAGCCACCAAACGGCTGCTCGACGTCCGCTCGAAGCGCGTCCGCCCGCATCTCGACGATAAGATCCTGACATCCTGGAACGCGTTGATGATTTCAGCCTTCGCCAAAGCCGCGCAGGCGTTGGATGAACCCGCGTACTTGAATGCCGCCACGCGCGCGACAGAATTCGTCCTCTCCCGCATGTACGACGCCGGCACAGGCCGGCTCCTGCGCCGCTATCGCGAAGGCGAAGCGGCAATTTCCGGTTTCCTGGACGACTACGCATTCCTGATCGCCGCCCTGCTGGATCTCTACGAAACCGATTTCCACCCGCAACGCATCGAGCTTGCGATTGCGCTAGCCTCCAAAATGCGCGAGCTGTTCGAAGATCCAATGGACGGCGCCTTCTTCACCACCGCCGCGGGCGACCCGAGCCTGGTCCTGCGCGTTAAGGACGATTACGATGGCGCCGAACCTTCTGGAAACTCCATCGCGCTTCTCGATCTTGAGCGCCTGGCGCACCTCACCAATCGCGCCGAATTTCGCCAGACCGCCGAGCGAGCGCTGCGCGCCTTGGGCCCCAAAATGGCCAGCCAATCCGTAGCCGTTCCGCAAATGCTGGTTGCTTTCGATTACTCGCTCGCGGCCCGGCGCGAAGTAGTGATCGTCGGCAGCCGTCGCGAGGCGCAGCCGTTTCTCGATCAGCTTCGAAGCCGCTTCTTGCCTCACACCGTCGTTCTGCTAGTAGATTCTGAAGACACGCGCCGCAAACTCCAGCACATCTTTCCGGCAGTCGCCGAGATGCGCGAGCTCAACGGCAAACCCACCGCCTATGTTTGCCAAGGCTACGTATGCCAACTTCCCGTGAACGAAGTCTCGAAGTTCGTCGAGTTGTTACAATGAATGGAAATCAAATTCACTCGAGGAGAACTCATGGAAAGACCCGCAGCCACCACGATGAGAGGGAAACCGCTGACACTGCTTGGGCCAGAGCTGAAAGCCGGCGAGAAAGCACCCGATTTTGACGCCGTCAGCGACGGACTGCAGCCCGTAAACCTGGAAAAAACCGGCCATACTGTTCGAATCTTCAGTGTGGTGCCATCGCTCGACACGCCCGTCTGCGACGCGCAGACCAAGCGCTTTAACGAGGAAGCCGCTAAGCTTCCGGGGGTCGAAATCTACACCGTCAGTATGGACCTTCCGTTCGCTCAGAAGCGCTGGTGCGGAGCCTATGGCGTGGACAAAGTAAAAATGGTGTCCGATCACAAATCCGGCTCCTTCGGAGAAAAATACGGCACACTTATCAAGGAGCTGCGCATCGAGAGCCGCGCGATTTTCGTGATCGACAAAGACGACACGCTCAAACACGTCGAGTATGTAAAAGAAGTGGCGGACCATCCGAACTACGACGCCGCATTGTCAGCCGCACGATCGCTTGCAAAATAGCAATATTGTCCTATGTTGTTTTTTCGCGACTTGCGCCATGCGTTCCGCCTGCTCAGTCGCACTCCCACACTAACCGCGGTCGCGCTGCTCTCTATTGCAATTACCATCGGCGCGACCGCGGTGGTCTTCACCGCTGTAAAATCGGTCCTGATTGAACCGCTGCCCTACGCGAATGCGGGCGAACTGGTGCAGTTGCGCACCGACAATACCAAGTTCGGAAAATCCCACGCCGATTGGGTGGCCTGGAGCGACGCCCAGGATATTTTGAGAAGCAACCGGACTTTCGAATCCATGGGCGTCTATGCATACAGGCTTTTCAACCTGTCCGGTTACGGCGGCTCGCTGCCCGAATCGCTCTACGGTTTGGGTGTTACGGCCAATATGTTTTCTACTCTCGGCGTTGCTCCAATGCTCGGCCGCAACATCCTCCCCGAAGAGGACCAACCCAACCGCAATAACGAAATGATCCTGAGCTACGGATTGTGGACGCGCAGGTTCAACTCCGATCGCCTCGTGATCGGCCGATCGGTGGAGGTCAACGGCCACGCCTGCACCATCATCGGCGTCATGCCGCCCGGCTTCGATTTTCCGATGCGGCTCGCGACTACGGTGCGAACACCGTCGCAGCACATGGATTTCTGGACACCCATGGGCAAAGATCCCGCCAAAGAAGATCGCAACAGCGGATCGGGCGCCGTGGCGCGATTACGTCCGGGAGTCACGCTGGCGCAAGCAGAACAGGACATGCAGTCCATCAGCGAAACGCTGGCCCGCCGCTATCCGATCACCAACCAATACCGCGTTTTTCATATTGGCCGGATTCGCGACCGTACCCTCGGATTCGCTCAAACCGGATTGCTGCTGCTGATGGCCGCAGCCGCGCTGTTCATGCTGATCGGCTGCGCCAATGTCGCCAACCTGCTGCTCGCCCGTGCGTTCGCCCGCCATCGCGAGATAGCCGTCCGCTTGGCGCTGGGTGCCGGCCGCGCGCGCATCGTCCGCCAACTCATCACCGAAAGTTGCGTGCTGGCGATCCTCGGAGGCCTGCTGGGCTACGCATTGAGCGTCGTGGCGTGGAACCTGCTTCCCGCCATCGCTCCCATGTCCATTCCGCGCCTCGCCGCCGCGCGCGCCGATGGCTCAATCTTCGTTTTCACCCTCGCAGTTTCGTTGATCAACGGCCTGCTCTTCGGCATCGCACCCGCCCTACGCACCGCCGGCCGCGACCCGGCTCTCGCACTGAACGAATCCGGTACGCGCGGCGTCGTCGGCAGGCAACGCAACATTCTGCGCTCTTCCCTGGTAATCGCGGAAGTCGCAGTAGCCGTGGTCCTGGTGGTGATCGGCGGGCTGCTCACCGGACGATTCGTCCAGTTGCTTCGCACCGATCCGGGCTTTGAGCCGGATCACATTCTGGCCTCGATTGTAATCGCTGGCGGCGACCAGTATCGCGATCCTGAACGGCACGGAGAGCTATATCGCCGCATTCTGGATTCCGTCCGGACGCTGCCGGACGTTCAGCAGGCCGGTACGGTCGACGCTCTTC
Source organism: Bryobacteraceae bacterium (assembly GCA_050011295.1). Classification (GTDB taxonomy): domain Bacteria; phylum Acidobacteriota; class Terriglobia; order Bryobacterales; family Bryobacteraceae; genus Palsa-89. The sequence continues at coordinate 14,078 of JBEKJJ010000116.1, forward strand.
CATTTAGCGGCGAGAACAATGGCGGCGATATCGGTACCGGTGAGAGCGACACGGGGCGCATTGCCGAAATCGATCGCGTCAGCGCGCATTACCTGGAAACATTTGGTGTACCGCTGCTCGAAGGCCGTTGGTTCCGCGACGACGACATGGACGCCTCTCGCGACACCGCCGTCATCAACGACGTTGCCGCGCGTTTGCTGTGGCCCGGCGAATCCCCACTCGGTAAACGCTTCTGCATTTATTGCTCGAACCCGCAATACAAGCTCTGGAAGCGCGTGGTCGGCGTGGTAAAAAGCATCCGCCATTCCGGCTTGGATGAACCGTCGCGCGCCGAAGTCTATTGGGCGACCAGCGCGCTGCAGCAAGCGCAGTTTCTGGTGGTCCGCACCGCGCATCCAAATCCGCAATTGGCGCTGGCCATCCGCAAAGCCATCGCAGCCATCGATCCGAAACAGCCGGTATTCTTGAGCGCCAGCATGTCGACACTCATCGGTGATTCCATCGCCGACCGCCGCTTCATCATGACCCTGCTGGCCATAACCGGATGCCTGGCCCTGTTGCTATCCGCCGCCGGCGTATACGGCGTGGTGTCCTACGCAACTTCGCTCCGAACCCAGGAAATCGGCGTCCGCATGGCGCTGGGCGCAACTCCGGGCAATGTCCACGCGCTAGTATTTCGGCAGGGAATGCGATTGGCCGCGCTAGGCGTACTATTTGGGCTCGCATCCGCGCTAGCGCTCACCCGCGCGTTGGCCAGTGTCTTAGAAGGCCTGGCATCTCCCGACACGATGCTCATCACGATCGCGGTCGCCCTGGTAACATTCGCAGCCGCACTGGCCTGCTTCATCCCCGCCCGCCGCGCTACAAAAATCGATCCCATGACCGCGCTCAGAACCTAACGTCTTCGTGGGGCAGGTCCCCGACCTGCCAATCTCAAAACACTATTCTTCTCTCAAAGCCAGCATCGGCTCCAACCTCGCCGCCCGCATAGCCGGCAAAAAACTCGCCACTATCGCAACCACCGCCAACAACGTAACGGAAAGCGCAATGGTAACCGGATCCGTCGGCTTTAAACCAAACAACAGCGAACTCGTAGTCCGCCCAACCGCCATCGAAAGACCCGTCCCGATTACCAATCCAACCGCGAGCAACATCCCCGCTTCCCGCATTACAAGACCCAAAACATCCCCACGATTCGCCCCCAACGCCATGCGAATTCCGATCTCGCTGCGCCGCCGCGCCACCATATAGGACATCACGCCATACAATCCAATGGTCGCCAGCACCACTGCCAGAAAACCGAAAAATCCCGACAACGTCGCCATCAATCGCTCGCGCAGCAGCGAATCCTGAAGCATGGAACGGAACACGCGAAACTCGAGCGAAATCTCAGGATTCTCTTCCAAAACCGACCGCCGGACGGCCGCCAGCAAAGAACCCAGCGGGGCCGAGGAGCGCACGATGATGTGGTCGCCCATGCCGGGCTCTTTGTTTTGACTGGCTGCCACGTACGCGATCGGCTTGAAGTCTTCCCGCAGGCTCTGATATTTCGAATTCTTCACCAGCCCCACAATCTGGTAAAGCGGCTGCGCTTCCCCTGGACCAGCCTCAACCCGGAATCCCTTGCCGATGGGATTTTCGCCGCCATAAAATTTCTTGGCGAACTCCTGATTCACAATCGCGACCACAGGAGAATTTGGCGTATCGCGCTCGTCGAAGTCCCGACCGGCCAGCAGCGGCGTGCCCATGGTGCGGAAGTATCCGGCGCTGACGCGATCGAACCACGGGTAAACGTGCCTTTTCTTAGCCTCCTCGGGATTCTCGCCTGGAATCTCGATGGCTTCGTTCCAGCCGTTGCCGCTCCCTTGCACAACGGAAGCGCTAGCCGCTTGTTCCACGCCCGGCGTCGTGCGAACACGCTCCAGAAGCTCCCGGTAGAACGAGCCCCGGCGCGCGGGTGAGACGTTGGCTCGCGAGATATCCAGAGCCGTAATCAACAGATTATTCTCGCGAAAACCGGCATCCAGCGTTAGAAGGTTACGCATGCTTCCGGCGAATAACAGCGCACCCACCAGCAGCACCAACGAGAGCGCCACTTGACTGATCACTAACGCCCGCCGCAATCCGAATTTGCCGCGATCCGCTGTCAAGCCGCGGCTCGACGCCCGCATGGCCGACGCCGGAACCGCACCCGATGCGCGCAGCGCAGGCGTCAAACCGAAAAGGATGCATGTGAGAACAGCGACTCCAGCCGTGAAGCCGAACACGCGCCAATCCGCACCCAGATCCACGAACAGCGGATCGCTGTTGGTGGTCAGGAACGCCACCATGTAGCGGCTCAAGAACTGCGCCAGAACAGCTCCCGCAACCGCGCCGATCCCGGTCAGCAACAGGCTCTCCGCCAACAATTGCCGGATCAGCCGCCCACGATCCGCGCCAATCGCGAGGCGCACCGCCATCTCGCGCTCTCGAGTACTGGCGCGCGCCAGCGTCAGATTCGCGAGGTTCGCGCATGCGATCAGCAAAACCAATCCAGCCAATCCCAAGAGCAGCCAAAGTGGTTCGACATATCTCTGGCGCAATGACGACACGCCCGATCCCGCCGCGAGCGCCTTCAGTTTGTATTCGGTGTAATACTTGGCCATGTCGGGACGATAGTTCGTGGGAACGGTATTCTCGAACACCTGGCGCGACATGGCATTGGCCTGCGCCGTCGCCTTCTCCACCGTCCAGCCCGGTCTCAAGCGTCCGATCACAGCCAGCCACCAATGATGGCGCTTTCCGAGATGGCTATCCTCTCCGTTGATCCACGGTTCCGCACAGGTCGGCACAATCACATCGAAATTGCGCCCCACTTCCAGCCCAAAGAAACTGGCGGGCGCCACTCCCACAATTTCCACGGGATGCCCATCGAGCGCAAGCTTCTTGCCGATCGCATTCGCATCTCCACCGAACGCGCGCTGCCAGAAAGCATGGCTGATCACGGCTCCCGGCGACCCGCAGCCTGCGCGGTCATCTTCCGCCGCAAGCATCCGGCCCATCAGCGGCTGCACGCCCAACGTCTTGAAGTAGTCGCCGCTCACCCACAAACCCTCTGCGAACCGGACGTCGCCGCCCGCGGCCAGGTTGAATCTCTGATCGCCCCACGCAAAGATGCCCGAAAAGGCTTGCTGATGGTCGCGAATCTGCTCCCACTGCGCGTAGGTGAGGTTCGAAAAGCGATCCGAAAAATTGCCCGAACAGCAGTGGTCATTGTCCGCGATCTGCAGCTCGGCCAACTGTTCCGGATGCGCCACCGGTAGCAGCCGCAGACGAACCGCGTCCAGTAGCTGAAAGATGGCCGTATTCGCGCCGATCCCCAAAGCAAGCGATAGGGTAGCAACGGTAAAGAATCCCGGACTGCGCTTGAGCAGCCTCGCGCCATGCCGAATGTCCTGCCAGAAGTCCATGCTTACAAGAACGCTTCTATCACGCAAAAGTTAGCCGATAAACCGAACCGCGACCGGCAGGAAGCGCCACCACGATCGCGCAAGGCTCCTCCCCAGCAGCGGCCCAGAAAGAGGCCTCAAACAATCAGGAAGTTCGCTGCTACTTCTTCGTTTCTGCTACTCTAGGAACTTAGCCGCCCGAATGCCCGCTCGAATGAGCGAAAGCTTCATCCTGCAAACCTATCCGTTTCGGGAAGCTGACCTGGTCGTCAGTTTCTTCACGCGCGATCAGGGCAAATTGAGGGGGGTGGCGCGGCGCGCCCGCCGGCCCAAGAGCACTTTCGGTTCGGGATTGGAGCGGCTGTCGCACGCTACAGTCTCTTATTATCAGAAGGAGAATCGCGAGCTGGTTAGCCTGAATTCCTGTGAACTGCTCCATTCGCAGTTCATTCTGGCCTCAAACTACGAATCGAGCGTCGCCCTGGATTATCTCGCGGAAGTCACCGAACAATTGCTGCCACCCAACGAAACCAACGAGCGCCACTTCCGCCTTCTGATCGCCGTTCTGGACTACTTGCGCGCCCAAGGCAGCCACTTCGCCGCAGCCACCTACTTCGCCCTCTGGTCGGTTCGTTTAGCCGGATTCCTCCCCGACCTCCGCCTCCTCCCCGAATCCCGCACTATCGCCGACGAAATGCTAGTCACCCCCATTCACCAACTGGCGCCCCGAGCCTGGACCAAAGAAACAGCCCCAGACCTCCGCCGCCTCCTAAATCGCCTAATCGAACAACACGTGGAACGAAACCTCCACACCCCAAAAATCCTGGAGGCGCTATGACCACCCAGTCCCCAGCCCCCAGCCCCCAGCCCCTGTCCTTCCAAGAGACAGTGTTCCGCCTTAAACGCTACTGGTCCGAGAGAGGTTGCATCATCCAGGAACCCTACGATCTCGAAGTCGGCGCCGGAACCATGGCGCCCGAGACGTTCCTGCGCGTGCTCGGCCCGAAGCCCTATCGCGTGGCCTACGTGCAGCCCAGCCGCCGTCCCGCCGATGGTCGCTACGGCGAAAATCCCAACCGGCTTTACAAGCATCAGCAGCTTCAAGTGATTCTTAAACCTTCGCCCGCAGATGTAATCGACCAATACCTCGGAAGCCTCGCGGCCATCGGTATCGATCTCCGCAAGCACGATATCAAGTTCGAAGAGGACAACTGGGAAGCGCCGACGCTAGGAGCCTGGGGCATCGGCTGGCAAGTGATGCTGGATGGCCTCGAGATCACCCAGTTCACTTACTTCCAGCAATGCGGCGGCATCGATCTCGACCTGGTCCCAGCCGAGCTCACCTACGGCCTCGAACGCATCGTCAAATTCCTCCAGAATGTCGAAAGCGTCTACGACATCGAGTGGGCGCCGGGTGTCCGCTATCACGATGTGCGCTTCAAAGACGAGCACCAGTTTTCGGTCTACAACTTCGAACTGGCCGACGTCCCCACCCTCTGGAAGCTCTTCGATCTGCATGAGCAGGAGTGCCAAAGGCTGCTAACAACTTTCGCCAAGCGGCTCTGCGTGCTCCCAGCTTACGATCAAGCCCTGAAGTGCTCTCACCTCTTTAACTTGCTGGATTCCCGCGGCGCCATCAGCGTCACTGAACGCGTCGGCGTGATCGGCCGCGTTCGAAGACTAGCTCTCGGAGTCGCAAAAATGTGGATGGAACAGGAGGCCGCTGAATGAGCCTCCCATTCCTACTCGAAATCGGAACAGAAGAGATCCCCGATTGGATGATTCCTCCGGCAATCAATCAGTTGAGGCATTTATTTCAAGATCTACTCGACCGTACCAAACTTTCAGGTACCATCATCGCCGTAGATGCGACGCCTCGCCGCTTGGTTCTTCGCGCCGAAGGCTTGGCCGAACGCCAGCCGGATTCGGAAGAGTTGATCCTCGGACCGCCAAAGTCTGCAGGATCAGGGGCTGCGGCAGGATTCGCCAAGAAGATGTCGACCACCCCGGATCAGCTCTCGACCGAGACAACACCAAAAGGCGAGTATTTGTCATTCAAGAAACACTTGAAAGGTCAGGCCACAGTCGACATCCTGGTTACCGATCTGCCTCAATTGGTTCTTAAGATTTCATGGCCTAAGACGATGTATTGGAATGGGAAAGGCACCGAGCGATTCATCCGTCCAATCCGTTGGATCGTGGCTTTGTTTAACGATTCCGTGGTGCCGTTTGAGCTTGCAGGACTCCGAGCCGGCAGCATCACCCAAGGTCACCGAATACTCGGCAAGTCAGCCATTCCGGTCACGATCACCAACTTCGAACAGCAACTCGAAGCCAACGGCGTATTCCTCTCCGCATCTAAACGCCGCGACAAGATCCTGAGCGGCATCACAAAGCTCCTTTCCGAGCCGCGACCGCAAGGGAGCGTCCTACGCGTCCGGCCCGACCACGCCCTTTTAGAAACGCTAGTCTACATCACCGAATTCCCCACCCCGATCCTAGGTGGGTTCGATTCGCAATTCTTGACGCTCCCCAGCGAAGTCCTGGTCACCGTCATGCGTCACCACCAGAAATATTTCTCGGTGGAGGACGATAAGGGAAGCCTGGCCCCCCACTTCATCGCGGTAATGAACACGGATGCCGATCCGGACGGCCTGGTCCGAGACGGAAACGAGCGAGGCCTCCGCGCCCGGTTCAACGACGCCCGATTCTTCTGGGAGCAAGATCAAAAGCGGAAGCTCGAAGAGCGGCTCGAGGACCTGAAGAACGTCACCTTCCAAGCCAAGTTGGGTTCGTATTTCGAAAAAACGGAACGCGTCGTCGCGCTGGTGAAGCAGCTCGGAGGTAGTGCCCACGCGCAGCGTGCCGCGCTCTTGTCAAAATGCGACCTCACCACCGACATGGTCAAGGAGTTCACCGATCTCCAGGGAATCGTCGGCGGACTGTACGCCAAAGCGCAGGGCGAGCCCGAAGAAGTCTCGCGCGCAATCTACGACCACTACAAGCCATTAAGTATGGACGGAGAGATCCCTACCTCGGAATCCGGCCGCATGGTCGCCCTGGCTGACAAATGGGACACCCTAACTTCCTGCTTCAACGTGGGGATGGTTCCCACCGGCTCCCGCGATCCTTTCGCCCTCCGCCGCGCTGCCCAAGGGGTGGTCCGAATCGTCATCGAGGGCCAAGTCAAGTTCGAGTTCCCCAGCATGAACGACGCCTTGCGCGAATTCATGCGCGACCGCGTGGAATACTACTTCCGCGACGTCCGTGGCTTCGCCTACGACGAAGTCCGCGCGTGCATTGCGGTCCGCTGGACCAATTTACTCGACCTAGAAAGCCGCCTCAAGCGGGTGCAAGCCATCCGCACCACGCCCGATTTCGAACCCCTCGCGGTCAGCTTCAAACGCATCAAGAACATCCTGCAACAAGCTCAATTTTCCGGACCCCGCCAACTGGGCGCAGAGCTGATCGAGCCCGGCCCGGAACAGGAACTCTATAGCGAGATCCGGCGAACCGCCGGCCAGCCGCTCGAATCACGCATCGCCGCCCTGCGCCCCAAACTCGACCTTTTCTTCGATAAAGTGCTGGTCAACGCGCCCGACGAAGCAGTCCGGCGCAACCGGCTAACCCTACTGCATAACCTACTAACCGAGTTCTCCGAGATCGCTGACTTCTCCGAGATCGTGCCACAAACCAGAAACCAGAAACCAGAAACCAGAAACGA
>JBEKJJ010000117.1:0-21135 GCA_050011295.1 Bryobacteraceae bacterium
GATCCCTCGGTGGTGGGACGCCAAGTGAAATTCAATAGCATGGATTTCACGGTATTGGGTGTCGCGCCGCAAGGCTTTTTCGGCACTGAACTTTTCTATACGGCTGAGGTTTTCTTCCCGATGATGATGCAGAAGGAGCTGGAGGGTGGGAGCGGCTACCTGGAACGCCGCGATGTCTCGAACACCTTCATCGTGGGGCGCCTCAGATCTGGCGTGACACTTCCACAGGCGCAGGCGGGACTGAACAGCGTTGCGCGCAAATTGGCCGAAGAATATCCCAAGGAAAATGCGGGCATGAAGATCATGCTGACTCCGCCCGGCCTGGCCGGTAACTACCTGCGCGGCGCAGTGGTGGGATTCGCGGCAGCGCTGTTTGGCGTTTCCTGCCTGGTTTTGCTGGTTGCGTGCACGAATCTGGCCAGCATGCTGCTGGCGCGGGCTTCTGACCGGCGCAAGGAGACGGCGATTCGATTGGCAATTGGCGCAGGGCGTGGCCGGCTGATCCGCCAGTTGCTCACCGAAAACATGGTGGCCGCGTTGGCCGGCGGCGCAGGCGGTGCGCTGCTGACGCTTTGGATCACCGATACTCTGTCGGCCTGGCGTCCGGCCATGGATGTCCCATTGTTTGCCAATTTCACCGTGGATTTCCGTGTGTTTCTGTTCGCGCTGTTGATGTCGGTAGCAACGACGCTATTGTTCGGATTGCTTCCCGCTTTGCAATCCACCAAGACTGACCTGGTGTCCGCCTTGAAAAACGAAGTTGCTTCCGAACGGTCGCGCCGTTGGCACGTGCGCGATTACGTAGTGGCTAGCCAAGTGGGATTGTCGGTACTGTTGCTGGTCTGCTCGGTGCTGGTGGTGCGCAGTCTGCAGCGCGCGCTGCACGCGCCCATTGGATACAACCCGGAAGGCGCGGTGACGGTTTCGTTCGATCTCAACATACAGGGCTACAATGAGGCGCGCGGGCGGGCGTTCGAGCACCAGTTACTCGAAAAAGTGCGTGCCGTTCCCGGCATTCAATCGGCTGCGCTGGTGGACGCGCTGCCGCTCTCGCTCGCCAGTTCGTCAAACAGCATCTTCATTGAAGGCCAGCCACAACCAAAGGCCACGGACGCGCCACTTGCTTATTACTACACCGTCTCGCCGGATTATTTCCGCACGCTCGAGACTAAGCTTCTAAAGGGACGCGAGTTCGATGCCCGGGACAAGCAAGGGGGCAATCGCGTAGCCGTGGTCAACCAGGCATTTGTCGAAAAATTGTTGCATGGAGGCGAGCCGCTCGCGAAACACTTCATGACGGCGCCCGACGGGAAGCCCATTGAGATTGTGGGCGTGGCGGAGGATGGCAAATACATATCGCTGACTGAAAATCGGAGTCCCGCCTACTGGATACCACTCGAAATCTGGTACAGCGCTAACGCGTCGGTGGTGGCTCGCACCGGGTTGAACGGCGCGCAGGCGGTTCAACTGCTGCGGAATGCAGTGCGCGATCTTGACCCCACCGTCGCGCTTTATTCCACCGGAACCATGACGGAACAGCTTGACCTGCCGCTGTTTCCTGCCCGCGTGGCGGCATCGGCACTGGGCGCATTCGGTTTTCTGGCGTTGATTTTGGCCGCTACCGGAATTTATGGAGTAATGGCGTACGCGGTCTCGCGGCGGACGCGTGAGATCGGGATTCGGATGGCCATCGGCGCCAGCCAGGCGCAAGTGCTGGGGATGATCGGACGGCGCGCGCTGCTGCTGATCGCGACCGGCACGGCTGTGGGGCTGGGGCTGGCGCTAATGGTCGCGCGGCTGTTGGGACAAATTCTTTATGGCATTGAGCCTACTGATCCGGTGACTTACGCAGCCGTATTCCTGATGATCCTGGCAATTGCCGCGGTGGCATGTTGTATTCCCGCGATGCGGGCCATCCGGATCAACCCGGTGAGCGCGCTGCGCCAGGAGTAGAATTCGGATGTGAAGGCTATCGGCGTTCTGATCTTCGCCGCGCTCCTGAACGGCCAGACCGAGTTGCCGAAAGATGTGCTTCAGCTTTCGCAGATCAGACGAGAAGTCGGAAAATCTCTCGGGATAGTGGACAACTACACCTGCATGGAGACCATCGAGCGAGAGCAGCGCAAGAGCACGCATCAGCCCTTCCAACACGTGGATACTCTGAACGTCGAAGTAGCCGTGGTCAAGGATCGCGAGCTTTATTCATGGCCGGGCGCCCATGAATTCGAAGACCGCGGCGTTGGAGAACTGGCGGGAGGTGGCTTGATGTCGACCGGCGGCTTTCGATCGGTCATCAAGAACGTGCTCATCAACAATGGCAGCACCATTCGGTGGCGCGGGAATGAAGAAGTCTTGGGCCGCCCGGCAATCCGCTGGGATTACACCATCCCATACAATCTGAGCCGCTGGGATGTGCAAATTCAGGGGCGCGGCGGGCGCCTTTCCGAGACAGGTTCCTTTTGGGTTGATGCAGAAACTCTGGAGTTGCTGCGCCTGGAAACTATCGCCCATGATATCCCGCCGGATCTTCCCGTCACGAGTATCAGGGAGACGCTCGACTATGCCCGCATGCGCGTGCGAGGGCGGGAGTTGTTGCTTCCGCAGAGCGTCGAGACATCGGTCACTAACCAGAATGGCGTGGAGACGCGCAACCGAATCGAGTTCAGCCATTGCCGCGAATTCAACGGAGTGGCCGAGCTGTCGTTCAACAACCCTCCATCGATCGAGACGCCAGCATCGCCGGCGGAGGAATTCCAAATCCCCGCCGGGCTCGAAATCTCCGTCCGCATGGCTCAGCCGATTGATTCGAAAACAGCGGCTGTGGGCGACAGTATCCGCGCGATTGTCGGCGCGCCGGTCCGTTCCCAAGGCGCTGACCTCATTCCTAAAGGCGCATTGCTGCTGGGCCGAATCCGCAGGCTGGAGCGCCAATTGGACCCCCGTCCGTCCTATCTGGTCGGTCTCGAATTCACCGACGTCGAGTTCCCGGGGCATCACGCGAGGTTCATTGGACAGATGCTCGGGTCAGTGCCCGTCGCAGGCCTCGCTCTCGGCGTCAGCACTTTTTTCATGGATGGGCTCGATTTCCGCATCCCGGAAGGCATGCAAATGACCTGGGTTACTACTAAGTTAGGCAGGTGAGCTAGCTTAATCCGTGGCCGAACGGAAACAGCGTCTTGTATCCGGGATCGCTGCGTTCTAAGCTAGTCGAGTCTCCGCGTGGCCAGGTGAACGAGAGCTTGCCGGTGGGTTTGTAGTCGCCGAAGAGCACGTCGGCAACACCGTCACCTTCCGAGCCCGGCAACCAGGCGGCGACAATGGCATCGGCCTTTTCGAGAATGCTGTCAATCAGCAGCGGTCTTCCGGAAACGATGACTGCAACAACCGGAATGCCGGCGCTCTTCATGCGATCCACTACGGCTACATCTTCGGCGGCGAGATGCAGATCCGTCCGGTCGCCCTGCATTTCCGCGTAGGGTGTTTCGCCGATCACAGCAATTCCGATGCCGGCGCCTTCCGCACCGCTTCCATCGCGCGAGAAGCTAACCTGGGCGCCACGCGCTGCGCCGCGGATGCCCGCCAGGATGGTGGTTCCTTTGGTCGGATCTCCGCTTTTGCCTTGCCAGGTAATGGTCCAGCCGCCGCATTGATTTCCGATGTCGTCGGCGCACATTCCCGCCACGTGTATCCGACCGGTTTTCTTCACAGGGAGAACGTGCCCTTCGTTTTTCAACAACACCAGGGACTCCCGGACGCATTGCCGCGCCACTTGCCGGTGCTCGGGCGAGCCAAAGCTCTTGTGCAGGCTGCGATCCGCCAAAAACGAGCGTTCGGGATTCATCAGGCCCATCGCGAACTTTACGCGCAATATCCGCGCAGCCGCATCATCGATCCTGGACATCGGAACCGTGCCCTCCTGCACCAGCTCCTTCAGGGTGTCGTAATGATCGCGGTATTTTTCTGTAATCATGACCATATCCATTCCGGCGTTGATGGATTGCGCGACCTGCTGTTTGCGGGTGCCCGGAATTTCGTCGAGCGCGTTGTAGTCGGAGATCAGGAAGCCCTCGAAGCCCAGCTCCTGCTTGAGAATGCCGGTCAGCAGCCGCGAACTCGCGGAGCACCTCACTCCATTCCAAGTGCTATAAGACGGCATGATGGTTCCGACACCCATGGCGATGGCGGTGATATAGCCGGGCAAATGGGTCTTGCGTAGCGCGGCCTCATCCATGCGCGTGTCGCCCTGGTCCAACCCAAATCGCTGGGGCCCACCCCTGGGCAGACCCGTTCCGAAAGTAGTTCCCCCGTCGCCTACATAATGTTTCGCGCAAGCCAATACTGAGAGCGGATCATTCAGCGCCTTGCCTTGCAAGCCTCGCGTGGCGGCCGCACCCAGCACTTTGACCAGATCTGGAGACTCGCTGAAGCCCTCGTACGTCCGGCCCCATCGAATATCTTGAGGAACGGTGACGCATGGCGCAAATGTCCAATTGATTCCCGTGGCGCGCACTTCTATGGCGGTGATGCGGGCGGCTTTTTCCACCAGCGCAGCGTTGCGCGAGCATCCCAGACCGATGTTGTGCGGAAAAATAACCGCGCCGATCACATTGTTGTGGCCATGCAGGGCGTCAACGCCGTACAGCAACGGGATGCGCTGCTTGGTTTGCAAGGCGCGCGACTGGTAGCCATCGTAGAGATCCGTCCAGGACAGCAAATCGTTTCCGGACTTCGGATCCGAATCTCCGCCGCTTAACAGCGAGCCGAGATGATATTTGTCGATGTCGTCGAGACTCGCGAGATACATTTGATCGGGCTGCGTCATTTGCCCGATCTTTTGATCCAGGGACATCTCGGAGACCAGATGCCGCGCGTGGGGATCGAATTGAGTAAAGCGGCTCTGGTCATCGGCGGCGCGAGCCACGCTTAAGGCCGCAGCAGCGCCCAGAGAACTCAAGAGAAATTGACGCCGGGAGGTGTCCATCAGCTAATCTCCTTCAACATGTCTAACACTGAAATGTTCGGTCCGAATCACGCCTGAGCCTTCTTTAACCACCACCAACTGGTTGGCAGCCACTTTTGCAATCTTCTCCGCGCGCCCACTCGGCCAACGGATATCCAAGTCGGCCGTTGTTGCGAGCCCGAGACCGTAATGCAACCGGCGATCGTTCACGGAAAGATACGACGACTGCGCCAACACCGCCTGCGCCTGCTTTCTACCGCCATAGCTCGCGATCACCGTCGCGCCGATGGCGCTGCGATTGGACGTAGTGCCAATCAGCTTTACTTTCAGCCAATGATTTTTTCCCGAAACATCGTTGCGCAACAGCGACGGTGGTTCGTTTAGGTTGATGATCAGAATGTCCACATCGCCGTCGTTGTCGAAATCCCCAAACGCCACGCCGCGGCTGGAATGTGCTTCCGCGATTCCCGGTCCCGCTTGTTCCAGCAACTCCTCGAACTTGCCGTTCCCCAGATTTCGGAAGAACACGCTGGGCGTCTTGTAAGGGTACTCCGGAAACTTACGCTCGATTTCAGGATAGACCATGCCGGTGGCAAAAAACAGATCGGGCCATCCGTCGTTGTCGAAATCCTGGATGGCCGCGCCCCAACTCACGAACCTGGTTTCCACTCCCAATCCCGCGCGGATGGTCACATCGCTGAAAAATCCCTTGCCGTCGTTTTGATAGAGAGCCGGAGTGTCTTCGGAGAAATGCGTCTTGAAAACATCCAGAAATCCGTCGGTGTTGAAGTCGCCGATGCCGAGGCCCATGCCGGCCTGCTCCTGGCCGTCGTCGTTCAAGGCCACGCCGCGCTCCAATCCTTCTTCGGTGAACGTGCCGTCGTGATTGTTACGGAACAGCAGGCTGGGCGAAGTATCGCAAGCGACGTAAATATCCTGCCAGCCATCCCCCTCAAAGTCAGCGGCCACAGCGGTGAGCGCGTAACCGGGCCGGGGCACCATTGAGATTCCGGATTTGGCGCTGACGTCGGTAAAGGTGCCGTCGCCATTATTGTGATAGAGGCGGTAATTTTCCTGCGGCAGACCCATGGGTCCGCAGTTCACCGGAATGCCCTTCCAATTGCAGGCCGGATCTTTGCCGGCTTTGACGGCCTTTTCGAGATCGAAGACCAGATAATGCGCGACGAACAGATCCAGATGACCGTCGCGATCGTAATCGATCCAAGTGCAGCCGGTTCCAAAATGAGCGCCGGGACGGAGCAGGCCGGCATTTTCGGTGACGTCGGCGAAAGTTCCGTCGCCTTTGTTGTGAAAGAGAATATTCTGGCCCCAGCAGGTGATGAATAAGTCGTCGAACCCGTCGTTGTCGTAATCGCCCACAGTGATACCGTAAGCCCAGACGCTGCGGCTCAATCCGGATTTTTCGGTAACGTCGGCGAAGGTTCCGTCGCGGTTGTTTTTGTATAACCGGAGGGTTGCTTCACGAGGTGTGGAATCGATACGCCGGCCGGTGAGGAGCACGAGATCCATCCAGCCGTCATTGTCATAATCGATGAAAGCCGCGCCGCATCCCATGGTCTCGATGATGTATTCGGCGTGACCCACGCCGCCGTAGATCACCGGCGCATGCAAGCCGGCGGCTTCAGCGACGTTGACGAAATGGGCGTGGAAGGGGAGTCCCGAGGGCTTGCCGCGCGGCTGCGGCTTCACGCCGCGCGATGCCATGCCACGGGTTTCCTGCGCAAGCCCCCGCAGTGTGAATAGAGGAAGCGACAGGGCTTGACGGCGGGTCATCGGCGAAGCTACAGGATAACCCGTGGGGCAAGCCAGAGGCTTGCCCCACGGGCTTGCGCGACGGGGGATTACCAGCTGCCTGGGGCGCTTAGGTTCAGAGTTCTGACTACTGGTTCGGGTTGGTCTTCGAAGATTAGGGTGAAGCCCTCTTCTAAATAGCGATTTCGATAGAAGTACGTGACAGCTACCAGTGCGCAGCCTAGCGCGTAGAAGCCGGCGATTCGGAGCGGGCGTTCTAAGATCCAGGCTTCCAGCGACGCCATGCTGTAGGCATAGGTGGCGAAGCCCAGCCAGTAGACGAACCACAGCGCTGTGATGTTGGACTTCCCGGGAAGGTAGGAGCAGGTGAATGGGATTCTGTGGAACTTCACGAGCAGCAGTTCGATCAGAAGCAAGGAAAGAGCGATGTCGAAGAATGTGTGGAAGAGCGCGGTTGACCAGCCCCACAGAAAAACGTAAACCGGGGCCAGGGCGGCAAACAGGGGCAGCACTCCAAAAACGAACATGGCTTTTCGCACGCCGGATAGGCATTCTTTGCGGCCGTCGGCTTCCGAGAGTTGGAACACCCAATTCGCTTTTAATTCCGCGGGGATTGCGAAGACCACGCGCATTCCCGATAAGACGAAGAAAGAAACAATGAGGGGGATCGAGAGCAGCGAAGCGTTGGGCGCATCAAGAGCGGGATTGCCGGTCCGAGAGAAAACGCCAACCAGCGCCTGAAGCATGAGCGCGAATCCGACGCCGACGTAGGCTGCCAGATACAGCCAGTGCTTGCGGCTGCGAACCATCGTCTTGCCGGTGAAATAGAAAGAGGCTTGTTCGAGCGGGTCGGGAACGATGTAACGGTTGGCGATTGCGCAAAGCAGTGTGGAGACCCGGCTGGGCGCGACATCCAGGATTTCCTCGGATTCAAGTGAGCGCTTCACGTGGCGCTTGTAGCTCAGCGCGTAGGACAAGGCGGAGGCCATCAATACGACTTCGAGCGCTCGTAGCGCAATGTCGCGGCAGCCGGCCAATGGTTCGGGCTGGCCCAACATGGATTCATAAAGCCCCAGAAACCACATTGGGGGAAAGAAGTAGAGCAGTTGACGGTTCCTGGCGGAGTGAATCAGGGATGAAGTATCCAGAAAAAGCAGCAGCATCATGAGCAGGGCGAGGACGGCGAGAAGCTGCACGTAGGTGGAGACGCGGCGGAACGCCCGAAAGCTAAGCACGTTCATCAGAATGCCCTGCAGCGCCACGAAAAAGAAGAACGTGCTGGATGTTGCCGCCAACATCACCGTGGCATGAACGGTCATTGATCCTAAAACGCCAAGGAACGTCGCGTAGCGGCCCATCGATACGAAGGGATAAAGAAATGTGTGGATGGCGTTGGTGGCCACGAAGAATATCACGACGAAGGCGCACAACGAGACGATCTTCGCGGCAAAGATGCTGGGCAGATTGATGGGCAGTGGAATCAGGATGGTGAAATCTCGGCGGTCGGGAAATAGAGCATCCCATTCCAGCACGGTCACAAATCCCATGACGGCCATGGAGAACGTGATGAAGAACATTTTGTCCGAAAGCGATGCCGCTTCGGCAACTTTGGGAGGCAGGAACACCAACATGGTGTACTTCGGCATCAGCCAGAAGCAGATCAAGCCGGGTGCCGCTAGCAGTCCGATCACTTTGCTGATGGTGGCGTGAACCTCGCCTTGCGTTGACACCAGCTCGTTGTCGAAGAAGCGGCCGAAGAAGTGCCGGATCAGCACCCCGAACAGATCACGCATAAGCTCGCATCACCTCTACTATGTCGTTCGCTACTTGTTCGGCGTCTTCTTGAACCACCAGTTGCGCGAAGATCTGTTCGAGGGAGGGGAGCTGCATCAGGTTGCGGAGGCTTTCGACAGAGTCGTCCGCCACCACTTTGCCTTTGTGGAGAATGATCACGGACGAGCAAACCTTTTCCACCACTTCCAACACGTGCGAGCTGTAGAGGATGATCTTGCCGGCCGCGGAGAGCGATTTCACCAGGTTCTTGAAGACCAGAGCGGAAGTGACATCCAGGCCGGACAGCGGCTCGTCAAAAATCAGGACCTGCGGATTGTGCAGCAGGGCCGCGCAGATGAGGATGCGCTGTTTCATGCCTTTTGAATAGGACGAAATCAGCGAGTGCCTGTGAGGATGCATGCCGAAGAGTTGCATCAGCTCGTTGATCTTCTTGTCGGTGGCCCGTTGCGCGAGAGATCGAAGGCGACCGATCAGTTGCAGATATTCGCGACCAGTGAGATACGGATAAATGTAAGGGACTTCGGGAACGTGTCCGATGGCACGTTTATATTCAATCAGGTTTTCGCGGATATCGCGGCCATTAAAATAAATGTGGCCGCGGGTGGGCTCGAGTAACCCGATCAGCATGTTGACCGTGGTGGTTTTGCCGGAGCCATTGGGGCCGAGATAGCCCAGCACTTCGCGCGGCCGTATGGCAAAGCTGACGCCTTCGACGGCGGGAATGCTGGTGTAGTATTTGGTGAGGTCGCGGACTTCGAGCATGTGAGGTTTAGACACCGGGGAGGTGTGAGGAGTTCCCGCTGAGCCGCGACTGGGAGGGAGCGTCGGGAGATCGTGGTGGCGCTCCCTCCCGGTCGCGGTTCGGAATGGATTACGGAATCTGTTCATGAAGGCGGGCGCTCAGTGCGGCGTCTTCGGCGGCGTAATCGAACTGCTTCGGATCGATTGCGGCGGGAGGGTTGGCGCGCTCCCAGGCGATGGTTCGTTCCAGGGACACGTCGAACGGGATCGGCTCGCGGTATCCCAGTTCTTCGCGGATTCGCGTGCTGCTGGCTGTCCAGTGTTGAGCGGCGTTGTAAGGAATTTGAAGATGAGCCGGCGTCTGTTCTTTCGGCAGGGACAGCACTCTTCCCTTCCAGCCTGCCACTCGGCCGACGTTCTGTGCCCATTCGAACTCAGAAAAGGCGTGAACCTCGGCCACGTTGAAGATGCGCCCGGCCGCTTGGGAAGAAGTTACCGCCAAAGTAATTGCGGCGGCGACGTTCTCAACATAGCCGCGCAGGCCGCGCCATTGAGCTAATTCTTCCTGCAGCAGGATGGCCGGGCGGCCGTCGTCGATTCGTTTGAGGAAAGGGTGAAGCCGGTGAAGCGGGTCGCCGGGTCCGTAAATTAAGGGCAGGCGAAGCACCGTTCCACGGATCTCGGAATCGCCCATCACCACTTGTTCCACGGGTATTTTGTCGTAATCATCATCGAGCCAGGAGAACACATTGCGCAACATCGTCAGCGCTTCCGGAGGATAGGGGCGTCTATGGGTCCTGAGCTCGGATTCTTCCGTGAGCGGAACAGGCTGGAGTGGACCGGCTTCCAATCCGTGCAGGATGCCGGCGGCGCGATACACGTCGCCGCTGCTTAATGCGACCACGCGGCCGGTGATGCCACGCATGGCGTTCATCAAGTCGCTCGCCTGGCGCTCGCTCGATAAAATGAAATCCACTACCGCGTCCGGGGCGAAACTGCGAAACTCGGACGCTGAGGCGGCCAGCGCTGCGCGGTCGCCGAGGATTTCCTTCGCGGTTTTTGGCAGAGCGGTCTTGGCGTGGCCGCGGTGAAAGATGGCGATCTGGTGGCCTTGCTCCGAGAGCTGGCGGGCGACGTGGGGGCCGATGAATCCGCTGCCACCGATCAGGAGAACCTTCATGCAACTAATGTAGCGCGGGCACTTCTGAGCTCACATGGCAGGTCGGGGACCTGCCCCACTGCTATTCTGATTCCATGCTGGGCATCGATTCACGGGCGGCGCGGGCGGCGTGGACCATTTTCCTGATCGCGCTGGTAGTAGCCGCGGCCTACACCATCCGCGTCACGCTGGTGGTCTTCATGATCGCGCTGCTATTTGCCTATCTATTGACTCCGGTGGTGGAACTGGTCCAGCGCTTTACGCCGAAACTGATTTCGCCGCGGTTGGCGCTGGTGATCGTTTATCTGGCGCTGATCGGTGTCATTGTAGCGCTGGCGGTCACGGTTGGATCGCGCATCGTGGAGGAAGCCGGCAGCCTCGAGACACGCCTGCCAGATCTGCTCAAAAATAGGGCTTGGATCAACCACATTCCGTTGCCAGGATGGCTGGAACCGGTCCGCGCCAGAATGGTCCAGACTCTACAGACCGAGCTCGATAATGGGGGCCAGGACATCCTGCCGTACGTAAGGAGCCTGGGCGGGCAGCTCATCTCCGGAGCGAAATATCTGGTCTACGTGGTTCTGGTTCCGATTCTCGCGTTCTTTTTTCTCAAGGACGGGCGGGGGATGCGCGAGCAATTCGTCTCTGGGCTGGCGCCGGAAAGGCGGCGCCTAGTAGTGGAGGAGATTCTGGAAGACATCAACCGGCTACTGGGCCAGTACATTCGCGCGCTGGTGCTCTTGGCAGTTTCGAGCTTCATCTGCTACAGCGTTTTCTTCGGCGTGACGGGCGCTCCCTATGCCGTGCTGCTAGCGTGTATCGCGGCGATGGGCGAATTTCTTCCCGTAGTGGGGCCGGCGGCGGCGGGAGGGATCGCGTTGGTGGTGACTGGTCTGGCCGGCTACAATCATTTACTCGCGCTGGTAATTTTCTGGATCGTTTTCCGGATGTTTCAGGACTACGCCGTATCACCGTACTTGATGGGTAAGGGCGTGGAATTGAGTCCGGTGCTGGTGTTATTTGGCGTGCTGGCGGGCGAGCAGATTGCCGGAGTGACGGGCATGTTTTTTTCAGTTCCCGTGATCGCAACGCTGCGGGTGTTGTTCGTCCGCTATCAGCGCGCGCGGGGCTCGGAGTTGGTGTCGCCCGTGAGCCAGCGATGAAGCTGTTCTGGTTCTTAATATGCCCTCTCACTCTGGCCGCTCATATGGTGAGCATGAGCACCGGCGAGCTGAAGGTGGATGGAAATCGCGCGCATTACGAATTGCGCATCCCGATGTATGAAGTGGCGCACGTGCACGAGCCGGAGCACACGCTGCTGGATCATATCCGCTTCAAAAGCAGAGGTGCTTGGGGAAAGGCTTCCGCGCAGAGTTGTAAGGATGAACAAGGCACCTACGTTTGCACGGCTGATTACGAGTTCCCCGCTCCGGTGGATGAGTTGGAAGTGGAGTGCACATTTCCGTCTGTCACGGTGCCGAATCATGTGCATCTGCTGCGGGCTTATTTGGGAGATAAAACAGATCAGGCCGTGTTTGATTTGTCGTTCACCACGGCGGAGATGCGCTTCCGGCCGCCTACCGCGTGGGAGACGGCTCTCCAACAACTCGCGGCTGGATTCATGCGTGCCGTTGGAGGCCTCGCGCCCCTGCTGTTCCTGGCGAGCCTGGTGTTGGCCGCGCGTAACCGGCGGGAACTCGTGACGCTCACGGCGGCGTTTCTTGCGGCGGAGTGCTTGGCATGCGCGATCGCTCCAAGGATTTCTTTACCGCTATCGCCGCGATTTATTGAGGCTGCGGCGGCGCTCACCATCGCCTATCTCGCATTCGAAATTATTCTGCTACCGAACTCGGGGCTGCGCTGGTTGGTGGTGGGAGTGTTGGGGCTATTTCACGGCGCATATTTTTCAATTTTTCTCGCCGAGAGTGGATTTCATGCCGTTACGTTCTTAGCGGGCGTTGCGGCGGCGGAAGTGTTATTGATCGCCGTATTCGCTGTGGCGCTGCGGCAACTCTCGCGCCTCCGCTCGATGAAGCGGGCCGTGCCGGTTGGTGCCACCGTGTTGTTGACCGTAGGCCTGGTTTGGTTCCTGGTGCGGAGTATTCGGCCCTAACGAAAGTTCCGTTTACCGCCGAATAGTAGATTGTGCCGGACTGTCATTCCAAGCGTGGTTTCGTCCTCATTGCAACTTCGATCGCGCTGGTGATCCTCATGGCGGTGGCGGGCCTGGGGATCGACCTGGGGCGTATGTACCTTATTAAGAGCGAGTTACAGGCGTTCGCCGATGCCGCTGCGTTAACTGCGGCGCTCCGCCTGGATGGGAGCGAGCAAGGGATTGAGGGTGCGCGTCAGGCTGCCGGAGAGCTGGCGGCTGGGCCGAACGCGATGAAGTGGGACATGGGCACGCGGCCAATTACCGAAATTTCAACCAGCTTTGCGAAGGGTGAAGCTGCGCCGGATCCGAAAACCTGGCAGCCTGATCCGAAGAGCGCTTCCGATCTCCATTTCGTCCGAGTGGTGGCGAGCGCACAAGCACCCGTGATCTTTTTGCGAGCTTTTCAGCCAATGAAGACCGATGCGACGCTAGTGGCTGCGTCGAGCGTGGCGGTGAAGACGCCGCAAAGTGCGAGGTTGATCCAGTGAGAGCGCGTACGTCGCGCACCGGCAGTGCGCTGATCGAATTTGCAGCGGCGCTGATTCTCTTATCTGGAATGTTCACGGGGATTTTCCAAGTGGGCTACACGTTCTTCACTTACACCACGCTGGTGAACGCGGTGCGGGCTGGGGCGCGCTACGCGTCATTGCAAGCTGGGAATTCGAATGTCGCCGATCCTGAGTTTTCGAAGTCGGTTGTCAATATGGTTGTGTATGGAGAGCCCCGGCCGGCGTCAGATGCGAAGCCGGTGGTGCGGGGGCTTGCACCGGACAATGTCGAACTGATTCTTGGGCCATCATCCGCTACCGTGAGTGTGCGGGGTTTCGAGATCGATGCCATATTCACGAAAGTAGCGTTGGCTGGGCGTCCGACGGTTACTTTTCCGTTTACGGGCGGAGGGGCGAAATGAGACGGCGCGGTCAGTCGTTAGTGGAGACCACGCTGATTCTCGCGGCCTTCATGGGATTGATTCTCGGAATGGTAGGCGTAGGTCAGATGCTGTTCGTGCGGCAGGCGCTGGCGGAGCGGGCGCAGGATGCCGCGCGCTGGGGCGCGGTGAATAGCTATGATGAACCGGCCATCCGGAATCTGGTTCTTTACGGGACAGCGACTCCGTCAGATGGCGCTATCGCGTTCGGAGGGCTGGAGCCATCGGAAGTCGTGGTGGGGAATCCGGGCTGTCCAGGAGTGGATTGCCGCGTGAGCGTGGCAATTCCCGGGCACGGAATTCAGCGCACGGAGCCGGTGGAGTCTTATTGAGGTTGGTCCGGCTCGGCATGACATTGCAGAGCCGACGGTTCAGCTCGAAAGTTCCGGCCAACCCTCTTCTGTGCATCGCACGATCATCGGAACCGACCCCTTTTCAGCACCCCAGAATTCCTCGTCCAAATGATAATGATTTGCTGGCGTCAGGAGTTCCTCCGTCGTTAATTCAGCGAGACCAGAACAGATCGCTGCAAGAGCCTGAAGACCGAGACGATTGCCCGTAATTCCCACGGTGCGCCAACCATCGCGTTCACTCAGGGTCACCCGCAAGCGAGCGCCTGGCGCACAGATCTTATCTCTCAGTTCTGGCAGGCGCTGTCGAGGTCCCATGTCCTCAAGATCGTCTGGTTTCATCGTCCGATCAATCTCCGGTGCTTGGTGATTTGAACTACACGCTGACGATTCGTTGCAGAGGTTTCCAGCGCCTCGCCGCTCATGCGCCTCTTCTCGAGTAGCTCGTTTGGAAGCGTCGAGTTTTATATCCAGCTTCTTCCACTGCTCGTACGCCTGCCAGTACTCATCGGATGCCTGCTTTGGTGCAAACTCAGGTTCCTTGTCCATTTTTCTTCCGTTCCAGATCACGCACGCGCTTTTCGAGATCGGCGATCTTTTTGTCACTTTCTGACTGTTCCCGATCAATTTGTTCTGACCAGTTGGTCATTCGAGCGCTCCATCGAGCGCCCGTTTGTATCAGGGCACCGTGTCGGTCCAGTCGGGTTTCCATCAGGTCAAGACGCTCAGTCAGACGAGTGAATCCTTCGTGCATCTCTTGGCGCAGGCTGTCACGGACGCCTGAGATTTCGCGGTGCAGGCTCTCACTGACACCGGAGATTAAATGTGCAAGCTGTTCATTGTCGGCGTTCATGCTGTTGTCCAGCTACTTCGACTCTAACAAAAACGGCAGATCCTCACGGATCTGCCGTCGTTCACTACGGTTAAGGCTATTTACTCCGCTACCGTATCTTCCACTGGCGCGGGCTCTTCGGTCAGGCCGCCGGTATAGACTGTGCGGGCTTCGTCTTCGTAGCCGCCCAGGTCGCCGGTGAGCGATACTTCTTCTGCGATGGGCTCTTCTTCCACCACGTCTTCGCCCGCGATCTTCACGTTGCGGTAGTATTCCATGCCGGTTCCGGCCGGGATCAACCGCCCCATGATGACGTTTTCCTTGAGGCCTCTCAGATAGTCCACCTTGCCGTTGATGGCGGCTTCGGTCAACACGCGCGTGGTCTCCTGGAAGGACGCGGCTGAGATGAACGAGTCGGTCGAAAGCGATGCCTTGGTGATTCCGAGCAGCACCGGCTTACCGCCGGCCGGCTTTCCGCCCGCTTCCTCCACTCGATTGTTCTCTTCGCGGAACTTGAACTTGTCCACCACTTCTTCCGGCAGGAACTCGGTGTCGCCGATATCGTCCACCTTCACCCAGCGCATCATCTGACGCGAGATCACTTCCAGGTGCTTGTCGTTGATATTGACGCCCTGCAGACGATAGACTTCCTGGATTTCGTTCACCAGGTATTTCTGCAGTTCCTTTTCGCCGAGCACGGCCAGAATGTCGTGCGGATTGCGCGGACCATCCATCAATGGGTCGCCCGCCTTTACGCGCTCACCCTCCTGCACGTTGATGTGAACGCCGCGCGGGATGGAATATTCTTTCTGCTCCCCGTCGTCGGCGGTGATGGAAATCTTACGCATACCCTTGGCGACTTCGCCGTATTTGATGACGCCGTTGATCTCGGCGATGATGGCCGTCTCACGCGGCTTGCGCGCTTCGAACAGTTCCACCACGCGCGGCAGACCACCGGTGATGTCCTTGGTCTTCGTAGTCGCACGCGGGATCTTGGCGAGCACGTCGCCGGCGTGGACCATTTCTTCGTGGTTCACCATCAGATGCGCGTGGGTGGGCATGAGGTAGCGCTTCTCTTCGGATCGCGCCCCGCCTTCCGGCCGCACAATGACGGTGGGGATGCGCTTTTCATCGGGCGAATCCGTCACCACCCATTGCGACATACCGGTGATTTCGTCCACCTGCTCCTGCAGGGTGACGCCCTCGCCCAAGTCTTTGAAATGAACTTTGCCGCTGACTTCTGTCAGGATCGAGAACGTGTACGGATCCCATTCCAGCAGGATCGCGTTGGTTGTGACCTTGGCGCCGTCGGCGAACAGGACCTTCGCGCCATACACTACCGGATAGCGCTCTTTTTCGCGGCCCTTCTCGTCGATGATGGCCAGGATGCCGTTGCGGTTCATCGCGATCAGCTCGCCCTTAGCGTTCTTTACCGTCGTAACGCCGAGGAATTTCACGTAGCCGTCCGACTTCGCGTCCTGCTTTGATTGTTCGCTGGAGCCGGTAGCCGTTCCACCGACGTGGAAGGTACGCATGGTGAGCTGAGTTCCCGGTTCGCCGATGGACTGTGCGGAAATGATTCCGACAGCCTCGCCGCGTTCCACCATGCGGCCAGTTGCCAGGTTGCGTCCGTAGCAGAGTTGGCAGACACCGCGCTTCGATTCGCAGGTCAGCACCGAGCGGATCTTGACGCGCTCGATACCGGCGGCCTGGATCGCCGCAGCCAGGTCCTCTGTAATTTCCTGGTTCAGGCCGACGATCAGGTTGCCTTCATAATCGAACTGGTCTTCGAGCGCCACGCGGCCGACGATACGGTCACGCAGCGGCTCAATGATTTCGCCAGATTCGATAATGGGCTCCACATAAATGCCGTCGCCGGTTCCGCAATCGTCTTCAGTGACGATCACGTCCTGCGCCACGTCGCACAGGCGGCGGGTGAGGTAGCCGGAGTCGGCCGTCTTCAACGCGGTGTCGGCCAGACCCTTACGGGCGCCGTGCGTCGAAATGAAGTACTGCAACACGTTGAGACCTTCGCGGAAGTTGGCGGTGATGGGGGTCTCGATGATTTCGCCGGACGGTTTGGCCATCAAGCCGCGCATACCGGAGAGCTGGCGAATCTGCTGCTTCGATCCACGGGCGCCGGAATCGGCCATGATGTAAATCGGATTGAGGTAACGGCCAGTGCGGTCGTCCTCCTCCATGGTCTTGAACATTTCCTCAGCCACGCGTTCGGTGACCTTGGACCAGATCTCGATGATCTTGTTGTAACGCTCACCTTGTGTGATGGCGCCTTCCTGGTATTGTTGGGTGACTTCGATGACGGCCTTCTCGGCGTTCTTCACCAGCTTGGCCTTCTCTTCAGGCACCACCATGTCGTCAATGCCGATGGAAATTCCCGCGCGCGTAGCGTAGAGGAAGCCCAGCTTCTTGACTTCGTCCAGCATCCGCACCGTGATCTGCAGGCCGAACTTGAGATAACAGTGCTGCACCAGTTGCGTGAGGCCCTTCTTCTTCAGCAGGCCGTTGATGAATGGCATCTCATCCGGGAGAACGTCGTTCATGATCACCCGGCCAACCGTGGTTTCCATGTATTGCTTGTTGAATTCGATCGGCTCGGTATGAAGGACGTTCTGATTGTCAAAAGCCTTGATCAAATCGATCACCTTGCCGGTATAGCGCAGCTTGATGGGCGAAAGAGTTTCCACTTCACCCATTTCGAGCGCGATCAGGACGTCGTCGGTAGATGCGAAAGTTCGGCCTTCGCCCTTGGTTCCCGGACGAGCTTTGGTGAGGTAGTACAGGCCCAGCACCATGTCCTGCGTGGGCACTGCGATGGGCGCGCCGTGCGCCGGCGAAAGAATATTGTTCGACGACAACATCAGTGTGGAAGCTTCAATTTGTGCTTCGGGCGACAACGGAATGTGAACGGCCATTTGATCGCCATCGAAGTCCGCGTTGAACGCCGTGCAAGTGAGCGGATGCAGCTTGATGGCCTTGCCTTCCACCAGCACCGGCTCGAAAGCCTGAATGCCCAAACGGTGCAGCGTGGGAGCACGGTTCAGCAGAATGGGATGGTCCTTGATAACTTCTTCGAGAATGTCCCATACCACTGGATCCTGCTGCTCTACCAGTTCCTTGGCTTGCTTGATGGTGGTGCAATGACCGCGCTGCTCCAGGCGATGATAGATGAACGGCTTGAACAGCTCGAGCGCCATTTTCTTCGGCAAACCGCACTGGTTCAGCCTTAGCTCGGGACCGACTACGATCACGGAGCGGCCGGAATAATCGACGCGCTTGCCTAGCAGGTTCTGGCGGAAGCGGCCCTGCTTGCCTTTGAGAGTGTCGGAAAGCGACTTGAGCGGGCGGTTGTTCGCGCCACGCAGAACGCGGCCACGGCGGCCGTTGTCAAACAGCGCGTCCACAGCTTCCTGCAGCATACGCTTTTCATTTCGAACGATGACGTCGGGCGCGTGCAGCTCGATCAACTTCTTCAAGCGGTTGTTGCGATTGATGACGCGGCGGTAGAGGTCATTCAAGTCGGACGTCGCAAAACGGCCGCCATCCAGTGGCACTAGCGGACGAAGCTCGGGGGGAATAACCGGGATGACATCCAGAATCATCCACTCCGGCTTGTTTCCGGATTTGCGGAAGCTTTCTACCACGCGCAGGCGCTTGGCGAACTTCAGTTTCTTCTGCTGCGATACCTCGGTCTTCATCCTTTCGCGGATGTCGAGGCTCAGGCCTTCGATGTCAACCTTCTTCAGCAGCTCTTTGATGCCCTCGGCGCCCATCATCGCGACGAATTTGCCAGGAAATTCCTGGTCCAGTTGGCGCTTGCGCTCATCAGTGATTACTTCGCTCTGGCGCAGGTCGGCGACTTCGCCGGGATCCACCACCACGAATGCTTCAAAATACAGGACACGTTCCAACTCGCGCAGGGTAATGTCCAGCAGGTAACCGATGCGGCTGGGCAGGCCCTTAAAGAACCAGACGTGGGAGCACGGGCTGGCCAGCTCGATATGGCCCAGGCGCTCACGCCGCACGCGCGACAAAGTGACTTCCACACCGCATTTGTCGCAAATGACGCCGCGGTGCTTCATGCGCTTGTACTTTCCGCACAAACACTCCCAGTCAGCGATTGGACCGAAAATCCGGGCGCAGAAAAGTCCATCGCGCTCCGGCTTGAAGGTCCGGTAGTTGATCGTTTCGGGCTTGGTTACTTCACCATGGGACCAGCTTCGGATCTTTTCCGGTGAGGCGAGCGAGATCCGGATGGAATCGAAGTCGGCGATCAAATTTGCTCTATCGTACGGAGAGGAACGATACATGAAATCTCCTATGAATTCGGGGCGGGGGGTGGGGGACTAGGGATTTTCAGCAGTCCCTAGCCCCCAGCCCCTGTTCCCATCAGTTAGTCTGCCGCGAGCGCGGTTTCTAAAGTCTCCCGCGGCTTTTTCATTAACTCGACGTCCAGACACAGCGACTGCAGCTCGCGGATCAGGACGTTGAAGGATTCCGGCACGCCCGGTTCGGCGGCCGCTTCCCCTTTCACAATTGCTTCGTATATCTTGGCGCGTCCGTAAACGTCGTCGGACTTGGCGGTCAATAATTCCTGCAACACATACGCTGCGCCGTAGGCTTCCAGCGCCCAAACTTCCATTTCACCGAAGCGCTGTCCACCAAACTGCGCTTTGCCCCCCAGCGGCTGCTGCGTAATCAGCGAGTACGGACCAATGGACCGGGCGTGGATCTTGTCGTCCACCAAGTGCGACAACTTGAGCATATAAATGTAGCCCACCGTCACCGGTTGTTCGAAAGCTTGTCCGGAGATGCCGTCCCAAAGCTGAACCTTGCCGGAGCTCGGCAGCTCCGCGGCCTTGAGCTGAGCCTTGATGTCTTTTTCAGTGGCGCCGTCAAAAACCGGCGTTGCAAAATGCAGACCCAGAGCGTGCGCGGCCCATCCAAGGTGGGTTTCGAGAATCTGGCCCACGTTCATACGGGAAGGAACACCCAGCGGATTCAAAACAATCTCCACCGGAGTTCCATCCGGCAGATACGGCATATCTTCTTCGGGAACGATGCGTGCGATCACGCCCTTGTTACCGTGGCGGCCGGCCATCTTGTCGCCGACCGAAAGCTTGCGCTTCATCGCGATGTAGCACTTCACCAGCTTGATGACGCCGGGAGGCAGTTCGTCCCCTTTGCGGAGCTTGGCGATCTTTTCATCCGTGATTTTTTCGAGCACGGCGATCTGGCGCGAGGTCATCTCCTCAATTTCGTCAATCTGCTCGTTCAAGCGAACGTCCTTGTTGGCCAGCTTGACGCGCTTGAGGTCGCGCGCGCGCAGTTTCTCGATCAAGTCGCGCGTTAGAAGCGTACCCTTGGAGAGCAGCTTCTTGTTGGTCTTTTCGTCGTGGAGATCGGCTAGCGATTCTTTCTCGCCCAGCAGGTCGGTGAGGCGCTTGGCTCGCTCATCATTCAAAATGCGCTTTTCGTCTTCCAGGTTGCGGTGCAGCCGCTCCACCTGATTTTCGAGAATCGCCTTGGATCGCTCATCCAAATCGGCGCCCTTGCGCGAGAACACTTTGCAATCCACCACGGTTCCTTCGATACCGGGCGGGCAATAGAGCGATGCGTCCTTGACGTCACCGGCTTTTTCGCCGAAGATCGCGCGCAGCAGTTTTTCTTCGGGCGTCAGTTGGGTTTCGCCCTTCGGTGTGACTTTGCCCACCAGGATGTCGCCGGGCTTCACCGTTGCGCCGATACGGATAATTCCGCTTTCGTCCAGATTGCGGAGGAAACCTTCGGCAATGTTGGGGATGTCCCGCGTGATTTCTTCAGGTCCAAGTTTGGTGTCGCGAGCTTCGATTTCAAACTCTTCGATGTGAATGGAAGTGTAGTAATCTTCCTTCACAAGTTTCTCCGAGACCACGATAGCGTCTTCGAAGTTGTAGCCGCGCCAGGGCATGAACGCCACCAGCACGTTGCGGCCGAGAGCCAATTCACCCAGATCCGTGCAAGGACCGTCGGCCAAGACGGCGCCCTTCTTCACCCGCTGCCCCTGGAAAACGATGGGCTTTTGGCTGATGCAGGTATTTTGGTTGGAGCGCTTGAATTTGGTGAGCTGATAGATGTCGGCGCCCACTTCGCGTGAAAGCTGTCCTTCGTGCGCGCTGCCGTCCACTCGAACGATGATGCGTTCGGAATCCACCGAATCCACGATGCCGGAGCGCTTGCAGATCACTACAGCGCCCGAGTCCCTAGCCGTGACGTGCTCCATTCCGGTGCCTACGTACGGCGTTTCGGCGCGCAACAGCGGGACCGCCTGCCGTTGCATGTTCGATCCCATCAGGGCGCGGTTCGCGTCGTCGTTCTCAAGGAACGGGATCAAACTAGCGGCCACCGATACAAGCTGTTTCGGACTAACGTCCATGTACTCCACT